>JANJUN010000057.1 GCA_024710565.1 Candidatus Altimarinota bacterium | reverse complement strand
TCTCAAGCTGGAGCACAAAGCTGAGCACAAGCTGAACAACCTCAAGATTGAGTGGTTGAATGAGATGTAGAAAAAGATGATAATGAGTGAAAAAATACTACGAGAGTGTAGGTATCAAAGCCCCCAAAGGGGGCTTTATTTAGAATTTAATTTTAAGATATGAGTAAAATATTAAAAAGTTTACAACAAGAACTTAACGAAGTTATAGAATTACAAAAAGAATGAGTTTTAAAATGAGAAAAGGCAAATGAAATAATGGATAAATTAAAAAATCCTAATATTTTGAAGGAGTTTAAAAATAATATGATAAAACTAAAATTTGAACAACTACAAAACTCAATTGATACATTATGGAAAGATAGAAAAGGATATAATGTGTGAGATAATTTTTCAAAACGGAAGAATTTAATTGAATTAGAACTATGAAATCCTGAATGAATATTAAAAGAAAATGAAGAACAATCTATTATATTAAATAAACAATCCAGTAAATTAGAAATAACTAATAAAGATCAAACTAATAAATTAATTAAATGATTTGAAGAATTAAAAGAAAATTTTTCATTAGAGGAAAGAAGATGGCTTATTCTATCTTTTATAGCTTTTGCAAGTTTATTATTTGTAAGTTTTATACCATTATTTGATGTTTTAGCATTCAAATATACATATAAATTATTATTTTGGTGATTATTATGAATTTTTACTTTTATATGTTTTATTGTTATTCTTATATGATCTATTGATAATGAAGAAGAAAATGAAAATTTATCAATTTGGTATTTTCTAAAACATTCTTTAAAAAAGTGATGGTTAGCTTATATAATATGATTTATTCTATTAAAAACTTTAACAAGTTTTATCGATAAAATACCAGAACCTTGAAATAGAGTTTTTAATATTAATTTACAATATTGATTACTACCAATATGAATATTGTTAATAACATTCCTATATTTCTGTATTTCTCAATACTCAAAAGCGAAAAAACTCAGAATTGAAAATCAAAATAAAATTGCTATGATACATGGTTTTCAAGCATTAAGAGCTGAAAAGTGAGATGGGATAGAAAAATGAAGATTTTATGACAATATTGCAAATGTTGTTTTCACTCCTGTTTTTGAAGATAAAAACCAAGCTAATTTACCAATAGATAAAGTATTAGATTTAGTAAAATCAACTATAGAAAGTACAACTAAAATAAACCCTAACACGAAGTAAGCCCGGGATTTTTAAGGGGGAAATGTCGCTAGGTCATAAAAAATCGCAACCATAAAAAAAGGTATCTCGAGATACCTTTCCCCCTTAAATTCTTTTTACTTTCAGGAATGAAAAGAAAGTAAAAAACTTTCTCCTTAATAAAAAAATCAAAATGAAACATTTGATTTTTGTAAAAACTCGCCTATACTCTAAAAAATTAAACTTTTTATTTTAAAAAATGAAATTATCTACATTTGCTTTTTTGATAATCTATGCATTTTCCCTATTTCTACCAATTATCCATTTGGTGGAGTTTTCGCATAGCCATAATCAAAAAGTTTATGAAAAACATGAAAGCATAGATACAACGTCAAAATCTCCTGAATGTAAAGAATCTGTCGTAAATAATGATTTAGAAAAATCTATCACAATACTAAGTCAAAGTGTTTGATTTATAGATATTCCTAAAAATATTTACTTTCAAGAAGAAATATGTTTGAGAAAAAACATACCTATTCCACTCCCAAAAGGCCAAGACCCACCTTTCAAAAATACTTATTCTAGTCTTGTTTGAATAATTAAAATTCAGATTTTTGATGTTATATAATATTTTATAAACTTGAATAAAAATTCAGGTATTTTTTAGTATTTTATAACATTAATTTTTTAAATATGAAAACAAGAATTATTTTTTTAGTTGCTTTTATTTTAGTGACTACACTTTTTCAAAATCAAACATTTGCGCATTGTGATACTATGGATTGACCACTTATCCTAGATGCACAAAAATCACTTAAAACAAAAGATCCAAATTATTTTCTCATCTGGGTACAAAAAAAAGATGAAGCCATTATGTTGGAAGAATTTAATAAAACTCTTTCTTTAAGACAAGCAAATCCTGAAAATTCAGAAAATATTGATACTGCATTTTTAGAAAAATTAGTTCAAATTCACCGCGAGGGAGAATGAGCAGAATATACTTGATTAAAACCAGCTGGAAGTATAACGAATCCTGTTGTCATTCTCTGAGATAAAAGTTTTGAAACAAAAGATTCTACAGAATTAGAAAAATATTTTGCACAAACTATCACTGATGAAATAAAACATAGATTTCAAGAAGTAATAGAAAAACAAAATTACGCTAAAGAGGATGTAGACGCTGGAAGAGAATATATTGCAGAATACATTACATTTTTACATTGGGCTGAATGAGTAGAAGAAATGATAAAGAAAAAAATAACTCATCATGTTGAAAATGCAGGAAGCGAAGCGCATGATGCTCATATGGAGGAAATTTTAAAAAATACGTATGAAGTTCACAAAGAAGAAATAAAAAGTGAGTCACACACAGAAGAACTCAGTAAAGATGCGATTTATAAAATAATTTTTATATTATTTATTGGTATATTTATAGGAATATTTGGAACCGTATTATTCAGAAGAAAATAAAAAAATAAGCAAGTCTGAGACTTGCTTATTTTTTTATTTTCTTACTGCTAGTAAATCTATATTGTTTTGAGTAGACAAAAACCTTTCTTCTGCTTGTTTTAAATACAATTCTAAATTTTCTCTATCATACATGGAATAATCCGGAGATGATAAAATCATAGCTACCTGTTGTGAATATCCTCACAAAGAGAGATCTCCAGATATAATTTTTTTATTCATATCAAGTACCATATCAAAAATTTCTAAACCTCCTCCCCTCTCCGAATGATTTTGATCCATATAGTTATATCAAAAATTAAAGCGATATTATTAGTAAAAACATACTCTCATTGGTTCATTTTTTTGTACGAATTCTTCAAAAGAAACTTTTTTCCCATCATAATCGGCAGAATTATAAAACATAACAGATAATCTTCTTCATTGGTATGTAGTTTCAAATCTGTAGTGTCAAAAATTACCCCCATTTGTCCAAAAAAATACATTCTCTCACTCATAAATATCTCTCAAACATTCTCTATTTTTAAAATCTTGTGCATAAAAAGACCACTCATGCTTTGCATCGGTTATTTTTCTCATAAATACATCTGCAGATTGACTTGATGATTTTGGAAGCTTTGATGATAGTAAAATAGAAAAAAATCTCTTCGCATTATCTCCTTTATCCCTAACAAGGATATCCGATACACGCATGGAGAGAATATCCTTCGCTTTTGATACAACTCACTGAAATCATCCTACAGTGTGAGTATTGATTTTTCTATTTTCTTTGTTGTGCGGTTGTGTAATTTTTTTTGACATAATAAAAATGTAAATAAATTAAATTCGTGAAGAATATTTATAATTTATTTACAAAATTTGTCAAATCTTTTTTTATCTGAGCCTGTAAACTTTGAATTTTATTTTTTCTCGGATGAAAAAATTCTATCTTCCAAGCATGAAGAGCTTGTCTGTTGAGAGAAAAATGTTTTGAAATATACGAATTAAATGGCTTATCTCCATATTTATTATCTCAAATGATCGGACATCAAATACTTGCCAAGTGCACTCTTATCTGATGCATTCTTCAAGTTAATATTTCTACTTCAACTTCACTTATAACTTTATCTCAAGAGGGAGTTTTTAAAATATATTCTTTCAAAACTTTATAGTTGGTAATAGCTGTTTGCCCTTTATCACTTACTTGTACTTTATCTTCATTTTTCGCTCACTCTATACGAAGAAGTTTTTTATCTATCGTTCAAGATTTATTTGGAAGTTTTCACAAAACTATAGCATAATAAATCTTTTTTACTTTTTTATGTTCTTTAAAATCCGCTACTAATTGAGTTAGGATATCTTTTTTCTTTCAAATAATAAGTATTCCTGAAGTATCTCTATCTATTCTATGAACTAACGATGGTTTAAAAGTTAAACTATTTAATTTATCTCATAAATAATCTTGTACTTGAGAAATAATATTTGATTCTTTGGTTTTATAATCCCCTGGATGAACATTGATTCAAGGTTCTTTATTGATCACTAAAATATCTCCATCTTCATAGACTATATTTTTGGTGTCAAATTTTTCTCTGGTTTCCAATAATTTGGGAGCTTCTTTTTTCGTTAAAGTTTCGAAATCAGAATCGACTAAAAAAACTTTCACTACTTCTCAAGTGAGAAGTTTATATTCATTATCTTGCCTTTTCCCGTTGACTTTTATTTTATCTTTTCTATTCAGTTTATAGATAAGTGAGGCACTTGCATTTGGGAGTAATTTTTTTAAAAATTTATCTAGTCTCTGTCCAGCATCATTTTCTGTTATAATAAATTGTTTCATTTTTTTGTTTTTATTGAAATACGGTAAAGTCAAAAGCCTGACTCACTGTTTGTTGCGGGATTCTTACGTCTAATTTTTTTTGAAACCCAAATGATTTTCCATGAGATTCAATACGAGTGTATCTATCTGGAACATTATTAGGCGAGGTATTGATTTGATACTCAAGATACGGTATTTTTGTATAATTAGTAGTCAACTCTAAATCATTGATAACTGCCATTTTTAAAATACATCCAGAATTGGTTCAACAATTATTTGTATAAAAAGTTTGAAAATTACCACTCCCTCCTTCTAATGTAATTCAGGATTTATTTGATATATTCCACGAAGAAGTTCCATTTATATCACTTGCAGTAACCCAACTTCCACTCGCATAAAGCGTATCACTTTCACTCGAAAGTATCCAATTGATAATGGGAGTATTATTTCCAGATAGGCTAAGAGTTCACCCCGTAAATGCAGGAACTTTAAAATCGAAATTTATATTTGTCCAGTCAGTAATATATCTATTTCCTATTTCTAATTGTATCGGAGAGGTTTGAGAAATGATATTATGTCACGTTGAATATTCACTATTTCCATATGAATTTTGAGGAATACTCGTTCCACTCGAAAAGGTTTGAAAAGAAAATGCGATAGGTTGATTTGACATACCAGTATATGTTTCATCAGTAAGATTTGGCCTTTCTTTGATAAAATATAATGCCGTTTCTATTCCTCCATAGGCTTGATAAAATGCTCCCGAAGTATTTTCTACTCCTTTTACCGATTTCATAAATGGAATAATATAGGCCAAAATTACATATGCTGATAAAACTATCAATATCATTAGAGCCATTCATATCACTATAGAAAATCATCAATTATTTTTTTTCATGGTATGAAAATTAGTAGGTAAAGTAATCAGCTAAATTTATAGTCGTATTTATAGTATATTTTGGAATTTCTCATTGTATCCCTGATCTTTTTTTCCAACTCGGTTCTAGTGTGATAGAGAGGCGTAAATATGGATTGATATTGCTTGATGCAGAAACATCTTTCCACGCATGTTTCACATCTATATTTGGATAGAGGTATACTTGAAAATCACTTACATTTACACTATCAGGAAAAAGAGGTTGCCGATAAGAAAAAGTATTGGTTCCTGCAACCGTTTGTACTCATGTTCAAAATGCCTCATGAATCACCCAAGTATCAACAATACCATCATACGCTCATGTTCCAGTTCCATTGTGATTTAATCCCATATCTTTTCATTCTAATTTAAGCACCTCAATAGTTCATAAACACCCCGATCAAAAACTGGTTCCATTACAAGGGTATGTATAATTATTAGAAGCATTTTTCGGAGATTTTGGGTCTTGTATCCAAGACCATCTCAAAAATGTTCTTACTTTTTTATCCGAAGAAATAAGATATATTTCCCTCACATTTACTCCTCAAGTAAAAACAATAGGTCATTCTCCAATATGCTCGTCATCATCATCTCATCTGATAAGACCATCTCCATTTTGATCTCAAAGGTCGCTATTCATATTTGAATTATAATCTATAAATTGAAACGCATATTGTCCATATCTTTGTGGACTTCAAAGAACACTTTGACCAAAAGAGTTATGCTGGGTATTATAACACCCTCCTGTTCCCATATTTACGCCATCACCACTTCTACAATAGTAAAAATCAGACCCATATGATGGAGTCGCAAGAATTCCTCCCGTTGAAAAATTTCAAAATCAAGTATTTTGTGAATAATGTCCACTTGCAGTAGTTGTTCCAACTACTTTTCTATTAAAGTATTCTTCATAATCAATCGTTCCTCATGACTTTATTTCCTCAAAAAGCTTTTCGCTAAAATATACTACATCTTTGGTCATATTTGATCTTTCTATAAGTTTAATTTTCCCTATATTTATAGCAGACAATGCCTGAAATCATCACAAAATAACGATAGTAAAAATTAGTATTCCGAGTAATATCTCTATAAGAGTAAATCATTTTTGAGTTATTTTCATATTATTTTTTGTTATAAAATACATATTTAATAAATGATGCCATAAATATTGAAATCTTAAATAAGCTGGGTTTTTTCCAAAAAAAATGCGGCCAAACTCTTGCTACATAATCTATCGTATCAAAAAAACTTGATCTTTTTATTATTCTTTTTTTCATAAATAACGAAAAAAAACTTCTCACTAAAGAAGCAAAAAAACTCACCACAAGCAAAAGAACATCAAGAAATCTATTGGTTATTTTTTTCATTTTTGAGAAGAAAAAAAGTATACTACGAGATATAATAATAAAAAAATCACAGAAATCAAAAAAAAGAATTCCACAATCATATTATTAACATAAAAAAATGCTTTGTAAAGAGTATGAAACTTTACTTATTGTAAAAATTATGTAAAAAATGTAAAGTTTTTAACCTATTAAAAAGAATACAATGTCATACAGAATAAGTGCAAAAAACAGAAAACTCAAAAGAATTCTTGGACATATTTTCAGTATTATTCAGTTTGAATGACTTAATATTTCCCACCCCCTTAAAATCGTCATGATATGAGTTATTATAGCGACTTTTTGACTTTTTTGAAATTGGGTGGATAGTTATAATAACGAATTAGTCGGAAACGCTTTTTATAAACTTCTTGGAATTACTTGATATATCCTACTGGTTATAAATATAAAAATTCTTTTTTTAGTATTTTGACAACAAGCAAAAGAATTGATTAAAAATATTTTTAATCTCAAAGCAAAGGATTCTGTGTTGATAATTATGCTATTATTTTTTTGATTTTTTACGAGCTTGAATGGGATATTTTTAATAGAAAATACCCAAATGTTTCGTGAAGGAATTCTCTTAGGAAAGTGACTTATTATCACCATGGTTTGATATACGCTTGCTTGTATCGGAGGAGGAGTGAATCTCTTTGGAAAAACAAAAACCTCTATATATATTCAAGATGATGGACTCGTAGATGGATTATGACAAGAAAATTCTGCCCATACGCATGAAAATAATATGAAACTTCCATTTTAAAGAAAAAAACTTGACTTTACTTAAAAAAACATTATATAATATTTTCTTAACTTTAATTCTATGGTACATATGCAAACAAAGGAAATAAATAACATCTCTATCGTAAGCACATTTCAAGAGATTTTAAAGGCGCTTTCTACAAAAGAGAAAAATGTTATCGAAAGAAGAATTGGATTACATGGAGAAAAAGAAACCCTTCAAAATATTGGAGACTCATTTTCGCCAAATATTACCAGAGAAAGAGTAAGACAAATAGAAGATTCATGAATTAAGAAAATTGGAAGAGTCGTAAAAGCTACTACCCTCGTACAAATTCAAGAATACGCAAAACAAATCTTAGAAGAGCATGCAGGACTTCTTACAAAAGATAAACTTATCAATGCTATTATAAAATGATTCGAACTGGAAAAAAATATGAACGCCTCTATTTTAGAAACCATCGTTCAATCTGATTATGATATCGTAAAATCAAAACCAAAACTCGGGACAAGAACCTATTTCTATCTTCCAAAAATCAGCAAAAAAAGTATTGATGCTATTTATAAAGAAGCAACGGCTATTTTAAAAAAAAGAAAAGATGTTATGGAAAAAGCATCTTTATATGAAATGATAAAAATAAATCTTAAAAATAGTGCTCTCAAAAATACTTTTATTGATGCCGTATTAGACGTATATGAAGATATTGTATCAGGAGAAGAAACGCTCATTTGATTAGAAAAATGGAAAATTTTAAATCCAAAAACACTCAAGGATAAAGCCGTATATATTCTCAGAAAAGAAAAAATACCAATGCATTTCATCTCTATTGCCAATAAAATTACTGAAAGTATGGGAGAAACCGTAAAGGTAAACACCGTACATAATGAACTTATTAGAAATAATGAATTCGTTTTAGTAGGAAGATGAATTTACGCTCTCAAGGATTGGTGAATTTATAAACCAGGAACCGTGTTAGATGTGATTGTTGATATTATGAAAAAACATGGTGAACCAATGAGTACTGAAGAAATTATAGCGAAAGTATTAAAAGTGAGAAAAGTGAAAAACACTACTATTTATATGAACCTTCAAAATAAAAAAGTTATCGCGAGGGTCGGAAGAAATTATTATCAATTAAAAGAATCAATGTAAAAAAGCAAACAATAAAGTTTGCTTTTTTTTTATAATTTTTTAAACTATTTTTCACTTAATAGATTATTTTTTTTTATGAAAATACTAATATTTGATACAGAAACAACTTGATTTATTGACAAGAAAAATCCTGATTTAGACGCGCAACCCTATATTATACAATTCGCATGAATTTACGGAGAATTAGTAGATGGTGAGTTCAGAGAAATAAAAAGAATTAACCAATTTATTAAGCCAAAGATTTCTATTCCTTATGCGGCCAGTCAAGTGCACCATATTTATGATATTGATATAAAAAATGCTCCGAGCATCGAAGAGTATATTGATGATTTTCTTCAAATCATTAACGAAAGTGATGTTGTTATCGGACATAATATTGAATATGATGAAGAAATGATCAAATTGGAATTAAAAAGACTCGAGCGTGAATATGACTATAGACCAAAACAAGTTATGTGTACGATGAAAACAACCGTAGATTATTGTGCTCTCCCTGGAAGTGGGGAAAGATTTAAATACCCGAAACTCTGAGAGCTCTACAAAAAACTATTTTGAGAATACTTTATCTGAGCACACGACGCGATAGTTGACGTGGAAGCAACTCTAAAAGCTTTTTTAGAACTTCATAAAATTGGAGTCCTAAAACTAGAAGAAAAAAAACACCAAATTTTAAGTTTATTTTAATAAGCCCCCCGCATGAATTATAAAGATCTGATAAATATAGATGATTTTCAAAAAAGAGAAACATTTAATGAAGAAAGATGAGATGTTTCATTTTATTGCAAAGATTGTGAAAGTCTCGTAGAAACCGAAAGACTCAAACCAAATGGATATATTTTTAAATGTCTCGTATGTGGTTGACAAAATATCGCTATTTGAACTTCTTCTTGAATAAAAGAAAACTATAGAATAAAGTGATAATTTTCAAAAATAAATTTGACTTATACAAATATTATATATACTAACACTATATAATCATATTATATATTTATTATTAATAAAACAGTATGGATAAAAAAGAAGCTCTCTCTCAAGCACTCGCTATGATAGAAAAACAATTTTGAAAATGATCAGTAATGAAACTCTGAGAAAAAGAAACTATGAATGTAGAAACTTCTTCTTCTGGCTCTCTCTCTCTTGATATAGCTCTTGGTTGAGGATATGCAAAAGGAAGAATTATAGAAATTTATGGTCCTGAATCTTCTGGAAAAACCACCCTTACTCTTCATGCTATTGCGGAAGTACAAAAAAGTGGTGGAACTGCAGCATTTATCGATGCAGAACATGCACTTGATCCTGCATATGCAAAAAAAATCTGAGTTGATATTGATAATCTCATTATTTCTCAACCAGACTATGGAGAACAAGCACTTGAAATAGTAGAAGCATTGGTGAGATCTGGAGCGGTTGATTTAATCGTGGTAGACTCTGTTGCTGCGCTTACACCAAAAGCAGAAATTGAATGAGAAATGTGAGATTCACATATGTGACTTCAAGCAAGACTCATGTCCCAAGCACTCAGAAAAATAACTGGTCCTATTTCAAAATCTGGATGTAGTGTGATTTTTATCAACCAAATCAGAATGAAAATTTGAGTTATGTTTGGAAATCCAGAAACGACTACTTGAGGAAATGCGCTCAAATTTTATGCATCTCAAAGACTGGAAGTAAGAAAAAAAGATAAAATTGAAGCTGGAAGTGGAAATGAAAAAGAAGCAACTGGAAATAGAACAAAAGTAAAAATTGTAAAAAATAAAATTGCTCCTCCTTTTAAAGAAGCAGAATTTGATGTAATGTACAATGAATGAATTTCAAAAACTGGAGAAATTGTTGATATCGGAAGTGAATTAGAGATTATTAAAAAATCTGGTTCATTTTACTCATTTGGAGAAACAAAACTCTGACAAGGAAGAGAAAATGTGAAACAATATTTAGTAGAAAATCCAGCTCTTGGAAAAGAAATCGAAGAAATTATTAAAAATAGTTTATAGTTAAAAAAGACTCTTAAAAAGGAGTCTTTTTGATTTTAATTTTTTTTTGATATAATCGAGGCAATATTTTTTAATACATACCATGAATACGTATAATATTTTTTTAGAATACTATGATACCATCGTAAGATGAGTAAATTCACCTCTTGATGAAGAAGTAACTTTTCTACACGAACTCATACAAAAATATATTCCAAATACGCCTAAAAATATTTCTATTTTAGAAACAGCTTGTGGAACAGGAGTAGTGGCAAAAGAATTTCAAAATCTAGGGTACTCTATTACTGGTCTTGATATCAATCCAAGAATGCTTGAAAAAGCAAAAGAAAATTTGGATGAAAAACATCTTATCTTATGAGATATGACGAATTTTCATTTAGAAAAACAGTTTGATGTCATTTTATGTAATTACAATTCTATATGTCATCTATTAACTTGGCAAGAATGGCAAAAATTTTTTGAAATGGCCTATATCCATCTTAAAACAAATGGAATTTTTATTTTTGATATCAATACCCTATTTGAGTTTGAAAATATTACCCGTGAATTTGCCCAATTTTATACTTTTGGAGAAGACAATGTTTGTCTTGAAATGTTGAAAAAGGAGTGAATTTACGAATGGATTATAAAAATTTTTAAAAAAGCTGCTGATGGAAGATATGATCTTATCACAGAAAAAGTAAGAGAAAACTCATTTCCTATTCATATGATAAAAAAAGAACTCAAAAGCAAAGGATTCCATATAGAAGAATTGCTCGACTTTCATTATTGAGAGGTAAATGCTGAATCTGAACGAGTTTACTTTGTAATGAGTAAAAAATAATTATTTATATAAAACAATAGTTTATATTTTAACATTATCTTATATGAAAAAATTTCTAGAAACTGGAATAAGATGATTTATTTCAGGAATAGCATTTAGTAGCTGAATTATATTGGTAGTATACGCAAGTAATATCGCACTTAATGAACTCTGAAATAAAAGTGAATGAGCCCCCCTTACATTAGAGATGTGGAATAGTCTCGTATCTCATATGCAGGAATTAAGAACCGATTTAGATACTATAGAGTTAATTCCTGGACCAGTAGGGGAAAAATGAGATGCTTGAGCCAAAGGAAATACATGAGCAACTTGACCTCAAGGTCCTATATGACCAGCTGGAATATGAAGTGAATGTGCTGGAAAACAAACTTGAGATACTTGTTGATGATGAAAATATGTATGATTTTGACTGATCGTATATGCATCCGATGAATCTACAGAAATGTCCTGGAATAGTGCAATGACGGCTTGTAATGGGACAAAAAATTGAAAATCTGATTGGTATTTACCATCTAAAATAGAGTTAGATATGTTATATAACATGTGAGGCTTTGCTGGTTATACCTACTGGTCAAGAACTGAAAATGGGGCTAGTTATGCATGGAGTCAAAATCTAGTATCAGGGGCTGTATCGAATACTATATTAAAAACAAACTCTCTTAAAGTTCGTTGCGTAAGAAAAGCTTAGTGTGAATAGTATTATATCACAATATCCAAAGTTATAAAAAACTTGCCAAAAACAAGTTTTTTTTTATTATTATGCAAATTTTACTATTTATAAAGAGAAAAATGAAAGTTTCATACAAAATACTCAAAAAATATTTACCCTATATAGAAAGTGCTGAAAAAGTTGCTCAAGACTTAATTATGCACACTGCTGAAGTAGAAGAAATTCACTCAGAAAAAAAAGCTTTTGAAAATATCGTCTTTGGGAAAGTTACAAAAATAGAAGCTCATCCTGACGCAGATAGTCTGAGAGTTTGCCAAGTAAATATTGGTGAAGAAAGTGATGTCCAAATAGTATGTGGAGGTTCAAATTTAGAAATCTGACAATGAGTTGCTGTTGCAAAAATCGGAGCAAGTGTCCTCTGGCATGGAGAATGAGAACCAGTAATTATGAAAAAAACAGCTATACGCTGAATAGAAAGTTTATGAATGATTTGTGCTTCTGAAGAAATAGGACTAAAAGATGAGTTTCCAGCAAAAAGTGAGAAAGAAATTTTAGACCTTTCATTTTTATCAGTAGCTCCTGGTACAAACCTCGCAATCGCTTTAGAAAAAGACGATGAAATTTTAGAAATCGACAATAAGGCTATCAATCATAGACCCGATATGTTTTCATATATGGGAGTATTAAGAGAAGTTGCTACTATCCATGGAAAAAAACTAGAGTTAGAATACTCTCAAAGAAATTTTGCAAATACTCCTCTCCTTCAAGCAGAAAATACGCTTCCAAAAGAAGTAAAAAGATATTCTCTCACCAAAGTCTCTTGAGTAGGAAATACCGCTTCAAATGAAGAAATAAAAACAATTATTGAAGCATCTGGACATGCTGTAAAATGATTATTAGTTGATATCTCAAATTATTCTTTATATTTTTATGGACAACCTGCACATATTTTTGATGCTGATAAAATAGAGGGGCATATCATCGTAAGATACGCAAAATCTGGAGAAACTTTAGAAGCTCTTGATGATAAAATATACGAACTATGTGAAAAAGATATCGTTATTGCTGATAGCAAAAAAGTCCTTGCACTCTGAGGAATTATATGAGGAAAATCATCTGCTGTTTCTGAAAGTACAAAAAATATTTTAATTGAAACGGCTCATTTTGATCAGGCAATCTTGAGAATGACAGGAAAAAGACTCTGACTCAGAACAGACGCACTCAATGTTTTTGAAAAAGATATTGTTCCTGAATTAGCCCACTATGCAAGTGCATTTATTGTTGAAGAATTAGAAAAAGTATTTCCAAATCTCAAAATAGAATGATACTTTGATGCGTATGAAGGAAAACAAAAAGAAATCACACAAACTTTTGATTTGGCTTTTTACAATAATCTTATCGGCGCTCACTATGAGGAAAGCTATGTCGTAGAAATATTACAAAATCTCGGAATTAAAAAAATAGACTCAATCCTTCATATTCCATTTTGGAGAAAAGAACTCAACACAAAAGCCGATATTGCTGAAGAAATAGCAAGAATTGATGGATATGACAATATCATCACTACCGTACCGAGAATCAATCTCGGAGCTATTATTCAAGATCCTATGTATCACCTCAAAAATGATTCAAAAAAATATTTTAGCGATATCTGATTTTTTGATGTTTATAATTATTCTTTTGTGAATAAAGAACTCATGGAAAAACTCTGAGGAAATATTGAAGAATGTGTCCCACTCAAAAATTATCTCAGTGAAGAAGCTACTCATATGAGAAATAGCCTTATTCCAAATCTTATGAGAGGATTGGAAGAAAATATTAGGGATAGAAAAAATATAAAGCTCTTTGAAATCGAAAAAGTTTTTTCTAAAAAATGAACAGAAATAAATGAAGATTACAGACTTTCTTGAGTTATGACTAGCGATAAAGAAATCGTATATTATGATATGCAAAATAGTATCTCCAATTTTTTAAAAACGATTTTCGTAGATAAATTTCATTTTGAAAACCTAGAAACTCCTCCAACATATGCTCATTCTGGAAGAGTAGCAAAAATCATCGTAAGAGGAAAAGAGATCGGGTATATCTGAGAAGTTCACCCAAGTATTGCAAAAAGATTTGATGTAAATCAAAGAGTAGGTTTTTTTGAAATTGAGGTTTCTAAATTACTTCCAAATGCATATAATAAAGTAAAAGCAAGTGAAGTTTCTAACTTCCAAGAAAATAACTTTGACCTCTCTTTTGTGGTTGATAAGACTATTGCCGGAAGAGAAATAGCAAATACTATTGCATGAGTAGATAAAAAACTTATCCAAAAAGTAGAACTTTTCGATATTTATGAAAATGAAGAGAAGCTCCCTGGAAAAAGAAGTTTAAGCTTTAAAGTATACATCCAATCGATGACAGAAACCATAAGTGATGAAGTAAAAAAACACATGATTGATGACATTATCACAAAAGTAGCAAAAGCCGGTGGAGTATTAAGATAAAAAAATAGTCAAAAAATATAAAAATTTTTTGACTATTTTCATTTATTTTATATAATGTCGCGGTATATTGTCAAAGGACAATACGAATAACTAGCCCCAAAGAGTTATTTTATATTTATTTTAAGCCAATATTATGCCAATAATTAAATCTGCGAAAAAAGCATTAAAACAAAGTGTAAAAAAACACTCAAGAAATGAACATTTTAAAGAAATGTTTAAAGAAACTAGAAAAGCTTTCGAAGCTGCCGTAAAAAATAACGATTTAGCAGCAGCAAAAAAAGTGTTTTTCAATAGAAAAGAAGATGGTAAAACTGTTTGATCAGGATTACAATCAAATATTGATAAACTCGTGAAAAAAAATATCATCCATAAAAATAATGGTGATAGAAAAAAATCAAAATATGCTGGAATGCTAAAAAAATTAGAAACTTCTTTACAATCTTAATCCAAGTTCATGAAAGAGAACAAAAGACCTTTAAATGATGAAATAAAAGCATCCAAAGTAAAACTTATTACTGATGAGTGAGAAGTTTTGTGAGAAATGTCACTTTCAGACGCAAAACAAAAAGCTCGTGAAAATGCTTTAGATCTGATGCAAATCGGTCGTGAAGGAGAACTTACTATTGTAAAAATGCTTGATTATGGAAAGTTTCTATATAAACAAAAGAAGCAAGACCAAAAAAATAAACAAAAAGGAAAAGCCCCAGATTTAAAAACAATTAAAATTACTTTTAAAATTGGAGATCATGACTTGGAAGTGAAAAAAAATCAAGCAGAAAAATTTGCAAAAGATGGTCATCCGCTCAAAGTAATGCTTGTTTTAAGAGGGAGAGAAAATCATTATGAAGATATAGCATTTCAAAAGATTGAAACTTTTGTATCTATGTTAGAGAATTTTTATAAAATTGATAAGAAATTAGTAAAAGCAGGAAGTAATTTTATTGTAATGCTTTTACCTAAATAATATTATCCCCTAAAAAGGATATGTAAAATATATTTTAATTTAAAAACTATGACTTTAAAAACTAGAAGCTGAGTTAAAAAAAGAGTAAAAGTTACTGCAAAAGGTAAATTTAAACTTGCAAAAGCTTGGAAAAGACACTTACTTTCAGACAAAAGTAAAAAAGCAAAAGGAAGAAATAGATACGGTCTTGTTGTATCTGCTACAGAGACAAGAAAAATCAGACAACAACTTCCATTTGCATAGACCAATTACAATAAAAAAAGAATGTGAGTAATACAATTATCTCATTTCTATAATTTACAACTTATAATTTAAAAATATGGTTAGAGTAAAAAGAGGTGTCATGACTAGAAAAAGACACAAAAAAATATTAAAAGCAGTAAAAGGATTTAGATTATTAAATTCTAGACAATTTTCAAGAGCAAAAACTGCTTGGATGAAAGCTGGATTAAACTCATATATCGGTAGAAAAACGAAAAAAAGAGATTTCAGAAGATTATGGACAATAAGAATTAATACTGCTGTAAGACAAGAAGGAAGTACTTATTCAAGATTTATCAATGCTATGTATAAAAAATCTGTTTTATTAAACAGAAAAGTTTTATCAAACTTAGCTATTACAAATCCACAAGTTTTCTCAAAAGTTTTAGCTTTTGTAAAATAATATAAAAAAGGAGGCTTTCTAAGCTTCTTTTTATTTTCTAAAATTATATAAAGTTGAAAAAAAATATTATTTACGCAGTAAAACTCTATCAAAAATACCTTTCCCCTGATCACTCAATCTGGGTAAAATCGCTCAACAAACCTCCTTACTGTAAACATATTCCGACATGTAGTGAATACATGATAGAAGCCGTAGAAAAAAAATGAGTCGTTATTTGAGTTTTTAAAGGTGTTTGAAGAATTTTAAGATGTATGCCTTGGAATAAATGATGATATGACCCAGTCGATAAACTCAGTGCTGAAATAGAAAAAAATATATCCGATACAAAATAAAAAAAGTAAAAACATTTTACTTTTTTTATTTTTTCTATATAATTGTTCGGCCTAAAAAGGAAGGATAAATACATCCGCTACTACCTTATTATTTAACAAAACTATTATGGCAAAAAGAGGTAAAAAATATAATAAAGCTATTGAATTTATCAATGCTGAAATGGCTTACAGCGTAGCTGAAGCTGTAGAATTACTTGAAAAAACAAACACTGTTAAATTTGATCCAACAGTAGAAGTACATTTCAACTTAAATCTTGATCCAAAATATGCAGATCAAATGATTAGAACGACTATTTCTCTTCCAAATGGAACAGGAAAAACCGTTAAAGTATGTGCTTTTAGTGATGCTGGAAATGTTGATGCATTAAAAGCTGCTGGAGCTGTAGTTGCTGGAGGTGAAGACCTTATCAACTCTATTGCTTCTGGAGAAACACCACTAGATTTTGATGTTTGTGTTGCTACTCCTTCAATGATGAGACAAATGTGAAAAATAGCAAGAGTTCTTGGACCAAAAGGGCTTATGCCAAATCCAAAAACTGGAACAGTTGGAGAGGATTTAATCGCTATCGTAAAAGAAATTGCTGCTTGAAAATTTGAATTCAAAACTGATAAACAATGAAATATTCACTCTATTTTTGGTAAATTATCTTTCGGTAAAGATAAATTAGTAGCTAATCTTGAAAAATTTATTGCTACTGTAAAAGAAGTAAAACCAAGTGGATCAAAAGGAAAATATGTTAACTCTGTTTATGTTTGTAATGCTATGGGACCTTCTATAAAATTAGATATTCAAGGATAATTCCCCAATCATAAAAAAATAACTCAAAAGAATTCTTTTGAGTTATTTTTTTATGATTTTATCGAGTGTATAGAGTTTGAGTAATGCCGTAAATCCCTTTTGTAAAGATTTTAAAACATCCGTAGTTACACATCTATCTTGATTTTTACAATATTCTCCAGAAGTGCAATTTGTAATAAATAAATCTTCTTCTAAACTCAAAAAAATATCATATAAAGAAATTTCTTGCAAGTTTTTATCAATAAAAACTCATCCATTTCTTCATTTGATCGTTTTTAAAAGTCCTTTTTTTTCAAAATCATGAATAATTCTTCTCAAAAAAGGTTCTGATATACTTAATTCTTTTGATATATCAGAAATCTTTACTCTCTTTTCTTGATGAGCAATATAAGAAATAGCCTTTAATCCATAATCTCATTTTTTTGATAATTTTATCATGAATTTTAAATTAGAAAATTAACACCCTCATGAAACAATAAGCATATCGAGAATATCGTCTTTTTGTCCATCTCATAAATATTTATGAATCGCATTGCGTGTAGCAACCAAACCAAAAACAGCTGCTTTTTGTCTACGAGGTGAGATATCTTCTTGCACCAATTTTTTTATATAATTATAATCTTTTTTGAGTATTTCTTCAAGAGGTAACCCGATAATACTTTCTCAAAATACCGAAGAGGTCGCTGTAGTCACAATCGAAGTGATTCATTCAAAAGACCAATCAACCAAAATATTATTTTCAATACGTAAAAATACTTCTATAGTATCACTACAACTTCTATTTTCTTCTTTATATCTGATAGTTGCATCTTGCATTTCTCACCTATTTGGTGGATTTTTTGAATAAAATGTAATTATTTCGTTAGTCATGTGGGATTAAAATTAGTATCTAAAATCTTAAAAAAGGCATCTATATCATCTTTTGAATTATAAATATATAAACTCATACGAGCACTAGAAGATAGTTTCAAATAATTCATAAATGGTTCTGTACAATGATGTCCAGCCCTAATACAAATATTATTTTCAGCCATAGCATCTGCAATATCCAAAGCGTGAACGCCCTGTATATAAAATCAAAAAACTCATACTCTTTTTTTACTTTCTGTATTTCCTATCAATTGTAAATATGGTCTGGAACGAAATTGTTCTAAACTATATTCTATGAGTTCTTTTTCTATAGATTCAACCGTTTCGTATCATCCAATTTTTTCTATATATTCAAGTGCCTTTAATAGACTCAATGCTCCTGAAATATTTGGAGTTCCTGGTTCAAATTTAAATGGAAGTGCTCCTGGTTTAAAACACTCTTTTTTTACTTCATTAATAGCTCATCATCCTGAAAATATTGGTTTATATTTCTCAAGTAATTCGCGTTTTCCCCAAATTACCCCTAATCAACTATCCGCCATTACCTTATGTGCCGTAAAAAATAAAAAATCACAATTCATTTTTGGTACGTCAAGCTTCATATGTGGAAAACTTTGACTCGCATCGATAATAAAAAGAGTATCTGGTCTTTTTAGTTTACCAATTCTTTCTACATCAAATATTTTTCCCGTTACATTTGATACGTGAGTAAAGGCAATTACTTTTACTTTTTCATCATATTTTTTTTCAAAATCATCAAAATCAATATCAAAGTCCTGAGTAACCCTAACAAACTCTAATTCTATTCCAATTTCTTCTTTTAATATAAGCCAAGGAACAATATTTGAATGATGTTCAACGATCGAAACTAAAACTTTATCTCCAGTTTTTAAAACTTTATTGAGCCTTAAGGTTTGAGAAATGATATTGAGGGCATAGTTTGAATTATAGGTATAAATTATTTCTTTGAGATCATGTGTTCCTAAAAAATCTGCTACCTTTTGCTTACTATCAAAATACATTTTTTCTGAATTTATGGCAATATCATATAATCCTCTATGAATATTTGAATAACTCTGACTTAAATAATCGCAAATTCACTCTATTACATATTCTGGTTTTTGTGTTGATGAAGTAGAATCTAGGAAAATAAGACTCGGATTGTTTTTAAATATGGGAAAATCTTTTTTATAGTTTTGCATGACCGATATTTTATTTTATAAAATGATGGAATAATTATATGAAATTTGGAAAAAAGGCAATAAAAATATTTACAAATCAATAAAATAAAATACAATTATGTACGGCCTTTTTCATATTTTTTCATTTTATTTTATGAACAACAAAAAACACGCTTTCACCCTCATCGAACTAATTGTAGTTATAACCATCATTACCATACTCACTTCCGTATGAATGTATAGTTTTTTGGGGTATATTCAAGATGCCAATGATTCAAAAAGAATTACTGATATACAAGCTATAAAAATGCATTTAGACACTTACAGAAGAAACCATTCTTACCTCTACCCAGCCTGAGAGTGAGGCTCTGGAACAACACAAATTATGTCTGGTACAGATATTATTGCCAGTCAATCATATTTTAATGAATTTTTAGCTGGGAAAGTTTGAATGCCAAAAGTTCTCATCGATCCAAAAACAAAACTTCCTTATCTCTACTCTATTAGTAGAGATAGAACGAGTTATCAAATCACGGCAACCTTAGAAAATCAAACTAATTTAATCAGTTACCATCCTTTTATAGATACTACTTATGCAGATGAAATCAACTACGATCTCATTGCCTATGTAGAAGGAACCTTTATCCCAAGAGATAAAACTATTCTTCCGGGACTTTTGTATGCGGTTTCTCCAGAGGAAACACTATCTTTTGATATAGAAGCCAATGATACTGAATGAAATCCAAATAAAGCAAAAGTTATACTCAATGGGCAACACTACAATCTCGCCTATAACATGAAATGAAAGGTAATTGCTCTTGGAACGGATTTACCAAACTTATTAGCCTCTATTTCACTGGTGGAAAATAATAGCCCTACAGAGACTTATTTAAGCTGTAGTTGACAACTCAATACATGATATACTTATTACCATGGTGAAAATGATGTAGAATATATGAATGGTTCCGCTCTTAATTCTCAAATCTGATGGAAATACAAAACCTGTGATGGAAAAACCGGGGAACTCAAACCAGAAACATGATATTATTATAATTGTGCGAATATATGAGCTGGTGCTGTATTTAATAGTACTTGTCAATGGACCGGGTGTTCCAATGGATATACTCTAAAATGATGATGAGTTCCTGGATGTAAAATCAATGTTAATGCTCCTGCTCTTGCGACACCTCAAAATGGAGCCTACAATCTCCCAAGAAATGGAACTCTATCTTGGTATCCAGTAAGTGGAACGAATATAAAATACAATATTTATCTTGGAACGGGAACTCCTTCATTAGTAGAAGGTGACTCTTCTCTCAGTAGCTACGCATATACTGGACTCTCCTACTCAACAACCTACTATTGGTATATAGAGGCGTGTGAATGAAGTAATTGTATAGCCAGTATCACCTATAGTTTTTCAACCCTTCCAAATCCTGACTGATGATGAACTGGGGGAGAAACTTGATGATGACCAATTTCAGATCCAGAAATAGAAAATTGTGAAAGTGGAAATGTCGTTTGTACTGCGAACGATGTCGTTGTAAGTTATGTATGAACGAGCGGAACTCCGCTTGATGGGACTAATAACAACTTTTGAACCTCTACTCGCATCAATGATAAGTTTTATGGGTGAGAAAAAATATTACAATATAAAATTGTAAATAGTTCTGATGGAAGAGCTAAATTTAAAATCAAATTATGACTTGAATCTGGAAATTTAATTTCAGTGAATGCAGCAAATGCCAGTTTTGATAATTCTAATCCGCTTACTGTATTAGATTTTTGAAAAGAAGGAATTGCGAATAACCTCTTTTGGAAATCTGGAAATGGATGTATTTATAATTCATCCAGTGGAGATTACGAAATAGTATGAAAAACTACCTGTTTTATTACTCTTCATGGAAGAGCTGATAGCTCTGTTTCAGCAACTTCTGAAGTAGTATGATATTTTCAAGTTTTAAATACTGACTCTCTTTCTAGTTGGTCATCTACTGCTTATACAAGTGAAACCCCTCTCTATATGAAATCAAGTTGATTTAATTCTACCGCTCTGAGTATTGCTATGACGGGAAGTTGAAAACAAGCATTGGAGCCATCTGATGATTTAGGGAATAACGATTTTTGAACTTCACACCGTATAGGATGAGTTTGAGGTTTAGCTTACTGATACCGGAAAAGCTTAACTTATACTCTTTCAAATTCATATTCTCAGGATGCATTTTTTAAACTCTGATTTAATGGTCTCAATACATCATATACTGATGCCTTTTGAAATATAAAAAATTATAACTTTACAACCCAAGTCATCAATCAATTAACATGAGACGTAAATGATGCCAATAGTTGGACTGAATCCGGCGCCACTCTTGATTTACAAAATAATACTACCTGAAATATAGCTTGGAAAAATAATACCTGTATAGCGAGTCCTTCGGGAAGTAATATATGATATGGTTATATCGTTCCTAAAAATAGTGACTGTATGATTACACTCTACTTTAGATGAGATATTGGAATTCCTTTTTATAATAGAAATATAACCTCTCTTCAACTCGCAAATCAAGTCATTGCTAATAAAAATTATACCTATGATATTACCCTAAAAGCAAGGGCGGATGGCTGGATGGTACCATTTCAACAATATGTTGTAAGTGAAACCTTTGGGTGGATCAAACTTCATATTGATACCTATGGTACTCTCGTAACCGGTATGGCAAGCAGTGAAATACTTGGATGGATGTGTTTTGATAGTTCCTGCTGAGCGAATATAACAAGAAATGAAACAACTGGAGAACTTACTGGATATGCACTCAGTGAGCTTATCTGATGGATAAAATTAGACTGAGTAAAACTCAAAAATGACTGAGGAATGGAAGGGTATGGACTTTCAGAAATGGCTGGATGGATAGATTTTAATTATTAATCACTTTACTTTATAATTTTTACGGTATGAAATACATAAAAAATATGCTTCTCTTTCTAGGAAAAAATTTTCTCACTGGTTTTATAATTATGCTCTGAGCCTTGGCAGCACTTCTTTGAGTACAAGCCTTTCAATCTCTCACTACCAATCCAAGCAACTCTGGAAATCAATCTCTTGGAAGTCCTATCTTGACAAAAAATGGATGAACTTTTAATAGAGATGTTCATTCTCTGGAAGCTATTGCAAGGTTTCTATGAGTTGGTAGTGCTACTGGATATAAAAGAGTTTTTGTAACCGCTACCACGTATGGTGGAAATCTTGGTGGAGTGACATGAGCTGATAATATATGTCAAACAGCAGCAAATAATCAATCTCTTGGATGAAACTGGACCGCTCTTTTGAGTGATAATACTTCTAATTTTATTACTCGTTATGGAACGGACCATACAAAATACCTCTATACCAATCTCTTATGATTTCCTGTCTTTACGAGTGGGGTCCCTGGAATACTCCAAAATGGTTCCTATAGAAGAAGTGTTAGCGACTTTCTGACTTATAATACTCTCACAAACGAAAATTCTGTTATGGTTTTAAATCCTATTTATTGGAGTAGTACGACACATGATGGTGTGTTTGTAGGAAGTCACCATTGTAATAATTGGAGTAATAATACAACTTCTTATTATGGATATTATGCTTTCAATAACCCAACTACTGGTCCAAGTGCTATTGATGCCGTAGGAAATCCTACATATTTTACTAATTTTTATTATTATAGTACTTATAGTTGTAATAATGCAGTTCGTTTACTTTGTATAGAAAAATAATTATTTTTTAATATATCAAATATGAAAAACAAAAAATACCTATTTCAGTTTTTTCTCAAAAACTTCTTAAGTGGTTTTATCATCGTACTTGGGTGATTTGCTGCTTTTTTAGGAGTATTTGCCTTTCAATCTCTGACTACTAATCCAAGTAACTCTGGAAATCAATCTCTTGGAAGTCCTATTTTAACAAAAAGTGGAGGTACTTTCAATAGAGATATTCATTCTCTAGAAGCTATTGCAAGATTTCTGTGAGTTTGATATAGCCAAGGAATAAAAAGAATGTTTATCACAAGCCAAACATATAATGGAAATTTATGATGATTATCTGGTGCAGATGAAAAATGTCAAACTGCTGCTAATAGTGCTTCATTATGAGGGAATTGGGTGGCTATGCTAACAGATGGCACAAATAATTTTACCACTCGTTATCCAAATTCAGAAAAGTACTACTATGTAAATCTCCTTGAACAACCTATTTTTACAAATGGGTTACCTTGAGTCCTTAATAAAATTTCTCAAAGAAAAAATGCAAGTGATTATATGAGTTTTAATAATATCACCTACGAAAATAAAGTATTAATACTTAATGCAAGTAAACAAATTTGGTCAAATATGATGGAAAATTGAGACATAGTAGCTACCAATCATTGTACTTGATGGACTACTACCTCTTGAAATGGTTATTATTGATGGGCTTCTTATAGTACCATAGATGGTATTTGAAATCCAACTTCATTATCACTATTTTATAATCATTCTTATAGCGCCTGTACAACACTCTATTCGCTACGCTGTATTGAAATATAATTATTTTTTAATGTATCAAATATGAAAAACAAAAAATACCTATTTCAATTTTTTCTCAAAAACTTCTTAAGTGGTTTTATTATAGTACTCGGTTGATGTGCTGCTCTTTTAGGAGTATTTGCCTTTCAATCTCTGACTACTAATCCAAGTAACTCTGGAAATCAATCTCTTGGAAGTCCAATGCTCTCAAAATCAGGGTCTATTTTTAATCGTAACTATCATTCTCTGGAAGCGATAGCAAATGCTCTTGGTCTCCCAAGTGAAGGAAGTGGAAAAAAGATTTTTATTACTCGTCAAAGATGGCAATGAAATCTCTGATGACTTTCTGGAGCTGACGAAAAATGTCAATCAGCTGCTAATGCTCGTAGCCTTTGAGGGACCTGGAAAGCAGTCTTATCGGATGCAAGTACGGATGCCATCTCAAGACTTACACCAGCACAAACTATATTTAATATCCATGGAGAAATAATTGCCTATAATCCTCTGTGAAAATGACTTTTTGAACAATGGAAGGCAAAAACCAATTCTGCTCAATATGAGATCAGATGGCCTCTTATTACTGATGAGTTTTGAGTATACTATCCAACTGCAGCAGCAAGTCCATATCAGTCAACTAGTATCGTATCTGGAGAATATATTCATTTTTGGAGTTTTACGAATAGAGATGGTTTAAAAGCAACAACATCTCCGTGAAATGTATGTACAAATTGGACTGTTATAAATGCTAGTACTTCTTACTCGTATCATTGAGTTTTAAATATAGCGTCTAGCTTTGATGGACAAACCTTCTTTCAACAAAGCACTTTAACTTCTTGAAGTGTATGTCCATGGTCCGCAGCTAATGCTAACTATAATTGTTCATATTGTGACTCATACCGTTCTCTTTTATGTCAAGAACAATAATTTTTCTTTATTATGAAAAAAAATATTTCCGCCTTTTCTCTCACAGAAGTGATTATAGGAATTATTCTTCTTACTATTGCGGGAGTAAGTATATATTCTAGTTTTCAATTTTTACATAAAAAAGATGAAATACTAGAAAAATCTCTTTTAAGTATTTATTTCCATAAATATATATTTCATATTGCCAATACTATAGAGTTTCCTGAAGCACAAGTAGGAACCTCTTTTTATCTCACGAACAATGCTACTAATAGTATTTTTATTAACAATGACCCGAGTGGAAATACTGGAGATGTTGGCTTTCTATCAAGCTTAGAAAAAGCCCCGACCAAACATCGTATTGAAGTTTTTTCTATTGATGAAATAGAGCAAATTTCTTATACTACTTATAAAATTATCACTGAGTATTATGATTATGAAAAAATTTCTTATCTCACAAAATAAATGATTTACTATCGTGGAACTACTAGTAAGCATCACTGTTGTTGTAATTATAAGTGGTGGAATATTTTTTTATTTTGATGTAATAGCGACTGGACTGAAAAATATTACCTTTAAATCAAAAACATTTCAAGATATTGAATTATTAGAAAAATTTTTTCAAGATTCTATTCATGATTATAGTCATTTAGTCACTCTTGAAGGAAATATATTTCCAGAAGCCTCGCATGGTTTTTCTCTTCTGGTAATCTCTAATGAGGAGAAAAATGCATGATTTTTATGGGGTGGATATGATACCATGGAAAAAAAAATGGTATTTTGAAATATTGATACCTATAAAATCTACCATCCCGCTTTTGTAACGTTAGATGAAAGTGACATTGCTCTTATAGAAAGTGATATCACAAATTTTCTTTCCTCCATTCCGGAAGAAAAAATACAGTCTTTTAAGAATATTTCCCTGACAAAATGGGGAATGTATCAAATTTTAACACCAAAGATGATGAAAATAGATTTTGTCATGTCTTTTGAAAAGTATTCTGATTTTGTCTGACTTCCCCTCAAAGATGTACAAGAAAATCCAAAATATAAAACCATGAAAATTTCTATGATTTATTAAATATATATATGAAAAACCATATCCAAACTGAATGATTTTTTTTAGTACTCGTAATTATAATTATCGTTATACTCTGACTTTTTAGCGTCATTATTTGGAATATAACCAATCTTGATCTCTGATTTATTGATAATCAGTCCGAACAATTGAAATGACAGCAAAAATATCTCAATGCTCAAAATATCACCTATAAATTTCATACTATCACTAATACCGATGGTTTTTGAGAGGATCTTACTTCCTGTTCTGGATGACTCATTACGTATCGATTTAAAGAAATGCCAACGTGTCAATGATGAGAAACCGTAAATGTTTCTGATAATATTGACGATGCTTGAGATAATGATGATTTTAAAGCAAGTTTTTATACTGGAAGTATTCTATCAATGGTAACTTCAGACTCGAATTTATATGATAATGACGATTTTGCAAGAAAATATGTACTCGGAATTATCCCTCCCAAAGAAAGAAAAACAATTATTTTTCTCAATGATGCTCTGAAGGATATGATTTCACTCAATCCAAATAATAGATCTGAATATCTAAATACTCCCCAAATTCCTGGACAAATTGAAGAAAATACAATAACTCTGTTTTGAAATTTCAATCATACTAATGGAAAAATATCTATCTATACTTTTGATAAAGAAATTTTTAATCTTAAAAAAGAGCTCCAATATATCTCACATATCCAAGGAGAAATCAAAAATCAAAGCGGAAGTCTTTCCTCTCTATGAAATATTGAATCCTGAGAAATTCCCTATATTTTTGATATTGAGAATTTTGATTATGCTATTGTAGTAGAAAATACCGCTGAAGAGAGTGTATTAACCTATCATTTTGAATGATTTGATGAGAAAAAAAATACACTCTACATCGTGTGATTGGATGATAAAACTGGTTTTGAAAATAGGAGTTTTATTTCACCAGAATTGATCGAAAATTATTATTGATATACTATACAACAAATACAATAAAAAAATCAAGCTTAGCTTGATTTTTTAATTAAATTTTGGTAAATATTCTTTTACGTATCTTTCTTCACATTCTTTAATAATTCTTAGGGCTTCTTCTACTCCAAAGAATCCTTCTACTTTTCCAGTTCCTGGCTTTTTAAGATCTTTATAATGTTCCCAATAGTAAGTCGTTTCTTTAATGAATTGTTCCCCTAAATCTTCAATAGATTGAATATGATTGGTTCTTTTATCATCATTGATAACCGCAATTACTTTATCATCAACCTCACCTCCATCGATGAATTTCATGATACCGATGACTCTTACTTCTACCAAAGTTCCTGGTACGAGTGGTTCAGTCACATTTACGATTTCAACATCAAGTGGGTCATTATCTAAATCCCAAGTACAAGGAATAGCTCCGTAGGCAAATGGGTAAGATAAAGAAGAAAATCCAACTCTATCGAGTTTTAAAGTTCCCGTTTCCGTAATAATTTCGTATTTATTAATAGAACCTGCATTAATTTCAACAATTGTATTAATTACTGCATCTTCCTCAGAAGCAAAAGCTGGTAAAACATGGAGTAAATTTAGCATGTATTTGCTTGGTTTATGATCAATATTTGCCATATTTTTTAAAATTATAATATATTAAATGTTTAAAAGTTTCAAAATGGAAGTATTTTTTAAGAAAAAAGACGCCTTTTTCAAACTTTTATTTTAATCCTCAAAGTTTTAATTGAGCAATAGATTTCAGTAACATATCTTGAGCTTCAACAAATCTTTCCATATCAATTCTATCTTTAGAGTCTTTATATCTTTCCATAGTTTCGAGTGCTGAAAGTCTAGCTTTTTCGGCCAAATCAAGATTTACATCGTGAACAGTAACCAGCATATCAATAAGTATTTTTACACTTGAATGGGCTACTTCTAAAATTCCTCAACCAATAGCAAAATCTTCTTCTTGTTTCATGTTATTTTCATCCATATGAACGACTCTTAAAACAGATGGTTTTAGAGTGGTAATAAGAGGAATATGATTATCTAAAACAGTAATTTCTCCCATTTTTGTTCTTGCCGTTACTGAAATAACACTATGTGATTTAAAAAGTTTCCCGTTAAATGACAATATTTCTAATTTCATATCAAAGTAATTAATTTTTAGTAAACTTTAAATTTGAAAGAACGATAAAATTTGCTTGAAAAATATAAAAACTCTAATGAGCTTTACTAAAATGTAAAGTGAATGATTTTTTATATTTTGAATGCAAAGATTGAAGTTATCTCAAATTTTATTTTTGATCTTTGTTATATGCAGCAATTACATCATCAATTGAAGCCTTATACATAAAATAACTTTCTCCAACATAATCCACTTCTCCGTCAATAATTTTTTTAAATCATGAAACGGTATCAGAAAGTTTTGCATATACTCATGGAGTTCCGGTAAATTGTTCCGCAACGAAAAATGGTTGGCTCAGGAATTTTTGAATTTTTCTTGCTCTTGATACCGTCAATTTATCATCTTCTGAAAGTTCATCCATACCAAGAATAGCAATAATATCTTGTAATTCTTTATATTTTTGAAGGATTCTTTGTACTTCTCTCGCTACATTGTAGTGTTCTTCACCAACAACGAGTGGATCAAGAACGGTAGAAGTAGAGTCAAGAGGATCAACAGCTGGATAGATACCAAGTTCAGCAATCGATCTGTTTAATACGATAGTTGAATCTAGATGTGCAAATGTAGCAGCTGGAGCAGGATCAGTAAGGTCGTCTGCTGGAACATAAACAGCTTGTACAGAAGTAATAGAACCATCTTTTGTTGAGGTAATTCTTTCTTGTAAAGCCCCCATGTCAGTTGCTAGAGTTGGTTGGTACCCTACTGCTGAAGGTATTCTTCAAAGGAGTGCAGATATTTCAGAACCAGCTTGAGTAAATCTGAATATATTATCAACGAATAATAAAACGTCTCTTTTTTCTCTATCTCTGAAATGTTCAGCCATAGTTAAACCTGTTAAAGCTACTCTCGCTCTTGGTCCTGGAGCTTCATTCATTTGTCCAAATACCATGGCAGTTTTATCAATAACTCCTGAATCTTTCATTTCATGATATAGGTCATTTCCTTCTCTGGTTCTTTCTCAAACTCAAGCAACTACAGAGTATCCTCCATGTTCTGAAGCTATGTTATGAATTAATTCTTGCATGATAACCGTTTTCCCAACTCATGCTCATCCAAATAATCATACTTTTCCTCATTTTAACATCGGAGCAATTAAGTCTACTACTTTAATACCAGTTTCAAAAACTTCTGCTTTTGTAGTCAGTTCAGAAAATTTTGGAGCTGATCTATGAATTGGATCATAAAATTCAGTTTTTGGTTTTTCACCACCATCAATTGGGTTTCATAAAACGTTAAACATTCTTCCAAGTACTTTTTCACCAACTGGAACTCTAATAGGATATTCAGTAGCCGTTACTTCCATACCTCTTTTTAATCCATCAACTGGATTCATGGCAATAGTTCTCACGATACCATCTCAAAGTTGTTGTTGAACTTCTAAAACGATAACTTCGTTTCCAGATTTTACTTCAACAGCATCATAAATAGAAGGAACGTATCCATTTCCAAATTCTACATCGATAACTACTCAAACGATTTTCGTAATTTTTCAAGTATGCATAAATATTAAGTTAAAAAATTAAATTTTTGTTTAATTTGTTAAGAATTAAAAATTATAAACTTTTCTTAATTTACAATTTTTAATCCTTAACATTTTTTGTCCATTGCAACATTACTCAGCCTATCAGCTTCTTTATTTTTTTCTCTTGGTATCCAAGTAAAGTGAATTTGTATATTACATTCAGAAATAAGTTTTTTTATATCTGAATGTAATATTTTTAATTCATCTTTTTTTATTTTCCGTTCTCAGGAAAGTTGTTTTACAACCAAATCACTATCAGCATATAATTCAATCTCCGTTGCTCCAAGTTCGATACATCTTTTAATTCCAAGAAATGCGGCAGTATATTCTGCTTCATTATTTGTTTTTATACCAAGATATTTGTATCTTTTTTCTTCAAATCCATTTTTATCCGTGATATACACTCAGATTCCTGATTCTCAAGGATTTCCTCTACTTCATCAGTCGGTATAGACTTTTAGTTTCATATAATTAAATAAATTATAAACTCCCCCGGCTCGTATCCTCGCTTCCCCCTCATTGAGGGGGACTAAGGGGGAGCTTTTTATTCTTTCATACTTTCCACTCAAGAAACGATTTCAGAAACTTCTTTGGTAATAGCTGCTTGACGAGCTTTATTATAAGCGAGAGTCAATTTTGAATCATATTTATTAGCATTATCTTTTGCATTTTTCATGGCAATCATACGAGATGAGTGTTCTGAAGCTTTTGCTTCGATAAGTGTATCAAAAAACATAGAGTCAATCAGCATTGGTAAAAGTTCTTTTAAAACCTCAGCTTTACTCGGTTCAATTGTATAGTCAGATTTTTTTGTATCTTTTTTAAGATATTCTTTATCTTCATAAAAATCTTCTCCAAACACTTGTTTGAAATACATTTCAATTCCCACTTTTGTAAGAGGTAAAAACTCTCTTGCTACAGGAACTTGTTTAATTGTATTTACGTAGTGATTATAAAAAAGTTTTATTTTAGAATATTCAGGGGTCAAAAATTTTTCTTGGATCAGTCTTGATATTGATTTTGCAAAAAGTAAATCAATATTATCACTAAATTCACTTGAAAAATCAGCTACTAGTGTATTTCCAGTTCTTCCGACAAACTGAGCTCATCTCTTTCATACAGCGATAAAATCAATTTCTTCTTCTGGATGTTCTTTCATATACGCGTTCACTTTTTTCATCACGTTGATATTATACCCTCAACAAAGTCATTTGTTTGAAGTAATAATAACCGCAAGAGTTTTTCCTCCTTCGTGCTTGTTAAAAAATTTTGACTCATTTAAAGAATCACTCATACTTAAAAATACCTCCAGCATTGATCTGATGTATGCTTTTTTTTCTAAAGCGAGATCTTGAGCTTTTTTCATCTTTACAGTAGAAATCAGCTCCATCGCTTTGGTTATTTTTCCAGTATTTTTAATGGATTTGATTCTTCTTTTTATCTCTTTTCAATTTGCCATATTTTTAATATGTTAATTATTGGTTTTAATCCTCCGGCTTTCAGCCACCTCCTTTGAGAAAGGAGGATTTAAAAAGTTTTCCTTATTTAGCTCTCCCTTTTTCAAAGGGAGGTTGGAGGGATTATTTATTTAATTCAACTACTTTATTTATTATTTCAATTAATTTCTTTTCTGTATCTTCTTTAATTTCTTTATCTTTTGCAATAGCCTCTAAAACTGTTTTTTCTTCATCAAGAGCTAAGTAAAGTTCTTTTTCTACTTTTCTTACTTTAGAAACATCTACTGCATCTAAGTATCCTTTTGAACCAGCATAGATAGAAGCTACTTGTTTTTCAACCGTAATTGGTTCAAAAACTCATTGTTTTAAAAGTTCCATCATTCTTTTTCCTCTTTCCAGTTGTCTTCTCGTAGCAGCATCTAAATCAGAAGCAAATTGTGAAAATGCTGCTAATTCTCTGTATTGAGCAAGATCGAGTTTTAAAGTCCCTGAAACTTTTTTCATAGCTTTTATTTGAGCAGATCCTCATACTCTTGAAACGGATAATCATACGTTAATGGCAGGTTTTTGACCAGCATTAAATAAGTCAGATTCAAGGAAGATTTGACCGTCAGTAATAGAAATTACGTTGGTTGGAACATAAGCAGAAACATCTCAAGCTTGTGTTTCGATAATTGGAAGTGCCGTCATTGAACCAGCACCAAGTTCATCATTGAGTTTTGATGCTCTTTCAAGTAATCTTGAGTGGAGGTAAAATACATCCCCTGGATACGCTTCTCTTCCTGGTGGTCTTCTGAGAAGTAATGACATTTCTCTATAAGCATTTGCTTGTTTAGTGAGATCATCATACACGATTAATGAGTGTTTTCCATTGAACATGAAATATTCAGCCATAGCACATCCTGCATATGGAGCGAGATATTGCATAGAAGCTGGGTCAGAAGCTCAAGCACTAACAACAATAGTATAATCCATTGCTCATCTATTTCTGAGTTCTTCTACTACTCTTGCTATTTTTCAAGCCTTTTGTCCAATAGCAACGTACACACAAACCATGTTTTGACCTTTTTGGTTTACGATAGCATCAATAGCAACTTGAGTTTTCCCAGTTTGTCTATCTCCGATAATAAGTTCTCTTTGTCCTCTTCCTACTGGAACAAGAGCGTCAAGAGCTTTAATACCAGTTTGCATTGGTTCGTGAACTGATTTTCTATCCATTACTCCAGTAGCTACTCTTTCAATTGGGTAAAATTCTTTACTTTTAATATCCCCAAGTCCATCGATAGGATTTCCAAGAGAGTCAACAACTCTTCCTATAAGTCCTTCTCCAACTGGAACTTCTAAAGTTCTTCCGGTTGATTTTGCAGTTTGACCTTCTTTAATTTGATTAAATCCAGTTAAAACTACCACTCAAACATAGTGTTCTTCAAGGTTCATAGCAATTCATACTCATCCTGCCTCAAATTCAACCAGTTCATTATAGGCAACATTTCTAAGACCAGAAACTTTCGCAACCCCGTCTCACAAATAAAATACTTCTCATACATTTTCCATTCCTGGAGTTGTATCAAGCGTATCAATTTGTTTTTCAATATCACTTATAATTCCATTTAATAAGTCATTTGACATAAAAATATAATTAACAATTAATAATGTTTATTTTAATAGATTTTGAAATCTATTGTATGCTATATCACACATAGTATCATTATAAAAAACTCTCATTCATCATTGTAAATTTTGGTTTTTTATAAACTCTACTTGTGAAATATCCACCTCTGATAAAAATACTTTTTTATAGATTTCTTTCGTTTTCTCTTTTACAAAACTCAAAGCATCACCTCCATAATCAAAATATTCTACTTTTAAAATATCGACTCCATTATGAATTCTTGTGAATTCTTTTATTCACCTTCTTCCTAAAGATTTTTTTAATACATTTAAAAGTTGTAAATTACTCAGTAGATGTTTTAATTCTCATTTATCTAATTTTGTAATATCTGTCATAGTTGTTAAAATTATTTAATAGATGCTATTTCAGTTTCTACAAAATCTTTTGAAACTTTTTCAGACGAAAAAAGCTTCGCATTAAATCTTAAAATCAAATCTATAGATTTTGCTTTTACGTCATTTAACATCGTTTCTTTTTCTTTTGTAATTTCAGCTAATGCTGAATTTTTCATACTAAGTGCTTCCTGCGTAGCTTGATCTTTAATAATTTGAGCTTCTTTTTTTGCTAAATCTGTGGCATCTTTTCTTATTTGTTCAGCATCTTTTCTTGCTTCCACTAAAAGAGCCTCTTTTTTTGCCTCAGCATCATTATTTAATTTCTCAATATTATTATAATCATTTTCTAATTTTTTTCTTTTTTCAGTTTCTTTATCTAAATACTCTAAATATGGTTGGAAGACAAAACGATTTAAAACCCATAATATCAAAAGTAATATTATAGTTTGAATTACGAGTGTCTCTAAGGTAAAGAATTGAAAATCATGTAATCCTTCTGTCATAATTATTGTTTTTTGTTAATAAAATTTAGGAAATCTCCTTTTTATATTTCACAAAGAAAATGTTTTACTCATGAAAACATTTTCTTATTATGAAATATCAAAATTATAGAGCAAAACCAATAATAAGAGCAATTACAAGTGCATAGATTGCAACAGCTTCCGCTAATGCAATACATAAAATTGCTAATCATTGAATTTTTCCAGCAGCTTCTGGATTTCTTCCTAATGCTTCTAAAGCAGCCTTACCAATTAAACCAATACCAAGTCCAGGTCCGATAGCACCTAATCAAATAGCTAAAGCCATTGCTAATTCTTTTAATTCCATAATTTCTTATGTTAAGTTATAAAATATAAAAGATAATCTTGGATTCTTAAAGAAAAATCCAAAACTACACATATATATTTTAATGGTGTGATTCTTTGCTTTGATTAAAATATGAAATCATAAGCATATAAAATACCGCCGCCTGAATTCAAGCAATCAGAAGCTCAAAAAACCAAAATGGAACGGATAAAAGTCTCCCCACTTCGAAAAATGAACTACTCATAAGTACTCATAAATAAGTAATTACTCCTAACAATATCACTCAGGCAAAAATATTTCAAAATAATCTCAGAGAAAGTGAGGCAACCGTTGCAGGAACTGAAAGCAAATGAAGCCAACCAACGATTACATTGATACATTTTTCTGCGAGTCCATCTCAAGAAAAATTAAACAAATATCATTTGGTAAATCCTCCTACTCAAGAGCTTTTTACAGCAATTCCTAAAAAAGTAATTACCGTAATAAGGGCTAAAACAAGAGTGGTATTGAGGTCACTATTCATTGGTCTGAGGTACTGTAAGATATTTGGAGATATCGATGATCCAAGCCAATCAATAACAAGTCAAAGTATATTTCAAAATAATATAATAACAAAAAAACCTGCTATTAAAGGGAATGCTGATCTAGAAAATTTCTTATCTTCATGAAATGATTCTCTTAAATTCTTATCAAGTGCTCAAACAACCCCCAAAATACTGGTTTTTAATCTTGATTTTTCCTTTTTAAGAGCATTTTTTGCAAAAAATGCAAAAATAATTACCAAAAGAAGAAAAAGAAAGGTGGTAATATTGGTATTACTAATAGGTCCATACACCGTTTCTCATTGAATTTTTGGGATATGTGGTCCAGAGTGAGATTCTGTTTGAAGTTCATTATTTTGAGCCATGTTGGTTTTCTTTAGAAATAGTATTAAATTCTTTAGTCACTTTTTTAACTTCTCAAGAGAGAATAACAATCAGTGGTATTATTGAAAATAATACCGCTCCTATTAAAAACACTCCCTGGTTTCAAAAAAGCGCACCGAGTATAATTCAAAAAAGCAAAAAAGCAAATAAATTTATGAAAATAATTCCAAAAATACGAAAAAAAAATCTATACATAAAAAATTGATTATTTTATAAAAATACCTATATTGTAGCTCAAATATTATATAATTTATTATTTTTATGCAAGATATATATTCTTTAAAAATTTTTACTTGACTGGAAAAAAATATCATTGATATTATTATAAAAAATTCTCCTAGTGAAATCTTTTCTCCTGGTGAAATTATTATTATAGAATGAACTCCCTCAAATGGAAAAGGATATATTATAAAATCCTGAGAGGTAGATATAGAAATAGGGGGGAAAAAAATTGCAGAATTGTGAGCATGAGAAATTTTTTGAGAAATAGCCCTTTTAAATGAAGAAAAAAGAACTGCGACAGTAACAGCAATCTCCACTACTGAGGTTATTATCCTCAATCAAGAAAATCTTATAGAAATGATTAATAATGGAAACGAAAGTATCAATAAAGATATCATGGATAGATTGGAATACAACTTAATTCATAATTATTAAAAATGAAAAATAAAGACATTATTATAAAAAATTTACTTGAAAAATGAGTTTCAAGAATTATAGATAAAGAAAATTTAGAAAAAAAACTCCTCTCTGGAAAAAAACTCAGAGTGAAATTTGGTATTGACCCAACTTGAACTACGGTTCATATTGGACATGCTGTTCCTATTTTAAAACTCAGAGAATTCCAAGATCTATGACATCAAGTTGTAATCGTAATTTGAGATGCCACAGCTCAAGTAGGAGATACTTCCGATAAAAACGCAGAAAGACCCATGTTATCAAGAGAGCAAACACTAGAAAATGCAAAAGACTACCTCTCTCAATTTTGAAAAATTTTAGATTTAGAAAAAGTAGAAGTGAGATTTAATAGTGAGTGGATGGATAAAACCAGTTTCAACTCCGTTTGAGAATTGGCAAAAAATTTCTCAGTAGCGGAAATGCTTGATAGAGATAATTTTTCAAAAAGATATAAAGAAGGGGTAAGAATTTCCCTCCAAGAATTTCTGTATCCTATTATGCAATGATATGATAGTGTTATGCTCAATGCCGATGTAGAGCTGGGAGGAAATGATCAATACTTTAACCTCCTCGCAGGAAGAAAGCTCCAAGAAGCACACGGACAAGAAAAACAAGATATCATGATGTTTCATCTCATTGAATGAACCGATGGAAGAAAAATGAGTAAAACTTTTTTTAATTTTGTCTGACTACATTTTTGAGCACCAGAAATGTTTGTAAAAATAATGGAAATAAAAGATGAACTTATTATGTCATATTTTGAACACTGTACTAGAATGTATTTAGAAGATATTGAAATATATAAAAAAAGATTAGATAAGGGGGAAAATCCTAGAAATATAAAACTCGAACTCGCTTTTGAGATAGTAAAAATGTATCACTGAGAAGAGAAAGCAAGAGAAGCCCAAGAGTATTTTGAAAGAGTATTAAAAGAAGGGATCGTTCCAGATGAAAAAGATATTGAAAAAATCGAAATTCAAAGTGAGACTGGAGAACTTCCACTCGTAACTCTGTTAGTAAAATCAGGACTTTGTTCAAATTCAAGCGAGGCAAGAAATGCACTTTCTGGAAATTCCGTAAAGGTAAATAATGAAATACAAAGCAATCCAAAATTTATAGTAAAACTTGATGGGAAAAATTATACATTACTTCAAGTTGGAAAGAAAAAATTTAAAATGGTGAAATAAAAAAAGGGGAAACTCTTTTTTTTGTTGAATTTTTTAAAAAATCTGTTATTATCATCTATACAAAATATAACATAATTAAAATTCTATGAAACTACACCAAACACACGAAAATAAAATAAAAAAGAAAGCCTTTACCCTCGTAGAGCTCATTATCGTAATCACGATTCTCGCAATTCTTGCTACGATAGCTTTCATA
>JANJUN010000075.1 GCA_024710565.1 Candidatus Altimarinota bacterium | reverse complement strand
AAAGATGACAGCATTATATAAATTTTAAAAAAATCTCAAAAATAAATTTGAAAAAAAAAATATATAGTGTAAAATCATTATCAAATAAAAAGTTCTTCCTCAGATGGGGAAGACTTTATTTTTCATTTTATTTATTGTAATAATTTTGAGTTATGGAATCTACAAAAAAAGTAAGAGGAATGCAAGATATTTTACCGGACGCCCATTTATACCACACGTTTTTAAAAAAAGTATTTCGTCACGAACTGCGTAAAAATGGATTTAAAAGAATTACTACTCCAGTACTCGAACACAAAGAACTTTTTACCGGAGCTTTATGAATGGGAACCGATATTATCGATAAAGAAATGTATAATCTCGTTGATAGAAAAGGAAGAGAACTCGTTTTAAAACCAGAATCAACCGCACCTATTATGAGAGCATATATAGAAAATGATATGCAATCAGATCCACAACCAGTATTTCTCTACTATGTAGAACCACATTTTAGATACGACAGACCACAAAAATGAAGATTTAGACAATTTTTTCAAATTGGAGCTGAAATCATCGGAGAATCAGACCCTATTTTAGATGCACAGCTCATTTATATCGGATACAAAATATTAAATAAAATAGGTCTGGAAGGCGAATTTAAGGTAAAAATTAACTCTATTGGAACGGCAAAAGACAGACAAAAATATCTCGAAGAGTTAACGAGTTTTTATGAAAACAAAAAACATCTTTTATCTCCAGAAGCACTTTCTAAACTCGAGTCCAATCCGCTGAGACTCCTTGATACCAAGATAGAAGATGAAATTATTTTAGCAAATGAAGCACCAAAAATCACTAAATTTTTAAAAAAAGAATCCAAAGAACATTATACAAAAGTAAAAGAATACCTTGATATCCTCTGAGTTCCGTATGAAGAAGACCATAAACTCGTAAGAGGACTTGATTATTATACGCATACTGTTTGGGAGTTTGTAGATAATTCTGGAAGAAGCCAAGATGCTTTTTGAGGATGAGGAAGGTATGATATGCTTTCTAAAAAAATCGGTCACTCTGATGAAATACCAGCCGTATGATTTGCTATGTGAATGGAGAGATTGGCAGATGCACTCCTTGATAGAGGGATAAAAATCAAAAATAAAGATAGAATAGATCTCTATTTTATCCAACTCTGAGATGAAGCCAAAAAAATAGTACTTCCTCTGACTCTCGAAGCTCGTGAAGCAGGAATTAATACTTTAGCGTCACTTGGGACTCCTTCGCTGAAAGCACAAATGAAAAAGGCAAATAGACTGAGTGCAAGATATGTGGTAATGGTCGGAGTGATGGAAGCAACTTCTGGAATCTATCAAGTCAGAGATATGATAGCAGGAACCCAAGAAGAAGTAAAAAAAGAGCATCTTATAGAATATGTCAGATCAAAAGTAGGACAAAATGGGCTTGATTTTTACTGTCCAGCAAAGGATTTTTTACTCAAGGATGAATAAAAAACATCTTCTCAAGAAAATTACTTTGAAAATCATACATAAATTTAAAACCCTCTATTTTCAAATAGAGGGTTTTAAAAATCAAAAGTAAAAAAAGAAATAACCGAAAGGTTATTTCTTTTTAGGATATTATTCAAATAAGCTTTCACTTTCATCATATGTGTATGATGTGAATGTAGTTGAAGTTGTTCAGCTAAGAGCAAGAGTTTTTAAATCAGATGAAATACCAGTTATTATATAAGAACTATCAGCACCTATTTGATCACCAATTTTTGCAATCCCCATACCGTCAGTTAGAGTAAAAGTATTGTTAGGGGTATCTGAAGCCCAAGTACCTGTAAGAGTAGAACTTCTTGGTGAGTATGTTCCAGAAACGAAATATGCACCATTTTCAGCAGTATTTTCCATAGCAGCTCTTACTTGGTATACATTAAGTCCTCCAGTATATACAGCGATTTCATAATCATCAGCATATTTTGAATTATTTAATCCAAGCATTTCAGTATTTAATTTTCCTGTTGCTGATTGAGCAGCAGAGTTTCCTTGAACATCTACTGTAATAGCAGCACTTGGAGTTCCTTTAATGTAATCCTCTACACTTCTTCCATTTTTTGCTTCATCAGCAGCAATTACTTTTACGATATTGGCAATTTCTGATTTTTTAGAAGCATCTCTTGCATCTTTCGTATAGCTTTGGAAAGAGATAAAAGCAATAGTTGCTAAAATAGCTAAGATAGTAATAACTATAATCAACTCCACAAGAGTAAATCAATTTGTATTTGTACTTTTTTTCATAAATATAAAAAAGTTAATAAAATAAAAATATAAAAATGTTGCGATAACAACAAAAGTATTATATATAAAAAAATAAAAAAGTCAAATTTTTACCCTCTTTTTTACTTTTCTAAAGGCGATGTTATAAAAAAAAATGTAAAAAGCAAGTTTTTTACATTTTTTTACATTTTTTTTGCGATTTCTCAGAGTTTGAAAAATGGAAGCATGATAGCAATGACGATAGTTCCTACCAGTATTCATACTATTACGATGATAAAAGGTTCGAGCATCGTAGCAAGGTTTCCGATATATCTTTTGAGTTCTGAGGAATAATTATTTCCTATCTTTTTTAAACTGTCAGATAAAGTTCCTGTTTCTTCTCAGGTATTGACGATATAGGCAAATTCCTCAGGAAAGAGTTTGTTGAGATAGACGTTGGTATCGTATTCTAAATTGAGTCCGAGAGACTTTGAAATCGTGAGTCCACTTTCTACTTCATTTTTTATCCTTACGACTTCTTTTTTATAGTGAATATTTGGTACTACTTGACTGGCTGTTTTCAGAGCATCTAAGAGAAGAACTCAAGATTCCATCAGAAGTGAAAATGAGTTGATAAAGTAGATGATATTGGATTGTCTGATGATATGTCAAAATATCGGAAGATTAATAGCAATATATCATAAAAAAAGTTCTCCATGATAGGTCATTTTCAATATTTTTATAAGAGCTATCAATCATAGGATTCATGCCAGTAGAATATGCCAATCATAACGAAAAAAATCAGATATATGAATGACAAATTGTGTCAGTGCAGGAAGTGCCGTACCAGTATCGGCAAAACTTTCTGTTATTCTTGGGATAATAAAAATCATCATAAAGGTAACCATAGAAAATGTGAGAAAGAGCAAAATAACTGGATATATGAGGGCTCATTTTACCTTTCATTTGAGTTCGATATTTTCAAGAAGTTTTTTATCCATTTCTGCAAGTATTCTCCCAAGACTTCAAGTTTTTTCTCATACTCATACGAGAGCTATGAGAAGACTATCAAATACTTTTGGGTATTGCATCATTGATTCACTTATTCCGATACCATAATCGATATTTACTTTTATCTCATTGGCTATTTTTTTGAGGTATGGATTTTTGGTTTGTTTTACTAAGATATTAAAAGCTCATTTGATATCTATTCATGAATTGATAAAAATAGAAAGTTTATTGACAAATTGCCAGAGTTCTTTTGCTGACACACTATTAAAAAGGTTTATTTCTACGTTTAAACCTTTGGCGTTACTTCTTTTCTTTTTGAGTCATTTTTGTGCTTCTGTCAGAAGGGTTAAAAATTTTTTATTTTCGAAGTTTCCATATTTGTCAAAAAAGTTGTTTCCTAACATAAGAGTGAATAATTATTATTGATTCATTTTTAAGATACTATTTTATATATTTCCATTTTTAGAAATGATACTCGAACATTCACTAATCACGGTTTCATAATCTCATTTTTTTAGTAATTCTTTGAGTACGTTGTATTT
>JANJUN010000021.1 GCA_024710565.1 Candidatus Altimarinota bacterium | reverse complement strand
TCAAAAGATAATACTTTTTATGCTGTAAAAGTATTACAAAGTATAAAAACAACGATTGATATATTAAAATTATTTCCATTATCTGGAAGTGAGATTGATAAAAATATAAAAATGATTGTAGATACAAAATATAGATACCGTATTATTTACTACTTTAATTGAGAAGAAATTTTAATATTATCTATATCAAAATATAAAAACAAGTGGTTTTAAAAAACTTCCCTTATAATAGATTTTCAATATTTTGTCAAACAAAAAATATTCCCTTACGGGAATATTTTTTATTATTCATCTCTCAGAAGAAAATCCTTTGCTGGACAGTAAAAATCAAGTCCATTTTCTCCTACTTTTCACTTCACATATTCGATGAGGTGTTCTTTTTTTACTTCTTCTTGCGTTCCAGCAATCATATCTCTTACTTGATAGATTCAAGAAGTTGCTTCCATCACTCCTACCATTACTACGTATCTAGCATTGAGTCTATTTGCTTTTTTCATTTGCGCTTTGAGCGAAGGAGTCCCGAGTGACGCGAGAGTGTTAATTCCTGCTTCACGAGCTTCCAAAGTAAGGGGTAAAACTATTTTTTTAGCTTCGTCTCAAAGTTGTATAAAATAGAGGTCAATTCTATCTTTATTTTTAATTTTAATTCCTCTGTCTATAAGCGCGTCTGTTAATCTTTCCATTCACATAGCAAATCCTACTGCTGGTATTTCATCACTATGACCAATTTTCTTAGAAAGCATATCATATCTTCCTCATCCTCAAAAAGCATCTTGACTTCTTCCAGAATTATCCACAAACTCCCAAACTGTATGAGTATAATAATCAAGTCCTCTTACGAGTTTATGGTCTTCTTCGTATGGAACTCCGAGTATATCGAGATATTCTTTTACTTTTGTATAGTGTTCTTTGGATTCTTTTTTTAAAAATTTAGTTATTTTTGGCGCTTCATTGGCCAAAATAATTTCATCTTCTATTTTTGTATCAAGAAGTCTGAGTGGATTGGTTTCTAATTTATTCAGCGCTTCTGGAGATAAGAGATGTCTTTTATTTTCATAAAAACTCGTAAGTTCTTCTAAATATTTTTGTCTATCTTTTGAGGTTCCTATAGAATTAATTTTCACTTTAAAATCACCCTCTAATCCTATTTTATTTAATATTTTATATCAAATATAAATCAGTTGTGCATCTAAAATAGGATCTGATTCTCCTATAATTTCTGCTCCTATTTGGAAAAACTGTCTAAATCTTCCTTTTTGTGGTCTGTCGTATCTAAAATGTGGTTCTACATAGTAGAGAAATACAGGTTGTGGATCTGATTGCATATCATTTTCGATATAAGCTCTCATAATCGGTGCCGTTGATTCTGGTTTTAAAACGAGTTCTCTTCCTTTTCTATCAACGAGGTTATACATTTCTTTATCAATAATATCAGTTCCCATTCATAAAGCTCAAGTAAAAAGCTCTTTATGTTCAAGTACTGGTGTGGTAATCCTTTTAAAACCATTTTTACGAAGTTCATGACGAAACACTTTTTTTAAAAATGTGTGGTATAAATGGGCGTCTGGTAAAATATCTTGCATTCCTCTTACTTTTTTTGTAGATTCCATAACTCAAAATTATTACTATAAATAAAATGAAAAATAAAGTCTTCCCCGTGTGAGGAAGAACTTTTTATTTGAAAATGATTTTACACTATATATTTTTTTTTTCAAATTTATTTTTGAGATTTTTTTAAAATTTATATAATGCTGACAACTTTTAATATTTGAGTTTGTAGTATATGCAATTTTTCCTTTTTTTACACGAAAATATAAATATTCCTGTTCTCTCGTATCTCAATTCTCTCACTGAAAATGAGGGAATTGCGACCATCGTATACACGATGGCAGATCTCCCTATTTTTATTATCCCTCTTTTTTTATTGGGATATTGGTTATTTTTCAACTCTACAAAAAATATTTGAGGGAAAAATACTCTGCTTTTTATACTCTACTCAACTATTTTAGCTATTAGCATCAGTATTTTTATCCAAACTTTTGTTCATCTGGAAAGACCTGAAACCAGTTTAAATGGGGCTGGAAAATTGATTTTAGAACATATTCCTGATGCTTCTTTCCCAAGTGACCATGCAAGTGTATGAATAGCATTTATCTCGAGTTTGTTTTTATTTTGATTTTCAACTGTGGGAGTGGTAATCTTTCCTTTTTTTATCATTATGCTTCTTTCAAGAGTTGCTGGAGGAGTTCACTGGCCACTTGATATCATGGCAGGAACTCTTATCGGATTTTTGAGTAGTTTTATTATTTACAAATCACAAAAATTGACTATATTCAACAAAGTGAATTGATTTTTTATAAAAATTGCCTCTTATTTTAAATTATAATATTGTTTCCATGAAAAATATTGCTTTAACCTGATGATGAACTGGAGGACATATATTTCCTTTACTCTCTATTTATAATTATCTCAAAAACGACAAAGAACTTCATTTTATATGGTTTGGAGATGAAGATGGATTAGAAGCAGAAATAGCATCAAAAAATGCCATACATTTTGAACATATTCCATCAGGAAAAATAAGAAGATATTTTGATATGAGAAATTTTTTTGAACCTCTTAAAAATCTCAGTTGAATCTTTTGGGGAATTTATTTTATTTTAAACTATAAAATAGATATCATCATTTCAAAATGAGGATTTGTTTGACTTTCTCTTTGTCTTGCATGAGCGCTTTTAAGAAAAAAAGTGTATATTCATGAATCAGATACTGCTTCTTGACTCGCCAACAAAATCATCTCTCGTTTTGCAACAAAAATATTTTATACATTTCCCAATGAAAAAATTGACGGAGTAAAACATATCGTAAGTGGACAAATTCTCAATCCAGAACTTTTAAACAATGTTGATAAAGTCTGAGAACTCGAAGAAAATGAAAAATTAGAAGTATTAGTAATTGCGGGAAGCCAAGGTTCTACTATTATTTTTGAAAATCTCAAAAGTATTTTAAATAATCTTATTGATATAAACTTTACTATTATATTATGAGATAAAAACCTTCACTTCAGAACTGATTTTGAGAAATATAATAATGTAACTCTCTATGATTTTATTTCTCAAGAAGAACTCTGAGAAATATACAAAAAAACTGATATTGCTCTCTCAAGAGCTGGAGCAACGACACTATGGGAATTATATTTCTTTGGAATTCACACTATCATCATTCCTTTAGAATGAAGTGCTCAAAATCACCAAGTACTCAACGCAAAATATTTCCAAGAAACTTTTGGAAGTGATATATTAAAAGAATCTGACAAACTCAATCTCGAAATTTTCAGACTTTTAGGAAAATACAAAGATCTCAGAAAGTCTGGTCTCAATATGAAAAATTTCTTTTACTCACTAGAAAAAATAAAAGAAGAAATCCTTTAGGATTTCTTCTTTTATTTTTTGGTGGTTTCTAAAATTTCCGTTGTTTTTGCTTTAATTTGTTGACACAACTCATGAATATACTCTCTGGTATTATTTGCTAATCCTTCGAGCGTAACATCATCTAAATCTTCTAATCAAGAATATTGTTTTCCCATAGAGTCACTTAATTTTTTTAAAAGATCTCCCAGTGGATCAGCAATATCATAATTATGCCCTATTTTTCTTAGATTTCTATCTACCTGAGCGATCAGTTTATCTCTTTTCGTTTTGGTTGCGTATACTTGTGATAAACTATTTCCTTTTTGCGTCCACATACGTCTTAAAGTAAAAATATAAATGAAGATGTTATTATACAATAATCCTTTAAAAGTCAACAAAAAAGATGACAAAAATCATCTTTTTTATTCTATTGTTTTTCTTCTGGTTTTGGGGTTTCAACCGTCACAACAGGAACCTCTACTTTTGGTGGAAGTGGATCAAATTTTCTTTTGAGACCAATTCTTCCTTTTTCTTTATTCACTTCAATTACTTCAAATTCTACACTCTCTCATTCTTTTACGATATCAGCTACATTTGCAACTCTTGTAGCAGCCAGTTTTGAGATATGTATCATTCCTGATTTTCCATTAAATTCAACAATTGCTCCGGTTCACTCAATAATTTTTGCTACTTTTCCAACACCTTTATATCCCACTTCTGGTTCCCAAACCATCGATGCAATTTCATCGACTGCTTTTTTTCCTCAGATTTGATCTTTAGCGGTAATAGTAGTATTTCCATCTTCTGCAATAGAAATTTTTACTCAGTATTCTTTTTCTATTCTTTGAACGTTTTCACCTCCTTTTCCTATTACTTCTCTAATTTTTTCTACTGGAACAAACACACTCATGATAAGTGGTGCATATGGAGAAAGATTTGGAGCAACACTTGGTTGTACTTTGAGCATTTCATCCAAAATATAATTTATAGAAGTTCTTGCTTGCGCGAATGCATTTTCAAATACCTCAAAAGAAAGTCATTTGATTTTTACATCGAGTTGCATAGCGGTAATTCCATTTGGAGTCATCGCTACTTTAAAATCCATATCTCATAAAAAATCTTCTTGAGCTTGGATATCTGATAATATTTTATATTTTCCTGTTTCTTCATCATAAATCATTCCCATCGCAATTCCCGCAACTGGTGCAGTAATAGGAACTCAAGCTTGCATAAGTGAAAGAGTTGACCCACATACGGAAGCCATAGAACTCGAACCATTACAAGTCATAGTTTCTGAAACAACTCTCATCATATATGGAAATTCATTTTCTGGTGGTAATACTGCTTCTAAAGCTTTTTCAGCAAGTTTTCCGTGTCCGATTTCTCTTCTTCCAACACCTCTGAGCATTCTTACTTCCCCTACTGAAAAT
>JANJUN010000017.1 GCA_024710565.1 Candidatus Altimarinota bacterium | reverse complement strand
TTCTTAAAAATTAACTTTATCTTTTATAATAAACATTGGTCTATGAAGCACTTCTTCATGAATTTTTCATATATAAAGAGCGATAAGCCCTAAACTCATCAAAACTACTCAGATAAGAATAGTATTTAAAACGATAACTACAGCAATATTTGAAAATTGAAAAAAGTTAAGGAAGAGTTTATCTCAAATGATGAGTAAGAGTAATCATGATGAGAGAAAAGTGATGAGAAAGCCTAAGTATCAAACCAGTTTCAGAGGAAACATCGAAAAAGAAGTTAAACTATTTATCGCTAAGTTAAATAATTTTTTATAACTATAACTCGATACTCCATCGTCAAGTCTTCTTTGAGCATCAAAAATGAGGGCTTTTTTATTGAATCCTAACCAATCAGTGAGTCATCTATAAAGTCTATTTTTTTCTTGAAATTTTATGTAATAGTTTACTACTTTTCTATCAAGAAGTCTATAGTCAGTAGTACCAGGTTCCAGTTTAAAATCTGATATCAGATTGAAGATATAATAAAACAATTTAGACGAAAAATTTTTAATAAAACTGGCTCATTCTATATTTGGTCTTTTATTATAAACAATATCATATCATTTCTCCCATTCGTCTAAAAAACTACTCAGCATTTCAACTGGGTGTTGACCATCACTATCAAGAGTAATAACAGCGTCGCCAAGAGCTTCGTTAATACCAGCACTTATAGCAACTTCTTTTCAAAAATTTCTACTCAGATTGATAGCTTTTACTTTCGTATCTTTATTACATATTTTTACGATTTCCTCCCAGGTATTATCGGGACTCCCATCATTGATATAGATAATCTCGTAATCGTATTTTTCTGACATATGAGGAAATACTTTTTGTAATTCTTGGTAGATGAGAGAGACATTTTTTTCTTCTTTATAAGTAGGAAGAATAATGGAAATCAATTTTTTTGACATAAATGGAATAAGGTGTATAAATTTTATACTTCTTATATAATGATTTTTCGAAAATAATCAAGAAAAAAGTAAAAAAATAAGATTTTAAAAAAAAACCTCATTTATGAGGTTTTTTTTAAAATCTTTCGATTATTTTAGTTCAATAGTATTTACAACGATTTTAGCAACTTCAGCTCTAGTAATAGAATCATTTGGTCTGAACACAAGTTTTCCATTCACTTCTTGTCCATTTACGATTCCTAAGTTTTTTGCAGTTTGAACATATTTTGTAGCCCATCCACTTACATCTGAGAAATCAGAAGTTTCAGTTTCTACGGCTTCAACTCAAGCTGCTTTAAGAAGCATTTTCATAGCCTCAGCTCTAGTAATAGAGTCATTTGGTCTAAAGTTTGTATTTGCACCATCAATCATATTAAGTTCTACAGCTTTCACTACTACTTTTGCAATCCATGAATCAGCGTCCACATCAGCAAATGTAAGTTTTGAAGTATCAGCGTTTGAGTAATCAATACCCATACCTCTTAATACAATTTTTAAGTATTCTGCTCTTGAAGCATCAACTTCTGGTTTGAAAGTACCATCTTCGTATCCATTAATAATACCAGCACCAGCTAATTTTACAATATATTCTTTTGCAAAAGTATTATTAATATCTCCGAAAGTAATTTTTGTACCGTCAACTTTTGTGATAGTAACTTTACCATCATCAGTTGTTTCATAAGTAATTCCATCAAAAATAGAACCAGCATCAGTTCCTACATCAGTAGTTGTTTCAGATCCTCAAGATGAACTTGATGATGAAGATGAACTACTTGAAGATGAACTAGTAGAAGATGAGCTAGTAGAAGATGAACTTCCTCAAGATGAACCTGAAGAAGATGAACTTGATGATGAAGAAGAAGAGCTAGAAGAAGATGTGCTTGAAGAAGCTCCATATCCTTGACCATAACTTCCGTATCCATAACCATATCCATATCCGTAACCATACCCATTATCTCCGTAACCGTAACCATATTGGAAACTTTCTGGACTATTTACTCCGTTAGAAGTTAAGTTATCCAAAGTTCTCCAAAAACCAGCTAAAGCACCAGAAGCATTTAATGCAGTAAATAATGCTACTAAAGTAATCATAGAGATTACTCTAGACTTTAGTTTTGAATTTAAATTTGTCATATTTTATAAATTAAATAATATAAAATAGAGCTTTAAATTGCTAAAAACGTGTTATTTTAATGAACTAAAAACACATATAACAACATGTATTTCAAATAGAGTATATGATTTTTATAAAAAAAGCAAGTTTTTTTTGCAAAAAAAATATTATTTTCTATAATCATTTTCGGAAATAATACTTTTTAATACTTGAAGATGCTATATTTTACACTCAGATACCTCTATTTCTTTTTTCTTTTCTTTCTTTTTTTCCTCCTGAGTTTTCAGTGACAAATCATATGAGAAGTAAAAAATTATATTTTTATATCATATATATTAGCTTGAATACCAATATATGATTTTTTAATTGATTTTTTTAAAAAAGAACTTATTTCAGAACATCAAAAAAATCTTTTACAAAAAATAAAGGAAATTACGAAAAATACTCTTAAAAAGATCTTTTCTTTTCTTTTATCATATAAAAAGCTAATTTCGTTTTTACTTATTTGAGGAATAATCTACTTTTTCTTCAAAGAAAGTGTGGGAACATTTTTTTGGGTACTATTTATTTTTTTAAATGTATATTTTCGTCTTGATGCGAGAATTTCCTTTTTCTGAGCATTGCTATTACTCTTAATGGTACCGTTATTTCTTATACTTGGAGACCAAACGAAAGCGGAAACACTGAGTATTTATGTGTATTATTTTTTAGTACTTTGAGTATTTTTTAGTATTATTGAATCGTATTATACAAATATTTATGATGCTATACTATGGCTTATTACAAAAGGGAAAAAACTATTACAAGAAAATTTCTCATGATTATTTTCATCTTATGAAGACATAGTATATGATAGTTTTTTTGTATTTTTTCTTTTCTTTTTATTCAGTTTATATTATCAATCAATATATCAATTACTTCCTGGATTTTTTCTCTTTATTTTTATGATATATCTCTTGTGAAAAATAGTGTGATTTTCTTTTCAAAAAGACTCTGAAAAAATATCATTTTTTAACACTCAGTATTTTCATCATTATGCACTATTTCTTTCCATAAATATTATTGTCTATTCACAAATACTTTCTCATACTCAATGAGGAGATAATATATATTATCTCTTATGAATATCTTTTTGAATTTTCTTTGTTTTTATGACTATATTCAGTGATATTTGAGAAATAATAAAAAAAAGTATTTTAAGAAATGCATATATTTCATTGGTGATATTTTTTATTCTTTGAATGAGTGGAGCGTATCTTTTGAAACCATATTTTATTCCTCAAATATCACCTCAAGAAATCATTCTTCCACAAGAAAATTGATGACAAGAACCTGTTGTAGAACCGATAGAAATAGAAGCACTACCTCAAGAAAAACAATTTGATATTTCGATGTTTGGTGAAAATCTCAAACTTGGAAGTCAGTGAGAGGGTGTAAAAATACTTCAGTCTTTTCTCAATGAAGCAGGGTATTATAATTTTTCGTTTCATGGAAACTACGATGATAAAACACAAATTGCTATGAAAAGATTTTTATCTTCTGAATGTGATTGGCCAGAAACAAATCAATGAATTCTATGACCTCAAGCAAGAGACTGTATAGAAGAATTTTTAGAAAAAAAATAAACTCACCAGTGAGTTTATTTTTTTTCTAAAAATAACTGATCTCCATTTTTAAAGAGAAGTCCTATATTGGGAGAAAAAATATTGTATCGAATTTCTCAAAGGGTATTTTTTTTTCCGTAGAGATAAAAGGTTTCATCGTTTATGAGGACTCCAGTAAAAAGATAATTTTCGCTAAATTCTCCTTTTTCACATCACAGGAAATCATTTCATAAATAAACACTAAATCCAGTTCCACTTAAATCAATTCATTCTTTTGAAAAATATAAAAGACACTCTTCTAAACTTTTTTCTAAAGTTTTCATAGTAAGGAGTGTTTCGTTTTTTCAAAGTAGGGACATATTATTTGCTATGAGTTTGTACACTCAAAAAACTCCTATGGTAAGTATGATAGTAGAAATAATGATTTCTATTAAACTAAATCCTTTGGTAAATCTTTTTTTCATAATGAGAGAAACTAGGGGGTAAATTTTTCAAAAACTCTTTTTATATCTTTGTGACTGAGTGTTAAGTCAATATTTAATTCATTACATATTTCACTGAATCTATCAGAAATAAATTTTTCTCAAAGTTTGGTTTCTTGTAGGAGTTGAAAGTCTTTTTTACTGATACAAAATACATTTTCTAACAGATATATAAATTTCTCATATTTAAATGAAAAATTTTCAAATATGAGTACATCAAAATTTTGACTCTGTAGACTGGAGCTTTTGATATACCAGGATAAAAAAAGTACTTTTCTTTGATTTTGTCTTTCTCGAATACTTTCTACAACTTTTTCTTGGTTTCTTTTTTTATATATTTGAGTGGTTTTATTTTCACTTGGGTTTTTCAGTTTCCATCCTAAAATATCTCTTAAAAACACCTGCATTGAATTGGCAAAACGGTAGAAATGTTGAGTTTCTCAAAGGTGAATATAGATTTCTTTTATTTTTTCAAAAACACTTTCTATTGAAAGATTTTCTTCAAAATAGAGTTTTTTTAAATAGACGATAGGATCTGTTTTTTCTCCAAAATATTGTTCTAAAATATCAGCCAATTTTAATACTCTTTTTAAGAGAATATTATGATTTCATCATTTTGTAATTCATGCGTCATTTCGCTTTTGTATTTCGTTTTGCCTCAGAATAAAAGCTTCCAAAGTCATAATAGGAAATGATTCTTCATGATGGTAATTATGAGAGAGGGAATTTATAGAATTCATAGGGTGGATAAAAATGAATATTTCCCCTCTATTAAAATCAATAAATATGAAAATGCAAAACTTTTTTAGAAAATGAAACTGAAAAGAAAAATAAATCTGAGAAATTCTCAGATTTATTTTTTAATACATTCCCATTCCTGGCATTCCTCACATTCCCATATTATGATTATTATCCTGTTCTTTTTTTGGTATTTCTACCACTCAACTTTCTGTAGTTAAGAACATAGAAGCAAGAGAAATAGCTTCTTCTAAAGCAACTCTTTCTACTTTTTTTGGATCAATTATTCCACTTTCAATCATATCAACATATTGATCTTTTGCTGCATCATATCCAAAGTTTGCAGAAGTATTTTCTAAAACTTTATTGGTAATTACTTGGCTTTCTTTTCCAGCATTTTCAACTATTTGTTTGAGCGGATAGCTCAGAGCATTTTTTACGATTCTTGCTCCGATATTTTGATCGATATTTCAAAAATCTACTCCATCAAGTACTTTTGATGCTTTTAATAAAGCAACTCAACCTCAAGCTACTACTCACTCCTCCACGGCAGCGCGAGTTGCATTGAGTGCATCTTCGATTCTGAGTTTTTTTTCTTTCATTTCAACTTCGCTAGCAGCACCAACTTTTATTACTGCTACTCCGCCATCAAGTTTTGCCAATCTTTCCTGTAGTTTTTCTTTATCATAATTTGATGAAGTGTTAACTATTTGATTTTTGAGTTCGAGAACTCTATTTTTTATATCACTTTCTTGTCAAATTCATCCGATAATAGTTGTTTTTCATTTTTCAGCAAATACATTTTTAGCTCCTCATAAATCTTTTAAAGTCACATTTTCTAGTTTCATTCCAAGTTCAGAGGTAATAATATTGGCACCAGTGAGTATTGCAATATCTTTTAATATTTCTTTTTTCTTATCACCAAATCCAGGAGCTTTTATTCCTAAAATATTTAAAACTCATTTTAATTTATTTAAAATAATAGTAGTAAGAGCTTCGCCTTCAATATCTTCAGCAATAATCACTAAATCTTTTCTTCCTTCTGAGAGTAATTGTTCTAAGAGAGGAACGAGATCTTTCATAGATGAAATTTTCCCATCGGTAATAAGTATCTTAGCGTCACGAAATTCGCTTGTCATTTTTTCCCCATTGGTAACCATATATGGAGAAATATATCATGTGTTAAACTCCATTCATTCTGTTACTTCCAGTTCAAGACCAAAAGTTTGCCCTTCTTCTACCGAAATTACTCCGTTATTTCCTACTTTCTCCATAGCTTTTGCTATAATATTTCCTACTTCGCTATCTTGAGCTGATAAACTCGCAACTTGTGCTATTTCTTCGGTATTTGTAATTTTTTTAGAGATTTTATCTAATTCTTTTATCACTTCACTTCCAGCTTTTCTCATACCATTTTTGAGCTCAATAGCGTTGATTCCAGTTCTAATTTCTCTCAGTCATTCTTTTGATAGTGCGTAGGTTAATAGAGTCGCTGTAGTAGTTCCATCTCAAGCGAGTTCATTGGTTTTATTGGCAGCCTCTTTTACGAGCTCTGCTCAGAGAGATTCGAATTTGTCTTCGAGTTCTATTTCTCTGGCTATTGTTACTCAGTCATTAGTTACTTGAGGAATTCCGTATCATTTGTCGAGAATGACATTTCTTCCTTTGGGTCACATAGTGAGAGTTACTGTTTTTGCAACAGCTTCAATTCAAGCAAACATTTTCGCTCTCAGTTCATCTCAATATTTTATTTGTTTTGCCATAGATAGTTTGTTAAAAGATAAATCTCTCCCTTTGTAGATACTTTTTTTTAAAAGAAAATCTGAATAAAAGAGGAGAGTAAAGTTTATTTTTATTATTCAACAATAGCTAAGATATAATCAATCCCAACTATTTTATATTCTTGTCAGTTTACTTTTACGTCATCTCCAGAGTATTGTCCACTCAGTACTTTATCTCAAATTTTTACTGACATATGTTTATCTTCTTTTCCTGGTCATACAGCGACTACTTCATAGATGTATGGTCTTTCTTTATTGCTTCATTCTGGGATATAAATTCCAGAAGTGGTAATATTTTCTTTTTCTACTGCTTTCAGTAGAACTCTATCAGCTAATGGCTTTATATTCATATAAAGTAAAAGTTAAAAAAATAATACAAGTGCTACATAAATTAGCACCTGTATTATATGAGTGATAATATAAAAGTCAAATTTTTATATTTGATTTTCAATATAATCAAGAAATTTTATCATAATTTCTTTATCTTTTTGTTTTATATTTCAGAATTTTTCTCAAGCAATAGCGATATATTTATCATTGATAGAGTGATATATTTCTATTGCTTTTGGAGTGGGAAGAATTTTTATTTCTCTCTTATCATTTTTTGAGAGTACTCTTTCTATAAATCATCATTTTTCCATTCTGTTTAAAAGTTGACTGAGGGCTGGAGCTGAAATGATAAGTTTTTCTTTTAAATCATTTATGAGTAAACCTTCGTGTAAAATAATTTCTCATAAAATATTGAACTGTGTTGGAGTAAGCTGAGTTCCAGCAAAGAGGTAATTTTGAGCAAATCTCAAAAAGGAATCATTTACTTGTAAAATTTTTTCTATTAAATCGGTATCGATAGTTCTCATAATGGTATAATAATTATTATTTTTTTTCTCAACATTTATTACAATATCCAAATACTTTTGGAATTAGATGATGACAGTGAACACATTCATCGTATTGGTGTGCTCAACACTCTTGACAATAAATACTATCAGGAAGAAGTTTCACCCCACACTCAGTACAGAGTTTTTTCTCAAATCTTTCTTTTTGTACTTTTGTTTTATTTTGTTTTATTTGAAGTTCGAGTTGTTCTTTTTTAATGAGTTCGTATTTTTCAATACTTTTTTGAGACAAATAAATGATAAATCAAAAAATAAATACTCCTATAACTACTAAAATATAATTCCATAAAAATCATAATGAGAGTTGTTTTAATAAAGCTATAAAACTTGCAAATAATTTTTTAGGAATAATAAAATATACTACCTTTAAAAATAATATAAATACAAATATACCCGTAATAAAAGTTAGATTTGAAAATAAAATAGTAAAAATTTTATTGTGTCTTTTGAGGAAAAAACTATAAAAAAATAGGGAAATAAGAAAGAGTGGTAAGAGCAGTATAGCTTGAAAAAATGCTATTTTTACAGGGTACAAAAAAACTTCTTTATCATAATTTTTTAGAAAAATTTCTTTATTTTGAGAGATGTAAGCATGGAGATCAAGAAAATGTGGATTTCAATTGAGAAAAGCATTTTCTAAATCAGTTTGTTTTTGAGATATAACGCTAAGATCATTTTTTATCTGATTATAATCCAGACGAGCATTTTCTTTATCTATATCCGACAATCTAGACTTATCATCAGATATACCAGCTTTTGATTCTTCTAAAAAATCTCTGTATTCACTTTCATACTGATATTTTTTACTTTCTAGATTACTTTTTTCTGTTTGATAGACGTCAAGTTGTGCTTTGTATTGAGTATATTCAGGTGAGTTTTGAATGGTTTGTATTTTTTTATACACCACACTACACACATCTCCACTATAATTTATCGTATTGGGATTTCCTTGAGAATCAATATTTACCAATTGATCATTTGAGTAATAATAATATATATTACTTAATAAAGATTCTTTAGTATCATAAAAATAATTCGTACAACTGTATTTTTCATACGGAGATACTACAAAATCTTTTTGGTAATTATATCCAGAAAGGATATTATAAAATAAAAAAATATCAAACGCAATTACGAAAATAACTGATAATATATTCAGAGGTTTTTGGTATATCTCTGTATTTTTTCCAAACATATTAGAAATAAAAAGCTTTATTCATTTTAACATAATAATATAGTTAATAGTTAATGTGATTAAATGTTAATATTATTTAATTATAAGTCAAATTTATTTTAATGGATAGAGATAATCTATCTTTTCTATCCTCCATTTTAAGCTATTTTGTTTAAGGAGATTAAATATTCATTCAAAATGTAATAATCCGTAAGTCATAATTATTTTAGTATCTTCTCCATGAATAATTTTATCTGCTATTACTTTATTTCTTTCATCGAGTATGACTTGAAAGAGTTCTTTATTTGAAAAATTATCTTGAAGAGACTGTTGAATTCATTCACTTTTTACTATCATATTGATAAAAGATTTATTGACATATCTGAGTATCGCTAATTCTCTTGGTTGAAGTCTGTTTAATTCTTTTTCAATCAGTTCTCATGCATCAAGAGGCGCTTGGTAGGTCCTATTTTCTACTCATACTTGTGATTTTATGGTTTTATATTTTTCCATTACTTCATCAATAGATATATCGATATTAAAATCAAGATCATTCACCAGTCATAAAAATAATTGATTATCTTGATTTACCAGTCCGTAGAGTTGGGACATATTTTCATATGTTTTTTCATCAAATTTTACTCATAATGCTTTATCAAATCCTTCGTGGTTTTCTTTGCTTCCAGGTTTTACTCATTCAAAATAGTAGACAAACCCCGATTTTTTATAGTATTGTATACTTTCTTTTACACGATTATAAAAATCCTTTGTCCCAATATGACTCATTCCATGAAAAATAATTTGTTTTTCTCCATTAGTGATGGTGTAAACGGGCATTTTTGCTGGAGATATTTCATTTTGATAGTAGGAAAAACCTCAAATGATGATGATAAGAGAGAGAAGTAGTCCCGAGACTCTATACAAAAACATATTGAGAAAAATATTATAATTCTCTAAGGCAAAAAAAGAGTATTTCTTATCATGGAATTTTTTATAAATCCCATAAAGAATATAGGTGAATATCGAGTATAAAAATAAACTAACCGATAAATTTATAATCGAATACAATCATGAAACATAATAACTTCATAAGAAAAGAAAAATGAGAGTTATTCAGGTAAAAATTTGTTTTTTTTGCATATTTTATTTTGTTATTTCTAATAGTTCTTTAGTTTGTTGTTCTTGTGAAATTTTTTCTCTTATCTCTATTCGTACATTTTTTAGATTTTCAAATACTTCATTCACTGCCGTGATAAGTTTTAAGTGTTTTAAACTCGGAGACTCGATACGGTAACCAACTTTATCTTGTTCTCATACGATATTTACTTCATAAATTTCTGTGGTGTATTTCTCGTATGCTTTTTTTCTCACACCTTCCAATGCGTCCATATATCTCGTGAGATAGAGTTCACTTTTTTCTAGACTTTTTTTACTTCTTTTTTCTACATCCTGAAGTAGTACATTTGCTAGAGATGTCCCAATACGAGATATTTCTGAAATATCTAATCATTTTCTTTCTATAACCACAGCATCTAAAATATCTCTTTTTTGAGGTCCTACGAGGTATCTGTTATTATACATAAATACGGTTGAAAGTCCTGCATCAAGGTTGAGTGCATCATAACATCAGAAGTTCTTTAGAGCACTCGTAGCCTCTTCGAGAGTTGCATCATAGATCAGTCCAAAATAAATATGCTCCTTTTTTTCATCGCTACAAATAAAGTTTCTAGTTCCCTTTACCTTCATTTTTCCATCAATAAGTCATTTTTCCCAGTATTCTGCGAGCATATTTTTTCCTTCATTTAAAAGGAGTGGATAGTTTCAAAATCAATAATAGATTTCACTTTCATAATCCATATTGATTTTTCCAGATTGGTAGATAAAAGGTTTTTTATTTTTATCCCAAGCAAAAACAGCTCTATCTCAGGTAGTTAGATAGGTGGCATATTTTTGTCCCTCAATATATCTTTCATTATCAGTAAAGCTTTTGTTTGTATTACACCAAGAATAATCGGTTGGACAAAAAAATACCCCATTTACCCCAGTAATAGCATTATTTTGTTTGAGAAGATTTCATAAGTTCGTAGCATCGTCACTTTTTACAATTTTTATTTCATAATCAGGGGATGAAAGATCGTACTCAATTACCTTAAAAGTGTAGCCATCGACTTTCTTTTCAATATAAGTTTGTGCAAATGCAAAATTTGGAGAAATCACTAGGAGTAAAAGCAATATTTTTTTCATACATATAAAATAAAAAACTATATATGTGAAAATATATAGTTTTTTTTGTTTTATGCAATTTTTTCTAAAGATCTCTATGAATGATTTGAAAAACTTCAGCTTTATACTTTGATAAAGTATTTAGTAGTTGCTCTGAATGAGAAATAACACGTATAACTTTATCATATTCTACCGATGTATTTTCTCATATATTTTCAAGTTCAATTTTTCTTTCTAAATAACTATAGAAGACCTCTTTTACTTTAAATTCTTCTTCTTGAAGTCCAGCTAAATCACATTTTTCTCTTAGCCTGTCAATGTAATGCATAACGTATGTATTTATTCTAGGGAATAAGTATGGTTTTTCATAATCTACAAAAGTAGAAACTCGCAGAGAGAATATGTGTTTTTTTAAAAAAGTCAATTTTTTAATCAAGAAACTCGATACCTCCGAGTTTTTTAAGAATATTTTTTTCTTTTAGTTCAAATATATGTTTATAATTTGATGGAATCAAACTTAAAGAGGCAAGTTTTTGAAGTATTTTTTCTTCTATTTTTTTGTTTAAGTTATCTCACCAGCAGCTTGATTCATTGAGTGTTACATTTCTGATATAGATCTTTCCAGGATAGGTTTTTTGCAGAAAAAATAGAACTCAAATCATATTTGCACACAATGCATTTTGCAGGTTTTGAATACTTTGTATAGAGATATCTTCATGAAAATATCATTCAATATGTTTGCTTTCTAACAAATTTTCAAGTTCTTTTTTTATTTTTGATAGAGACTCGATTTTCTCATACCTTTCGTCAAAATGATACAGAAATATATCTCATTTGAGAGTGTTTTGTAATATCAGAGCATTATTTTTTTCATCCCAAACTAAGTGAGAATTTTTTCCAGCATAGACGGATATCTTCTTTTTTGCACAAATAGTTTTGAATTGTAAATAGGTCGATATATCGCTATCAAGATAGATTTTTTGATTTATTAACTTTACTCTTTGTAAATCTATATAATTTTCATTTCTCATTTCATAAAAATGAGGATGGGTATCATAGGAAGTATAGGATATATTTTTATATATGGGGGTTCACTTTTGGTTTGGAGTTAAAAAAAACTCAGGACGTAATTGATAGGTAGGAATTTTTAGAGAATTTGTATTTTGATATACAGAAAGTTGTAGAGAATGATCGCTATAAATATCAATCATATAATCATATTCTAGGAGGTTTGGCTCTATGGTTTCCTCAAAAGTTTTGTTAAAATGTTCGTAGAAATCTACCATTTCTTTTTGAGTATTTCCGCTCATATTTCCAGATTGATGACAAGCATTTTCGCTGATATTGGTCGTAATAATAAATCTTTCTTTTTGAAACCTACTTTTTATTTTTTCATCAGAGGATGCTGAGTAATGGGATTTTTTTTGAATAAAACTGATTTTTATTTCTGGATTTATTCTAATAGGATATTTTTCTGTACCATTTTTTTCACTCCAAAAATCAAACCAGATTTTTGTATGAGATTTTGTATTTTTTCTCTTTGGGCATTTGCTTAAATCATAACTGGATATTTTATACAGATGACCATCAAAATTTTGGACTAATAATTTCGTATTTTCTTCACTCAGAGGAATGTGTTTTTTTATATAACATACTTCTTTTAATTTTTGTTCAAATAGTTCTAATGAATCAAAATTTTTTCAAGTGAGGGCTTCAAATTCTCAAGGATTTTGAATAATAATTTCTTGCTTGAGGACAGAAAGTTGGAGAATAGATTGATAGAAATTTAAGAGTATTTTTTTACAAGTTTCTCAAAAAACATTTTTTGGAAATTCATATTTCATTTTTATATTGAATATTTCTAATACTTGGTTGTCTTTATAGTACTCTTTTCTTTCAACGAATTCTTTATGAGAGTTATAAAGTTCTTTTGCGATTTTATTTCTGAGGTATGAGTTCCCTTTGGAAAAACAGAGTTTACTTAGTGTTGATAGATTGAGAGATTCAAAATAATAGATCACACTATCATGAGTTTGATTTTTTTGAGAGGTGATAAAATTTCTTGCTGAAAGTATATTATTTCTTTTTATATCTATATTGGACTTGGTTTTTTTTTCTTTTGGAATAGTGAGTAAAAATTTTTCATTTTCTTTCTCTAAAATAAGCGCCCAACTTTTTGTATGATTGGATAGTTTTTCTTCTTCTTTTAGGTTCTTAATAAAGGCATTTATTTTTCATATTTCTGAGGTGATTTTTTTGTATTCACTGCAAAATTTTGCATATTTTCAAAACATACAGGATTTATTTTCGGTATTAAAAAAATATCCCTTTCTTTTTTTGTATTGAATAAGTTTTTCTTTGATCTTTTCTTGTATTTTTTCTTTGGTATCATCTTTTGATATGAGATGCTCTTCAAAAAAAACTTTATATTTTTCTTGATCTTCTTGGGTATAGATGAAACTTTTTTTTAATTTTGTTAAAAAAGAAATTCTTAGGATAATATTTTTTATAATCTCAAAATTTTCTTTCGTTACATCATCAAACAGATATATTTTTATCTTAAATTCTTCCGGGGAAAAATGCTTACTTTTCAATAAAAAAGAATCGTGATTTTGTATGTTTTCAAACTCAAATCCGTTTTCAAGAGATTGCAGAAATCATTCTTTTTGACTTCTTTTATATTCTTTCATTTTTTTATAAATCTCGTTTATTTCTCATAAGTAATAGGAGAGTTTATAATAACTTTCAAAATCTTTGAGTCCATTTTTTTCGTCAGCTCAAGAGAGTTTTGAAAAAGATTTTATAGGAGCATGAAGCATTTTTTCTTTATTTTGAATCAATTCTCAGTAGGGAGTTTTATTTTTTTGTACGAGAAAATAATTGAGATTTGCTATTTCTATAGTGCTTCCAAATGCTTGGTATTGGTATAAATGGTGCTCAAGAGAAGGTTTTATATTCTCAAGTTCAGTGATTGTTTTTTTTATTTGAATAATTTTTTCATAAATATTAGGAATTTCTGTATTGATACTTTCACAGAGATCTTTTAAAAAATAAAAATTGGATTTTCTCAGGATTTTATGGAAAAAATATATGATATCACTTTTTTCTTTGCTAGGTTGGAGGAGTATTTCTTTTAGGTGATGGGTAAAAGTAGTATTTTCTTCAAAGAAATTTTTAAATAATTCTACCAGATAGGAGAGTTCTTTTTTACTCATTTCGATTTGGTTTTTATGCTTATTTTTGAGAGTATCGATATTATTTTCAAAATAGAGAGGTTTTGAGTGTTTTTTTAGAAAACAAAATTTTATCTTTAGTTTAGAACTACATCTGGTTTCTCTTGAGTTAAAGAGTATTGCATAAAGATGTTTTAAAATAAAATCATATTTTTCAATAAAAACAAGCAGATCATTTTTCTGTATTTCCTGTTTTTCCAGAAGATATTTTGTATCAAACAGAGGCGAAAGAGTAAAGCGAATATTTTTATGGACCTCAAAAAAATTTATTTGACTATGGCGAGAATGAAACATAACTTGAGAAAATAAAAAAATAAAATGAATACTTTCTACATTATAAAAAAGGTGTATTAACTAAATATTAATTTTTTGAGAGATTTTTTTATTTTTTTGTTTTTTATGTTAAAAACTAAAAAATAACTGCTTATTTAAAGCAAAAAAAAATTACTCATTTTATAGTGGGAAAATATATAAACAAATAAATATATAAACAAATAAATATATTTTTATTTTTTAAAAACTATGTATTGAGAAGAGGTTTTATATGCATTTTATGTTATAAAGATTTGACTTTTTGAGTATTTTTCTTAGGATACATCCCTTAATATTTTTAGATGTAAACATGGATACCATAGCAGAAAATAAAATATGAAGATTACAATTCAATGAAAGATCAATTCGTTTTTCTATAGAGAAGTTTTGAGAAGAAAGATTTAGAATATATGCTTTAGAATGAAAACAAACTATTGCGTGAGATCCGCATAAAATTGACTTATCTACACCATCATATATTTCTTTTTGTATTCATGAGAATACATTAAAATTTTCTTGAATGTATGTTTCCCCTCATTTTAGGGGAACACTGATGTCGGATTATTTGATTTCTCTTTTATTTGATATTAGTGAAGAATTCGATATTCCTATATCTGAAACTGCGGTTATTAGAAAACCGATTATTGCAAAAAAAATGTTGGAGTGGGGATTTGTAGCAAAAAATCTCGATACTCAGGTTGAACTTACGGGGATATCACAAGGAGTTTTAAAAATTCCTATTGTAAAGAGCGTTCAAGATCTTTCTGGAAGATTAAAAAACAGCATATCAAAACTTTCTCAAAATGTATTTTATATTTTAACCAATCAACAGGGAATAGGCGAAATAGTTCCAATTCATACGCAATTTAGTTTTCAAAATATTGAAAAATCCCATCAAAAGATAGAAACCCTCGCAAGTGATATCGTGACAAAAAGGACTTTTTATAGAGGAAAAGTGAGAAAAATTTTATGGAGATAAAAAAACACCTCAGTTGAGGTGTTTTTTTATCTCCATATCAACCCAAATTGAAAAAAAATGAAGTTGATATAAAAATTATTTTTGGTTTTCTACTTCTTTAATCAAGTCTATTAATATTTTAATATCTTCTTTTGTTCTAATTTGGAACGTTTTTGGAAGTTGTTTTTTCGTGTTTTCTTGAGATGTATTATTTTCTTGTGAAGTACTTACGGGATTGTTTTCTTCTTGGTGTTTTTGACTATCTTCAAGAACCTCTTTTTTATCATCTTTATATTTTGAATCTCTATTTTCTGCTTTTGTTATTTTGACTTCATAATATATTTTAAATCAATAAGCGCAGACTATGCAAAATAATATTCAACAAATCGTAATAATTGAATAAAAAGTGGTAGGGGTGTCGAGTAATTCAAGAACTCTTTTTTTTACATTTTCAATTACGTTTTCCTTTTCGTCTTCTTTTACGATTTCTCTTCTTATAGGCTCTTTTTCTTTATGAGTAGATGGAGTTGTTAATAAATTTTTAGGAACTTTTAATAAAGTTCCATTTTTTATAATTCCTCTTTGATTTGTGACTAATTTATCATTTATGAACATTAAATTATTTGTTTTTAATAACGCCCTGATAATTTTTTCGTCATAATAAGAAACTCATAATTGTTTTAATATTACATTTATTGACATATCATTAGAATATTTAAGTCAGAAAAATTCTCACATGTCTACTAAACCATTTTCAGAAGGATTTTTAGATGTTCAAATTTTATTAACCATAATTCTCTATTTTTAAAATATATTTTTAAGTTGTTTTATTTTGAGTTTAAAAAAAATAACTCCAGTTTTTTCAGCAAATTTAAGTCTTAATTTCTATACATACTGAATGGTACAACATATATTATTAAAAATTTTTATTTTTCAATGTTTAATTATAAAAATGGGATTTGTTATAAGTTTTCAATTAAATATAATTGAATTGAGTCTAGAGTAGTTGACTAATAATTTAGTTGAGTATAATAGGTTAGATGAATATACAAAATTACTATAGAAAACAATCATAACTTGGAAAATATAGGGATAATACTGATTCGATTTTTAAAACTCAAGTTTTACATAATGAATAAGTATTTTAATACTAACAAAAATATATGAATTTTAAAGACTTACCAATTATTCCACCACTTCATAAAGCGCTTGAAAAACTTGAATTTACAACTCCAACTCCAATTCAGGGAAAAGTTATTCCCCTAGCAATAGAAGGAAAAGATGTTTTATGAATAGCTCAAACTGGAAGCTGAAAAACACTTGCTTTTACTCTCCCAGTTTTGCAAAATATTTATAATCTCAGAATACAGAGAGAGTGAAAAGATGCCAAAGTGACCAGAAAAATTCAAGCTTTAATTGTTGCTCCAACTCGCGAACTCGCTATTCAAATCGGAGAAACTTTTGCGCCATATGCAACAAATACAAATTTAAAATGCACAACAATTTTTGGTTGAGTGAATGATTTTCATCAAATAAAAGCCATTGAAAAATGAGTTGATATATTGATTGCAACACCAGGAAGACTTGAGGATCTCATAACGCAATGAGTGATAAAACTTTCATATGTTGAAATATTTGTACTCGATGAAGCTGATAAAATGCTTGATATGGGTTTTTTACCAGATATTAAAAAACTAATCAAAAGGATTCCAGAGCAAAGACAAACTTTGTTTTTTTCAGCGACTATGCCCGCACCTATCAAAGAATTAGCTTCAAGTATTTTAAAAAATCCTGAAACTATAACTATAAAACCTCAGGCAAGTACCACTGATACCGTTACTCAAAAAGTGTATCATATCGCTTCATCTCGCAAAAGACAATTACTTCAACAAATTGTTAAAAGAAAAGATTTAGAAAGTATAATAGTTTTTGTGAGAACTCAAGAAGAAACAGATTTAGTTCTCAGTTTTGTAAGATCCGCTTGAATAAAAGCGGATAATATTCATAGAAATAGATCACAAAATGCAAGAACTACAGCTATGAAAGCTATAAAATCTTGAGAAATAAAAGTACTCGTTGCAACGGATATCGCTTCACGTTGAATTGATATAAATTGACTTTCATGTGTTGTGAATTATTCACTTCCAAAAGAAGCTGAAGTTTATGTTCATCGTATAGGAAGAACGGCACGTGCAGGGAAGTCTGGACTTGCCATTAGTATGTGTATAGAAGAGGAAAAAGTGAGACTGGACGCTATTGAAAAATTGATCAAGAAAAAACTTGAGGTAGTGAGTGATACTTCATACAAAGAAGAAGAAATAGTTGAAAGAGAATTTTTATGAACTTTTAAAATGAAAGAAAATCAACCAAAAAAATCTTGAGAAAAACCAAAAAGATATTATGGAGGGAAGAAAAAGTAAAAAGTGAGACGAAAGTCTCACTTTTTTTAGTTCTTTTTTCACTTTTTTATAATTTTTGGAAATACATTTTAACGAGTTCCCAAAAAATTTCAGAGTGATTTTTTTAGATTATAAGCTTTATGCACACAAACGTATGGTAAGTATGTTTAACTATAAGCTATTATTTTACCATCAAATCAACAGTTTTTACGATTTCATATACATCTCCAAGCATTAAGCTATAGGTATTTATATTTTCATCTTTTGTAAAAGGCATATCAAGTACATTTGAGTATGAAACGACATATCCTGAAAGAGTCATGATTTTTGTAAGATTTAAAAGTCCATTTGCTTCTTCTTTCTTCCAATCAGCATCAGTATGAATGTTAATGTTGAATAACATAGCTTCTCATTCTCCTTTTGATGGAAAGCTAAATTGAAGTACTCCAGGAGTGATAAATTTATAAGTATATTTTCCTTCCCAAGCAGTAGGAACTTTTAATTTTACTACCATATCTTTGCTATCAAATTTTGTCCCCACTTCTAGTCTTTTTTCTAAATCAATCACTTCTAATTTTCCTGATTTTAGAGAAATATTTATTTTCATAGTTTCCATGATATGTCCATCTTCATATTCAACCACAGCAGTATGAGTATCAAGCCAAGTAATTTTTGTTACATACCATTTTCCTCATAACACAGGAGTAACTGGAGAGATGGTAGAAATATTTGACTCTATAAAAGTTTCATAAATATTTTCATGTAACATCGTTCTCGCAAGGTGTAGAATATAATTCAAAATAGCTCATTTTTGAGATTCAAAATTTTCTTTTGAAGCCAATCTTTCAGCATTTCTAATAATTCTTTCTAATGTTTGAGTAATAATTCCTTCAGAAGCTTTTGAAAAATGTTTTAAAGAAGCTTCTTGCCACGCTTTATACACAGCTTTTTGGTATTTAGATGAAACACATATCCCATCGTATTGTACTCAAACTTTTTGAGCGGCACAAGCATTTCCATATGTTTTCCCATCATTTCCACAAACAGGCATATAATTCATAGGACACATAATTATATCTTCTTGCTCTTCCACTGGCATATCTTCAGGTGCTTCACAAGTTCACGCATGTAAAAAGGTCGCGAGAGAATTATTTTCCATTTCGCATTTATTAGAGAAAGTTTCTTTTATTGGAGGACAAGGAGCTTTTATACATTGAACTTTTACTTCAGCACACACAGGCATATATTCTCTCGTACAAGCTTTTGGTTTTTGTACTTCTCTAGGACAAACAAATTCACAATTCGGACCAGTTCTTCCTACAAAACTTCCATCACTACATTGTTTTGCATCCATAGTACACATAACCATGTCTTCTGATGCGTAAGTTTGCATTATTCCAAACAACACAAACATTAAAATAATCATTTTTTTCATATACATAAAATTAATAAATAAGATACATTGCATATATTAAAACATCTCTCATTATAAAAAGTGACAAAAATATTTCAATTTTTTCTCTATTTCTCTATAATCAAATTGTTTTATAATATATCTTTGCTATGAAATACAACTTTGAAACTCTAAAAAACTATGCTCTTTGGTACTATTTTCGCTATTTTCCATCAAGTAAAAAACTTCTTCAAAAACTAGAGGAAAAGGGGGAGGACCAGGAATTACCTAAAAAAGTTTTTGAAAATATTTCTCATCTGATAAATGACAAACAAGTGATTGGAGATAAAATCAGATTGTATTTAATGAGAAATAAAAACTTAAAATACATAAAAAATAAACTGATTCTTGCTTGATTTGATAAAAATCTTGCTCAAGAAATACTAGAAAATGATTTTTTGCAAGAGTGAGAAAGTTTACTCAGTAAAAAAAGTTTATATATCAAAATAGAAAATTATAAAAATGCGTGAAAATCTCTTCAGTATATAAGACAAAAACTTATAGAAAGGCAAGAAGATAGGGAACTCATTGAGTGAATTATAGAGGAAATCTTTCAAGATGGAGAAGAGGAAAATATTTTACGTGAAATAGAAAAATTGAAAAATAAATATGACAAGCAAAAAATTATCCAGAAATTATTACAAAAATGATTTAATTATAATGAAATAAAAAAATATGTTTAATGAAAATCAGATTACTTTTGATATGTGAGATGAGATAGAGTTACCAAAAAAACTCATCATACTCAAAGATATTATTATTGACAGAAAATCAAAATACACGATAGTGTGAGGATATGTAAAAAGTTATGAAGAAGTAGGGGATTTTATCAATTACATAAAAAAAGATAAATATTTTCGTGATGCGACACATAATAGTTTTGCGTATCGTATCAGACTAGAAAATGGAAGTATTTTAGAGTGAAAAAATGATGATGGTGAAACTGGAGCTGGAATGTGTATTTTAAGAGAAATACAAAGAAAAAATGGAGTAAATATGGTGTTAGTGGTCACCAGGTATTTTGGCTGAATCAAGCTTCAAACCGATAGATATAAAAATGTGATTGATGCTTGTAAAATGTTTTTTGAGGAAATAAAAAAATAAACTTCCAATTTTGGAAGTTTATTTTTTTAATTATTATTCTCTTGTTTTTAAAAATTTTGGATAGTGGAATATAAAAAGTACCAAGAATACTATAAACCAAGCAGAAGAAGTGATAAACATATCTTTAAGATCATAAGCTCTTGAAAAAGAAACTTCAGATCTTACTTTTTCTTCACATTTAGCGATCTCTTCATCACTCGGAGTTCTTGCTGGAGTCTCTGTCCCATCAACGGAAACCGTTGAACTAGCAACTCATTTTTCTCCATAAATAGGATTTTTACATTCTGTTAATTTGTAAGATTCTCTGTATTGAAGATATTCTTCATCAGAAATGATAAAATATTTTCAAACACTCGTTAAAACTACTCATAAAGTTATAGCTACTGCTACAATAGATACAAATGATATCACAGCAAGATAAAAGTGATATAATTTACTTCATTCGATTTTCATAATAAAAATAGTTATAAAAATAAAAATTAAAAGTATTAAAATAATTCAAGAAAACATCATAATTTTAAAATTATCTAATAATTGTATCTAATATACTAATCTTTTTGTAAATTAAACAAATATATTACTCTTGACTATTTCATACAATATTTC
>JANJUN010000050.1 GCA_024710565.1 Candidatus Altimarinota bacterium | reverse complement strand
TCTCTGAGAACGTTGATTTCGTATAAAAGTGTTTTATCTTTTTTTAGGATAGATTCTAGCTTATTACAGCTATATAAAACCGCTGCATGATTCCTTCCAGAAAATATATTTCCTATTCTTTCGTAGGTATAGTGAAGTTTGGTTTTGAGCAAGTACATAGCAACTTGTCTTGGTATCATAAACTCTTTTCTTCTATTTTCTCATAAAATTCATTCTTTTTCAATTCAAAAATGATTTGAAACAGCATTGATGATATCTTCATAACTTTTTATAGTTGTTGTTCTTTGTACTTTTGTTTCTCCAAGAATATCAGTAGTAAAACTGAGTTTTTTTAATTTTCTTGCTACTTTCTCTAAAGTTGGGGTTGAATGGTCGAGTTCATATTCAGCCATAAGTTGGTTCAGAATTCCTTCGAGTTCTCTTACACTATCTGTTACATTGGCAGCAATAAATTCAGCAACATCTTGAGGAATTAAAAATTCTCTGGCTCTTGATTTTTCTTGAAGAATTGCGAGTCTCGTTTCAAAATCAGGTTTAGAGATGTCAACAATAATTCCCCATTCAAATCTTGATTTAAGTCTTGGTTCAATTTCAGTGAGTTCTTTTGGTGATCTATCTCCAGAAATAATAATTTGTTTTTGAGCATCGTATAATATATTAAAAATATTATAGAGTTCATTTTGAGTTTGTTCTTTTTTTGAAAGAAATTGCACGTCATCTATGATAATCACATCTACTTCAGCATATTTTTGTCTGAGTCTTTCTACTCATTTTTTCTTTACCGCAGTCACGTATTCAGTAATAAATTTATCAGCCGTCATATATCTAACTGTTTTATCCTTATACTTTCTTAAAATAGCATTTCCCGTTCCTTGTAAAAGGTGTGTTTTTCAAAGTCCTACATCTCCATAGATATAGAGTGGATTATATGATTTTCCTGGATTTCTTACTACAGCCTCACATGCAGAGTATGGAAGTTGATTAGACGGTCAAACGATAAAATTATCGAGCGTATATCTATCAGATGGAGTTCCAATTTTTGTTTCTTCTCATGAAGAAGAAGATGTTTTTTGAGAAGATGATGATTCTTCATTATTATTGAGTGATTTTTTTGGTTTTTTTGAAAAATCTTTGAAAAATTGAGCACAATCAATAACATCCTGATTACTAGGATTCTCAATATTCATATCTACTATAAACTCTATTTTTTCCACTTCTGGAAATACTTTTTTAGTAGATTTAAGGATAAGGTCATAAAATTTTGCTTCCAAGTTTTCTTTCATAAATCATGAAACTACTCAAAATACTATTTTTGTGTTTGTGGTTTCTATCAAAGATATTTTCCTAAAATATACCAAGAAATCTTGTTTTTTTATATCTTGTAAAATACTATTTAATATACTTTTTAAATTACTATATTTATCCATACTTTTGCGTTCAAATTATTTTCTAATTAAAATAAAATTTGATTTATTGAGATTAAGTGATAAGGTATGAAAAAATATAGAGAAGTCAAACTTATATTTTTTATTGACAATCTTTATTGTATAATATTTTTATACAAGAAATTAGGTTTTAGTTTTACTCTTCTAAAATATAACGAAAATGTCTGATTTAACAAAATACTGAGGAATAATTTTTCTCATTTTAATTACTATATTTTTAATAGTTTTTAACATTTTTGAAAAAAATAATTCAAATGATATGAGTGGATTATTTTTTAATTATCCTGGAAGTGAATTAAATTTTGCTGGAGAAGAATTACCAAATTTAGAAAATAATTATTTTATAAAAGAAAGGTTCGATAAAGAATTTTTAAATACTTCTTATAATCTCTATCAATTTTTTCTGTATGTAAAAAGACTCCCTCTCTATATGTGATATATTGAAGATACTTTAGATCAATACAAAATTCCACAAGATTTCAAATACCTTCCTATCGCAGAAAGTGCTCTCAGAAATGATGTAGTATCATGAGCTGGTGCAGCTGGAATTTGGCAATTTATGCCAGAAACGGCCCGTGAATACTGACTTATAGTAAATGATGATATCGACGAAAGATATCATTTTGAAAAAGCAACCAAAGCTGCCGCAGAATATATCGATTATCTTCATGGATTATTCTGAAATCGGACTCTCGTAGCAGCCAGTTATAATAGATGACAAAATGGTATTAAAAAAGCTCTCGAAGATCAAAAAGTTGATAATTATTATGATCTGTATTTAAACGAAGAAACCTCTCGTTATGTTTTTAGAATACTCGCTATAAAATATGTCCTACAAGATTATGAAAAAAAGAAAAAATATATTGACAAAATCATAGGTGGACAATATACTCCGCCAACAACTATTTCAAAATCAGTATGAAAAATAGAAAATCTTAAAGATTGGGCATTGGAAAATGGACAAAGTTATCAAACTATAAAAACGCTCAATATGTGGATAAAAAAAGATTTTCTTCCTGAATGAAAATGGGAAATACTAATCATAAAGTAATGACAAAAAATCTATGAAAAAACACCCAAATCTTCGTATATATAACGACACAGACATTAACAATCTCTTTTATGAAGAAACAAAAGAGATAAATGAAAAGTATAGAGACTCTATACAAATTATTATATCACAATCATTTTGAATACGTATGAAATGAGGAAAGCATTATATTTTAAATGGTGGATCTCATTATCTTACTCAAAAGTGATATGTTTATTTTGTAGAAAAATTAAAGGAAAGATACCTGAGTAATAAGATTAAAGAATTATTTGAAAAGGAGGATTGGTATTGATTGGATAAATATCTATCAAATGAAAAATAAAATTAGCGAAAAAATTTATACCAAAGAGTTTTGAGTGCTATATGTATAGCATTGGAAGATTTTTGTCATTTTGATAGAGAATACTCCGTATATAAAATATTTACCGGGACCTCTGTAAATTTTATCTTTTTCTCTGAAATAATATCTATCATCTCAGAAGCATACGACATATCATCCATTTTTAATTTTATTTCTTTTAAAATCTTTGTTCTAAAAACTCTGTATCCATTATGACTATCTGTTAACATCAGATGACTAATAAAATAGGTAAATAATATTCCTGCTTTTAAAACCATTTTTCTAATGATTCAAACATTAGTATTGGTTTTTTTTATAAACCTTGATCCTAAAACGATATCTATATCATGTTGATTTTTTAAAACTTCTAAAAATACATCAATATCCTCTATATCATGTTGTCCATCAGCATCAAAAGTACAAACAAAATCCGTTTTTCCATATCTTCTTATATATTCAAATCCAGTTTCGAGCGCAGCTCCTCATCATCTATTTTTATAGTGTTGCAAAAGTATAATCTTATCTCAAAAATCTTCTAAAATTTGCCTTGAATTATCACTCGATCCATCATTGACTACTAAAATATTTTTATATCACTTTTGTAAAAGTTCTTCTAAAGTTTTCTTTACTACTTTTTCTTCGTTATAAACCCTCACTAAAAAACATATTTCTCAAGTAATTACTTCTTTTTTAGAATTTAAAATAGCTATTTCTCTCACTAAACTTGAAATATCTTCTTTACTCGTTTCCACCTTATTTAAAAGTAATATCGCAAAATACAAAAGAAAAATAATCGATGCATATACTAAAACATCAGCTCCTCTTTGAAGTCAAAAAATACTTCCAATAAGATTTAAAATCTGAGGGAAAAGAGTAAAAGCTAAAAGTCAAGCTCATACTCATATAAATACAATAAAATGAAGTGCATTAAATTTTTGCCTTTTTGCTATATCATAAGATAAAACTAAAAGTAAAAATCCAGAAATGATAAAGAAAAATTGAAGTAAATTCATATTTTTTTCTAAACATATAAAATATCGTCCCATTCAGTTCTATAAAGAGGTTCGTTGAGTAATTTTTGATCTATAAAATGTCCAATAAATCAAATACTTCTTGAGAGTATAAAAAATCCATTAAAAATTCCAGCTTCCATATATTTTTCTATTTCACTATCAGTCATACCGATATCTTTCATCATATCTAAAAGTAAAACGGCAGTCATTCCATCCACATTTAAAATAAGATTTGGTTTTTTATCAAGGGTAATTTTTTCTACTTCTAAAGCAAATTCAAGATGTTTTTTACTAGGAAATTCTTTTGCTAATTCCAATAATAATTCGCATCTTTTATCAGGATTGAATTTTGACTTTACTTTATGTCCAATTCCTGGAATAAATTCTCATTTTTTCTTCATATTTACTACATATTCTTTTGGGGAAATTCAATCTTTTACTGCTTCAAAAAAGTATTTTCCAGCTCCATCAATCGCTCCACCAAATCTTGGTCCGATAGTAGCGAGTCCCGAGATAAGTCCAGATTTGAGATCATTCCCAGCGCGAGAAGTGATAATAGTATTGGTAGCTCCAGAAACTGCTGGACCGTGGTCAGCCAAAAGTATGATAATCGTATTTATAAACTGAAGTGCGTATTGTGGTAAATCTCTTTTGAGCCACAAATTTCCTATCACATTTGCGATACTTCCTTTTTGTATATACTCTGAAATCGGTTTTTTATTGTACGTTAATTCTTCTCATCTCTCATCAGAAATAGTAGAAGTCATTTTTGTTGATTTTCTATTGTTTATTATTTCCACTTTTTTTCTCATTTTTCCACTCTCTATACTTGGAGTTTTTTCCAAATTTAATTTTTCAAAGGTTTCTTTTATTTTTTCTCATAAATCCATAAAACTCTCTGGAACTATAGCTCCAGATTTTTTCAAATTCGCATTTTTATAGTTTGAACTTTCAGTATTTGAATCAGCTTTTGCTCAAGCATGTCAAAATTGTACTCCAGAAGGAAGTAAATCTGAAATCGTTCCAATACAAAAAGCAACTACTGGTTTTGTGATAATTTTATCTTGTATCATTTCTGCTATCTCATTTTCTTCGTTTCATCCAACTTCTCCAAGGAGAACTATCATTTTAATTTCATCTATTTTTTCATAATTTAAAATGATATCTTTAAAAGTTGCGATAGAATATTTATCTCACCCTATAGCAACTGAAGTATGAGTTCCATTGGTAGTATCCGCAATAATCTTGCGGAGTTCATTACTCATTCCTCCTGATTTTGAAACAAATCAGACACTTCCTTTTTGATACAGTTTTGAGGAAATAATATTTTCTAGACTTCCTCATGTATTCCCTACTCTAAACTCTCCGTTTACCATAGCTCATACGGTTGATGGACCGATAATATTTTTCTTTTTTTCTTTATTATATGCAATAATTTTTCTTACCTGACTTTCTGGAATTCACTCAGCAATAATGATAATATTTTTAATATTTTCTACATCCATCGCTTTCAAAGTAGCTTCATACGCACTTCTAAAAGAAGCATAGTTTAAAACAGTGTCAGTCTTTTTTAAGATACTATCAGGAATACTTTCAAAATTTGGATATGAAGTGATAAACATCTCTTTTCATCCAAAAAAGAGTTTATAATTTGAAATATCTTTTCCTGGATCTATAAAAGCAACCACTGAAGGTTCTCTCTCACAGATAAAATCAAAGTCAAGCATTTTTTGTGCCGTTCCAAGATGGAGTCCATAAATAATAGCAAATGAGTTTTTATTAAACATAATTTATATCTTAAAAATTAACTTCTTGAAAAAATTGTTCTAAATATTTTTCCATAAATTCATGCCTTTGTTTGGCTATTTGTTTTCCAGTTTCAGTATGAATAAGATCTTTTAGTTTGAGTAATTTTTCATAAAAATGATTGATTGCAGTTGATTTATGTTTTTTATATTCTTCTTTTGTCATATTGAGTTTTACTTCAATATCTGGATTATAAATCTCCCTTCCTTTTTCTCAGGAAAAACATAAACATCTTGCTATTCCTATCGCTCAAAGAGCATCTAATTTATCAGCATCTTTCACTATATCTAACTCTTTACTTTGAAAAGTTACCTCTCAAAGATTGGTCGAATATGAAATATTTTTTATAATATTTTGAACATGTACAATAGTTTTCTCATCTACTCAAAGAGAGTATAACAACTCTCCTGCTATTTTCGGTCCAATGTTTTCATCCCCATCATGGTATTTATAATCAGCAATATCATGAAGGAGTGCTCACAATTTTACAACCAAGAGATCTCATCATTCATTCTTTGAAATAAAAACTGCCATATTATACACTCTTTCAATATGAAAAAAATCATGCGATGGCTTTGCTTCTTTCAATGTTTCTTTTACAAATTCTATCGTTTTACTAATAATTATTTCTTCATTCATTTTTTTAAATTATATCTTTATTTCTTTTAAAATATCGGTCATATAGACATTACTATCAGCAACTTTGCAAGGAATTCAGAGCTTTATACAAGCATCTGATAAAAGTTTTAATCAAATTGTATCATTCAGTCCTCATCTTCTTACCAGTATTTGAATTCATTTTTTCTTTATTTCCTCTGATTTCTCTTGTAGTACATCGATTATTCCAGTAAAAGTTTTATCAATTTGAGTAAAATTTGCGATTGCTCCAGCAATGATAAGATATTTCGGATTTGGAGATGATAACATTTGTTCAAATAAAACACGCGTGTATTCTCTAGTATAAAATCTATCTGGGTCACCTGATAATTCTCAGTAATTAGCAATTTCGTTGGCAAATCATAAATATCCTAAAGTATCCGTCATCACGAGTGAACCTCATCCTCCAGAAAGAAGTGTCCAAATTTTTCCGTTTGTGTTTAAAAATTTTAATTTCAAACTCGCTCCAGTTTTTTGATCGAGTTCTTTGATATACTTTTCTGAAGCATTTTCGTTAAATCCAAATGAATTAGGAAATTCTAAATCTTTCCATGATTCTGGATGAAGAAAAAAGGCAGTATCATCGATTTTTGCAACCATATCAAGTAAAACGAGATTTCCATTTCTCTCATCAAAACAAAATGGATTGACTTCTAAATACGTAAAATCTTGTCATCTATAAAACGAAAATAAATCAAAAATTACTTTGAGTATTTTTTCATCATCTATATGAAATTCTTTTTCTAAATCTTTTTTTTCTAAATTTTTTAAAATTCATACTTTTATACTTTGTACTTTTCCCCAATTTTCTTCCACATCAATTCCACCAAAATTTGAAAAAAATATTTCATCATATTCTCTTTCTTGTTTAATGGCAACATAATATTCTTGCTTATGAGGAATAAATTCTTCCACTAAAAAAGTATCCAGAATTCATGAAGTTTCTTTGATTTGAATTTCTTTCAAGTTTTTTTCTAAAAACCATTTTTTTACTTCTTCTAAAGATAAATTCACTCAGATAAGTCATAATTTCCCTCTTTTTCAAAATAATTGATCGGGTTTTATTACGTATTTTTTTGTACTATCGAGTTCTTTAAAATCATCTATTGAAGTGATTTTTTTTCCATGATATGATAGTCAGAGAGAGGAAAAAAACATCCTTTTTGCATCAAATTCTCTGATTCCTAAATTTGCCATCCCTTATATATTAAAAAATATTTTTTGTATAATATGAAAATTATCTTATTTATCAAATATATTTATCAAGCGTTCTCCTCTTTTTTGTAATATTTCTTCAATATAATCTGAGATATCTTGACACTTCTCTTTTATTTTTGGATTCTCTTTATAATACTTTTGAATAGACCGAAGTCCATGAGTCTGCATGGTTTCTAATTTTTCTTTTAATTCTTGATTGAGCATAGTTTTTTGTTATTATTTTTTAAATAATTCCTCAATATCCTCTCTGATTTGAGACACGAGTTCTAAATCTTTTATATCAGCAATTTTAAACTCTGGAACTCATGATTGTCTCACTCCATACACCTCCCCGGGTCATCTGAGTTCGAGATCGATTTCAGCCAGTTCAAAACCATTATTTGTTTTTTCCATGGCTCTGAGTCTATCGGTTTTATATCCATTTGATGGGAAAAGATAACAATAGCTTTGATATTGTCATCTTCCAACTCTTCCTCTAAATTGATGGAGTTGACTAAGTCCAAATCTCTCCGCTCATTCGATACACATAATCGTTGCATTAGGAACATTCACTCAAACTTCAACTACTGATGTTGATGATAAAATCTGAATTTCATTATTTCCAAATTTTTTCATAACGTCTTGTTTTTCACTCGCTTTCATTTTTCCATGAAGGAGTCATACCTGAAATGGAGCAAAAATTTCAGTCAAAGACTCATACGTAGAAATCGCATTCGCGAGATCCATTTTTTCAGATTCTTCCACCAAAGGAGAAATCCAAAATACTTGCCTTCCAGACTCTATTTGATTTCTCACAAAAAGTTCAATTTGAGATCTTTCATTGTCACTTGACGCAACTTTTGTAAAAATAGTTTTTCTTCCGACTGGATATTCGTTAATAATAGATAAATCTTGATCTCCATACAAAGTTAAAGCCAAAGTTCTTGGAATAGGTGTTGCGGTCATATTGAGAGAGTGAGGGGAAATAGATCCGGTTGAATATTTTTCTAACGCTTCTCTCTGACGCACTCAAAATCTATGTTGTTCATCGATAACTACGAGTCAAAGTTTTGCAAATATCACATCATCTTCTAAGAGCGCATGTGTTCCAATAATCACATCAATATTTCCTGATTTTAATTGTTCTTTTAGAATATCTTTTTGTTTTTTGGTCGTGCTTCCAACGAGCAAAGCAGGATTCAGTCAATACTGGGTAAATATTTTTTCCAGTCCTTCAAAATGTTGTCTGGCTAAAATTTCAGTCGGAGCTAAAATAGTAGCTTGTATTTTTTGTCCAGTTTTTTCACTTTGCAAAATACTGTGAATAATAGCAATAGCAGCTAGTATCGTTTTTCCTGTTCCAACATCTCCTTGTAAAAGTCTTTGCATACAGTGAGTTTTTTCCATATCTTTGAGTATTTGGAAAAGAGAAATTTTTTGATGTCCAGTAAGTTCAAAAGGAAGTCCTGAAATAATTTCTTTTACGAGTTCTACATTAAAAATTATAGGAGGCGCTTTCCCTTCAGAAATATTTTGTCTCTCTTGTTTTTTTGAAAGAGAGGCAAAATTGATAGCAAAAAGTTCATCATACGCGAGTCTCGTACGCGCTAATTCAAAATCATGTTTTGTTTGAGGAAAATGAAGTTTTTCTATTGCTCGTGCGCGAGAAATAAAATTATATTTTTTTATAATACTTTCTGGAAGTGTTTCTTCAATATAAGAACAATACTTTTGAAGATACTGCATTTTTGAAGCAATCCAAGTTCAGGGAATATAATTAAAATCACTATATACAGGAATAACTTCTCATCATGATTTTGAAAGATTAGTTTCTATTTCTGGAGATACAAAAGAAAGTTTTCAAAAATCATATTTTACTTTTCCAGAAACAAGAATTTTTTTTCAGATATATTTTTGTAACTGACTTCAAAGATAATTTCTATTAAACCAAACTCATTCTGACATAAAACCATTTTTATCTTCAAAAATAGCTTTTGTGAGAAGCTTTCCGTTTCCAGTTTTTGAGTTATCAACAGAAACAAGGGTAATAAGAAGTGTATTTTTTTCTTTTACATTCACATAAGAAAAGCTTTCCAGTACATTACTTCTATCTTCTATATCCTTTGGAAAAAAAGAAATCATATCTCACACGGTAAAAATCCCTCATTTATTGAGGGCTTTTATGTAATTATCAGTGGTATGAAGTATCTCTTTATTGAGTGGAGTAGAAAGCATCACAGTATGATAAAAAAGTATTGCGAGAATTATATAAAATTTCTTTCAATTTCAAAATTTTATTTTCCCACATAATTTGAATTATTCGTGAGGTTTAAATATCTCAGTAACGCAATCGCGTACGTATGATTGATGGCTGTTGTTCTTGTTTCGGTTGCTTCCTCTATTACAAACGTAAAAAATCCTAAATCAAAACTTTCTTGAGCCGTGGCAAAAACACAATCATTACTTTCGTATCAACAAATATGGATTTCATCTATCTGATGTTGTTTGAGTATTTCATGAATATTTTCATCACATTTAAATATACTTCTGGTTAATTTATTCACCTTATAGACATTTTTATGATTTTGTAAAACGCCTAAAATTTGAGGAATGGTTTCTGTTTCAAGTGGATTTTCACACCATCAAATTTGTTTATACCATAAACTTCACTCTTGATTGTAAGAAATAGAATATATAATACTATCATAGTTTCCTTTTTCTATCAATTCAATAATATTTGGAATGATGTATGTATTTCTTTCTATAATAAATCAGTCTTGCACATCTACTATAAAAAGAGCTTTTTTTCTCCCCGTTTCAGGAATAAACATACGATATAAAATTAAAAAATATTTTTCTTATTTTCAAAATCTTCTTTCACTATTCTTAAAAAAATCAAGTGCGATATCAAGTTCTTTTTCATCAAATTCTGGCCAAAATTTTGGAGTAAAATAATACTCACTATAAGCACTATCATACAAAGTAAATCCAGAGTGTCTCATATCTCATCCTGTTCTAATAATGAGATCTATTGGAGGAAAGTGTGCGGTGTCTAAAAAATTCCTAAAATTAGTTTCAGTCAGTGTTTGTATATCAAATCAAGAATTGAACGCTTTTTTTATAGCTCTTATAATCTCATCTTGTCATGAATATACAAGCGCCACTATAAAAGTCATCCCTGTATTTTTTGCCGTTTCATCTTTCATTTTTTGAAGTATTTTTTGAGATTTTTCTGGAAGTTTCTCTATATCTCAAATCGTATCAAAC
>JANJUN010000042.1 GCA_024710565.1 Candidatus Altimarinota bacterium | reverse complement strand
GCTCTGATTTCAGTAATTTCATCTTCGCTTAAAAAGCAAGGATATGCCATACCTTTTGCTACTAAATCTTTCAAAAATACTTTATAAATATATTCTCTTTGGCTTTGTGTATACGGTCCGTAATTCCCTACATCTTCGTATTTTTCTCCGATTGGTCATTCATCAAAATCAATTCCAAATATTTTTAAAATATCGATATATTTTTTCATAGCTCCTTCTACTTCTCTTTTTTGATCAGTATCTTCTGCTCTTAGGAATAAAATTCCCGCATTTTTATGAGCAAATATTTCATCTACCATAGTCGTATACAAAGTTCCAATATGGAAAAATCAAGTTGGACTTGGAGCAATTCTTGTGACAACTTGTCAGATAGGTCTTTTTGGATATTTTGCTAAAATACTTTCTGGAGTATCGGTAATTTCAGGAAGTAATAGGTTTTCTAAAGTCATTTTTTCATACATTAAAATCTAAAAATATGGGGGTATTATAAAGAAATTTAAAAAAAATCAAAACCTTTGAAGTTTTGATTTTACCTTTGCAATATCCCGCTTGAAAAAATTCCATCTTTCAAACAATAGACTCTCAGTTCAAAACTATCTAAATAATCAATATCAAATTCTCAAGTGATTTCGTCTCAAACTTGAAAAGTATGTTTTACAATTTCATCTCCAGAATCATCATGTAAAGCTACTTTATAAATAAAATGATTTTCATCGTTTGGATGTTGAGTTTCTGTAAAAACATATTTTAAAGTATCTCAAACGATTTCGTAGTTTGGAAAGTGTTCGGCCTCAAACCCAGTTAGATTTTCACTATTAAGTGGATAATTTATTTGTTCTTCTAAAACGACAAAATCATCTTTATGAGTATCACAAAACGGACAAAAAAAATCACTTGGTAAATTATCAAAAAAAGTTTTTGCCTCTATTCCCATATCTTCATCTCAAAGTTTTTCGTCATATATATAATCACATCCCGAGCAGTGGTATTTCATAAAATGGTATTTAAAAAATATTTTTCTTAATTATAGTTTAAAAATATTTTTTGCAAAATAAAAGCTCCAAAAAGAGCATTTATTATTACATTTTCACCACGATATCTTGCAAAGGAAATCTTACTTTTGGTGCAGTTGCATATTTATCATCATGACTTCTGTATCCTATTGGTAAAACCACTTGAGCATTCAGTCAAAGTGTATCTAATCCTAAGATTTCACCATAAGCTTTTGGGTCAAATCATTCCATAGGACAACTATCAATTCATTTTGAAGCAAGAAATGCTAAAACATTTCATAAGGCAATATTTACTTGTCTTGAAGCCCAAAGATTTCTTTCTTCAACTGATTTAGAGTTTAAAAATCATTTCATCATATCTTCATATCCGGCAACATCTTCTCTTTTAATACCTCTGGTTTTCACTAAATCATTTAAGTAATTTTCTACCAAATCATCATTTGGATTTTCAAGTCTTGTTAAAACAAGTAAATGTGATGCATCAACTATTTGAGGTTGATTCCATGAAGCTGGTAAAAGTTTTGCTCTTAGTTCTTTATTTTCCACCACAACTATTTTCCATGGTTGAAGTCAAAAACTTGAAGCTGACAATCTAAAAGCTTCTAAAATTTCTTCTAAATCAGTTTGAGAAACTTTTTTGGTTTTATCAAAAATTTTCGTTGCGTATCTCCATCTCAGTGAGTCGAGTAAATTCATAACTATTCTTTTAAAAAATAAAATTGCTATATTTTTTATAGCGATTTGTATTATATAAATCTTTTTTATTATTGCAAATTTTTTTTCAAGGATTTTTAATATTTTTAAAAAAATCTTTTGACATATTATTACATTTTCATAATATATAGATACTTATCTATATATCTATAAACCTATGGATTCCATATATAAAGCGCTTAATGATAAAAATAGAAGAAAGATTTTGGAGATTTTAAAAGACAAAGACATGTCGGTAAATGAGTTACTGAAACACTTTGATATCACTCAAGCTTCGCTATCTCATCATCTTGATATTCTCAAAAGAGCCAATTTAGTACTTGATGAAAAAAAGTGACAATTTGTCTTTTATTCACTCAATGTGAGTGTTTTTGAGGAGTTTGTAAAATGACTTTTTGATTTTATTAAAAAAGATTAAATATTTTTTTATTTATTTTCTAATTTTTATAATATGAATAAATTATTTTTGTATAAATTACTTATAGTTTGAGTAATGTTTCTCGTGTGAGCATATTTTTACAATCTCTTGCCAAATGAAGTTCCAACTCATTGGGGACCAAACTGACTTCCTGATGCATATGGGAGCAAACTTTTAAATGTTGTTTTATTTCCTGTTTTAGCGCTTTTCATAGTAGTACTCTTCCCAATTTTATCAAAAATTGATCCGAAAAAAGAGAATTATGAGAAATTTGGAAAATCTTGGGAAATCATTCAATTTGCGATTATTTGATTTTTTGCTTACATATATTTTGTGATTTTATACTTGAGTTTACACGTAAATATATCTATCAGTCCATTTATGCTCTTTGGACTTTGAATTTTGTTTGTGATTTTAGGAAATTATTTTTGAAAAATTAGACAAAACTATTTTATAGGTATCAAACTTCCTTGGACACTTTCTAGTGAAGAAGTTTGGAATAAAACTCACAGATTTTCGGGGAAATTATTTGTAATTTCGGGAATTTTATTTTTAATAAATAGTTTCTTAAATTTTTATCCGATTTGGATTTTTATTGTTAGTTTGATTGTCATAGTTTTATTTCCAGTTTTGTATGCGTATATGAGTTATAAAAAAATGGCAAAAAAATAAAAGCCATTTGGGCTTTCAAGACTTATTAATACACATCATCGTGGTCTCAGATATCAAAAAACAAATATTCTATATCTCAATTTTCTTTTTGCTTTACCAAAAAGTACAATGCTCTTAAATCATATCATAGAGTTATAGAAAATACATCATCTTTATATCAAGAAAGTTTATGTTTTCTAAATTTTGAATTGAGTTCATTTTGTAAAAATAGCTTAACATCAGTTTTAAAAGTTTCTAAAGAATATATATTTTTCTTTTGAAGTTTTTCTATCTTTTTCAAAAAACTATTTGTAGCATTAATCTTTTTCATACTACTTTACCTTTAGCAATGTAGTATATTCTCCATTTTCATATTCTTTTAATGCTTTTTTATATGATTTTTGTACATCGATTTTTGGAAGAACTTTTGATTTTTGAGATTCAACTTTTACCTCTAGTCTTTTTCAAGCTGAAACAAGTTTAAGAATTTTTTGAACTCAATCTAAAGCATTGTCTTTGTCAATTATTATAGTTGCCATATTTTGAAAATTACATTTTAAATTTTATTTAGTATAAGAAGTTTTAAAATTTTTGCAAAAAAATAAAAGCCATTTGGCTTTTATCTCTAATACCCACTGATTTTATCCGTATCACAATTCGCTGGATCATCAAAACATTTTTCTATGGCAGTACTTCTTTCGGCTCTTTTTTTAGCAAGCTCTATCACCGTACCAAAAGTTTCTTTTGAAACCGTTGAAATCGTGCTTCCAAATACAGGAACATATTCAGTCGCGTACTCAAGTCATTTATCAAGAAGAACCGCTCATTTGAGAACTTTTGCTTTTCCAGCATCGATTTTTCATTCAGCGAGCATTTTATTTACTTCATCAACTCTATTGTATACTCACATCACTTCGTCATAGGCTCCTTTTAGTTTATCATATTTTGACTTTGCTGAGACATACATTTCACTTCCCTTTTCGTATTTTCACATTGTCCACTCGAGATCCCCAAGAGCTCTTTTGAGGTCTTTTCATCCATTTTCCTCAATCCGCTCTTTGGCTTTCTCACCCATCGCTTCGATTACTTCATCTTGCTTATCTTGCACGAGTCCTTCGAGTTGCTCTTTGATCTGATCAGTTAACTGGTTGGCTTTTTCATCAGCTGACTTGATAAGTTCTTGTTTTTTTGTAATTTCAGAAAGTTTATCGAGCATATTATTGATATTGGTCTCGTTTTGTCTGTAGGTCGTAAATTCTTTTGAAATCGCTGATTTTACATCATCGTCCTCGATATCAGCCATGATTTCCTCTCTTTTTGTTTTAAAATATTCTTGTTTTTGTCCATCTGGCATGAGATTATAAGTCATCTCTTTTTGTTTTTTGAGTTCATTAAGCTCTTTTTTGAGTTCATCGTTAGAGGAATCTGATTTAAGTTTTTCGATGAGTTCATTTATTTTTTCATCTTTTCCATCAAGTTTTTCTTTGGTCGCAAGTTTTCCGACACAATCACTATAAGTAGCACTCGCACTTGGGATTTTTTTGATTTTTTCACATCATCCTATATCGTCTTTTCCAATCGTTTCAGATAATATTTTTTGTCCAACTCCAGCCTCACATTCATCTTTGGTATACGACATCAAACCTCATTTTATTTGAGAACATATAGTATAGTCTTGTTTATTCTCTGCTATCGTTAAATAACATTTATCTCTCGGTGGATTGCTTCCTGTATCTTTAAATTTGGTTCCTTTTATCCTTTCACAAGCAGCTGGAGAGCCAGATTGTACGGCTGTAAATTGATAACAATGATCGGTATCCGGAGCCCATGTACACATGAGATTTCCTACTCCTGAT
>JANJUN010000069.1 GCA_024710565.1 Candidatus Altimarinota bacterium | reverse complement strand
TATGAAAGCTATCGTAGCAAGAATTGCGAGAATCGTGATTACGATAATGAGCTCTACGAGGGTAAAGGCTTTCTTTTTTATTTTATTTTCGTGTGTTTGGTGTAGTTTCATAGAATTTTAATTATGTTATATTTTGTATAGTATCTTGTGTGGCTGATAATAACAGATTATTTTTCTTTTTCAAGTAATAAAAAATAAAAAAAATCCTCTCTTTAGTAGGATTTTTTTTATTCAAATCTCAGTGCATCTATTGGTTTCATCTTTGCAGCCTTCCATGCAGGAATAATTCCAAAAAGTATCCCCATTCAAACAGAAACAGCACTCGAGAATAACATCACATTGAGGCTAAATACAGCCGGAAGTGGTGAATATTTATTTATAAAATAAATTCCAATAAGACTCAGTCAAAATGCAATAAAGCATCATAAAATACTAATAACTACTGATTCGGCTAGAAACTGACTTAAAATATCTCTTTTTTTTGCTCAAATAGCTTTTCTGATACCTATTTCTCTGGTTCTTTCTATTACAGAAACAAACATAATATTCATAATTCAAATTCATCATACCAAAAGGGAAATTCCCGCAATACCTCCAAGAAATAATTTCATCTGATTAATCGTTTCATTGATATATTTTATAGCCTCATCATTTGATTCGAGTCGAAATTTTACCTCAGTTGGATGTGATACTTCTGAAAGTTTCAAAAGTAAATAGAGTACATCTCTTTTCGTCGCTTCGATTTTTAAAATATCTTGAACATAAATAGCTATACTCGAAAACTTCTTCACTCAAAAACTATTTTGCAGTGTAGTCATAGGAACAATGATAGAATAATTGAGTTGCCAATCTTTACTGGGTCATAATACTCCTATGACATCAAAAGCATATCCTCCTATCATAAGAGTCTTCCCTACTGGATTTTTCCCTTCTAAATCATATTTTACAAAATCATTTCATAAAATAACTACTTTAGAAGAGTTGGAAAAATGCTTTTGAGTAAATCAAAATCAAGTTACCACTTCAATTCACTTAGTTTGAAAATAATCTGAAGTTACTCACACAATAGAACCATAAAGATCCTTTCCTTCAAACTTTAACTGTCCCCCATTTGCCTGAGCAAGAGCAAGAACTGTTTTTATATTTCATATGTATTTTTTTATTTTTTCCAAAGTATCTGGGATGAAAATTTCTTTTACCTGAATATATTGTACTTCTTCTTTCGGTCACTCTCATCATCCTCCTGGTCAAAACCCATCATTGGGAGTAATACTAATAACATCATTAGAAACAGAAAGATTTTCAAGCATTTGTGCCTTAAGTCATTCTCAAAGGGCTAACATAATCGTTACTGATGCGATTCCAATGACAATTCATAATGTACTCAGAGTAGATCTGAGTTTATTTCTCCATAAAGCATCGAGTGCTTGTATAAAATATTTTAAAAATCTCATGAGTATACAATTAAAAATTATCCACTATTTCTCCATCTTTTATTTTAATAATCCTTCCTGCTTTTTGTGCAATAGCATCATCATGGGTAATAATAATGACTGTTTTTCCACTTTTATTTATTTCTTTAAAAAGATGTAAAATTTCTTCTCACGTTTTTGAATCAAGCGCTCAAGTTGGTTCATCGGCTAAAATAATATCTGGATTTACTACTAATGCTCTTGCTATAGCTACTCTTTGAGATTGTCATCCAGATAATTCATTTGGTTTATTTTTTAATTTATCTCAAAGTCCTACTTTTTGCAAATATTCTTTAGCGAGATTTTTAGCATCCTTATTAGAGACCCCCTGATATCAGAGTGGAATCATTACTTGTTCTAAAGCCGACATTCTGGGAAGAAGAGAGTAATTTTGAAAAATAAATCCTATTTTTTTAGCTCTTATATCAGATATTTTACTATCCTTCAAAGTATCAATTCTTTCTCAAGAGAGATAATACTCTCCTGAAGTTGGAGTATCAAGCATTCCAATAATATTCATAAGCGTAGATTTTCCGCTTCATGAAGGTCATACAATAGCTACAAATTCTCAAGATTTTATTTCCAAGTTAATTCAGCACAATATCTGAATATTTCCAAGTTTCCCAAGTGTATAACTTTTGGTAATATTTTTTAATAACAACATATTTTCTATTTATAATATACAAATCAAGTTAATACATCATACCTCATCCATTTGAAAAATCCTCTACTTGAAACATATTTGCATCAAAATTGACTTCTAAAGCCTTATCTCAAATCTCAAGTCAGGAAAGAATTTCTGTATTTCCATTACTACTGAGTCAGATTTCTACGATTTGTTTTACTTTTTTCCCATCTTTCAAAAGCGTCACATAACTTTCTCAAGTTTCATTATTAAGTTCAATAGACATAGTAGGAACTAAAATAACCCCCTCTTTTTTTTCAAAAACAATATCTACATTTGCACTCATTCATGAGAATATATTGAGTTCTCATTTATCTATAATCATTTTTACTTGATATTTTTTTACTCCATTATCATCGATTGGTTTTGAGTCAATAGTATCGAGAGTTCCAGTAAAAATTTTTTCTGGATATGCATCAAAGGTAACCTGTGCATCCATACCTTTTTTTACCTTTACGATATCAATTTGGTCAAGTTTTATTTTGATTTCCATCATATTTGGACTGACGATATGAATGTATTTTTCTTCCTGAGAATTGGTGGAAAGATTATCTCAAACCTTGAGATTAAAACTATCAACCACTCCATCAAAAGGTGATTTTAATACATAATTTTCCAACTTTTTATTTACTTGATCTATTGCTATTTGTGCTTGTTTTAAAGTATTTTCTAAAAGTTTCACACTTTCAGATTCTTTTATATTTTTATATTTTTTATTAAAGTTTTTCACTGCAATTTCATAATCTTGTTTTTGTGTTTTGATTTCAAGTTCTTTATCTTCTATAGCAACTTGATTTCTATACTTTAATTCTTGCAAATCTTTTTGTGATTGAATCAAATTTCTCTGTTCTTTTTCGATTTGTAAATCAATTTCTTTGAGTTTTTCTGGCAATAATAAAGATAGATTATTGAAATCCTTTTCTAAATCTATGAGACTCTTTTCTAAATCTTGAAGCGATTTTTTGAGTTCCTCAATCGTGATTTTAGATTTTTGTTTAAGTTGTTCTGGTGTATCGAGATTTTGAAGTTTTTCAAGAGTTGTAATCGTATTTGATTTATTAGAAAATCCCGTACTTCTCAAACTCGATCCAACTGATTTTATAGAGCTGATATCTCCGCTTGATAAATCTTGAGTTTCTATACTATAATCAGCTCATTTTATAAGCGCATCTCAAAGCGTATACATAGTATCATATATTTGTTTTTGACTCTGTAAAAGTCCTGACAAATAGACTACGGAAAGGTCATCTTTATTCCCTGAATTATATAATTCCTGAGTAGTTTTTATCTGTCATTTTAAAATCCAATAATTGGTCTCCGATAGATTTCTATAACTACTATTTTTGGCAGAAAAATAGATATTTTCCTGAACTGAAGTCCATTCGCTATCAAATCATAAAATATCATTTATTCTTTTGAGAGAATCTTGAAAGGATTGAATATCATTTCCTACGGTTTCATAGGTATTTAAAAAAGTATTATAATACTCACGGATTTTTGATTGGAGTGATTTTTCTTCGTCTAAAATTTGTTTTTCTAAATTCCATTTTTTATCATCAAAGGTTTGTTTTTTATACTCTAAATCTTCTTTTTGTTTTTTGATATCAGACGAAAGTTTATCTTTTGAAATTTGACTTTCTTTAGTTAATTTTTCTAAAGCAAGGACTGATGATTCTATTTCTTTGGTTTTTTGAGTGAGTTTGGTTTGATTTTCCTGTTTTAATGTATCAAAATCATATTCTAAAAGAGCTATTTTTCTTTCTTGTGAGCTAAGAGCTGTTTGTTCTTTTAATTTCTCATCTCAAGATAATTTCTCTATTTCTTTATCAAGATTTATTTGTGCATTTTCATAATTTATTTGTGCTTCTTTAAGTTCATTTTCCAATTCTCCACTATCAAGCATAGCTAAAACCTCTCAAGATTTTACGCTTTGTCCATCGGTAATATTTACTTTTAATATAGTTCCATCTATATTAAATTTCAGTTTTTGTTCATTGAGTAAGTTGGTTTCTCAAAGTACTTTTATACTATTGATAACATCTCCACTCCCAACTTCAAAATATACATCTTCTTGTTGAGTAGTTTGATCTAAAGGAGTATCTTTATAAAAATAATAATATCCTCAATATGAAATTCATACTAAAAAAATTCAAAATCCAATGATTTGAAATACTCTCTTTTTTTTCATAAAGTTTTCCCTGGTAACAAAATAAAAATAGTATAATTACTGTATAAATAATAAATAAACTCTACTGGTAAGTCTTGTTTTGTCAAATATTTTATTTATACAAAAATAAACTTTTTTAAATGAAAAAAGTGACAAAATAATAGAAAATATTTTATTTTTCTTTCATATAGATATTTGAAAGGTTTAGATATGATTTACTTAAAAAAGCAAATAAAGTAACTATAAGACCTATAAATCATGCTATACTAAAAACAAGTGCCATCGCTCTATCTTGAGTTGTACCAAACCAAGAAGAAAAAAAAGTTTGTCATATCTCACTTGTCATAAATGGAACAACTACTAGTTCTGTAATAGGGCCGATACAAAAAGCAGTCAAAGGAGAAGCTATTTGTTCGACACTTTGAGAGAATCAAAATACTCTTCATTGCCTATGAAAAGGAACTACTTTTTGTAAAATAGTTTGTTCAGAAGCTTCTATATATGGATGAATTGACATAAAGAAAAAGAGTCCAATTGTAGTTAAGATAATAGATGAAATACTAGTAAAGAAAATACACACTATCCACATAGCAATATTCGCTAAAAGAAGAGTTTTTATAGGATTTTTCCCAAGCCCCCATTTGCTCACTATCATTCATCAAAAAATAAATGCAAAACTCAAGGCCCCCCAAATAAATCACCAAATTTCTACTGATACAAGAGATAATCCATATGGGTCCATAAGTGACATAAATACTCATCATAAAAAGTTATTAAACATCGTAAAAAATATAAGCCCAAATAGACCGGAAATTCCTGAAATAATTTGTATTGTACCAATAAGATCAATTTTTTTTCATTCTGTCACGTGATGCGAAAAATCCTCTTTAGGAAAAATTAAAAAAGAGAGATGAATAATTCATAATAAACTCGTAAAAAGAGTAATTCCAATCGCCCACCCCATTCATAAAAATCCTACAGTAAGTCAACTAAAAATAGATACAATTCAAAAAGCAAATCCATTTGCTATTCATAAAAGTCCATTTGCTTTATCTCGAGCCTCATCATTAAATAAAAGAGTCATCATAGTTGACATAGCTACCATACGAATATTTCCAATAATTACTCAGAGCATAATACAAATAATAAGACCCCAAAGAGAAAAACTTGTAATAGTAGTAAAATTTTCAAGTGGTTGAGTAAAAAAAATAATTCCAGACAATAAGAAAAATAAAAACGCCCCTCAGGTAGATATAAGCATTACATTTTTTTTCTTATTATGATCGACAAACGCGCCAAAAAATATTCATGAAATCAGAACAACAAATAAATAAATTCCCCCGATAAATGAACTTACCATAATTGATTTTGTTTCCAAGTACGCCCAAAAAACAAGCGCAAACCAGATAAAATTGGTTGCAACTGAACATACTAGTGTATTTCCAAGTAAATGAAAAAAAAGTTTATTTTTTACATATTGCATAATATTTTTTAATAGATATGAAGTGTCCACTATAATATTTTTTCTCAAAAACACAATAAAAAATAAAATATAAGAGAATTCTTCTCTTGTATTTTATTGTAAAATTTGTTTCCAAAAATTGATATCTGAAATTTGTTTCCAAGCATCTACAAGCTCTTTTTTAAATTCTTCAAATTCTTCATCGGTAGAAGAAACTTCTATATATTTATATTCCCCGTCTCTTCCCTCTACAAAATCAAGCGCTAAACTAGCTATTTCATATTTTGAAGAAAATTCACTATCGAGTTGACACAAAAGTTTGTAAAACATGAGCTGTCTGAAATATTTTCATTCTCAAGGCTTTTTCTTCCCCTCTCTATCAAGACCTTTGATTTCACCCAAACTTTTTGGTCTTCCTGTTTTATAATCAATGATGGCAATTGATTCTTTAAAAAATGCCATTTGTCAGAAACTATCCTGATTTTCTCAAGAAGAAAGTCAGATTTGTTCAATTTTATCTATTTTTCCAGTAAGTGGAATCCCCTCATACACAAGTCACTTTGGTCTAAAGTTATACTCGAGATAGAGTACCTCTCTCAGATTATTTTTATAGGTATTATAAAATCAAATAAGTCCTTGTGTTCCTTTCTCAAGGAGTTTCTCAAAACTCTCTGGTGGAAGTACTTCTTTTTCTAAAAGAGCTTTAAACGTATAGGTGAGATATCCAACATCATCCATTTTTCCTGTTTGTTTATATCTAGAATAAAAGAGTTCTAATACTCTGTGATACACTTTCCCAAAAATAGTAGCATCGTTATCAATAAATGGGTATTTAAATACTACTGAGTGGAGAAATTGGACTGGATCTTCTAAAAAGACATTGAGATCGGTTGGCGAAAGTTTATAGTTTTCTAAAAATTCTTTTATATATTCAAACTCGAGTTTTCCATATTCAAGCAATTTTGGTTTTAAAAGTGCTTTTATTGATGTCTCAAACGTAGGAGTATCCAGAGAAAGTGATTCTTCTTTTTTGATAGATCACTGTATTTCGCTCACAAATACACTCGCCAGTTTAATTTTATTTTCAACGGAAAGTGGAAATAAAAGCGTAAGCTCTTTTTTTGCTCTTGAGCAAGCGACAAAAAAGAGTCTTCTTTCTTCTTCTATTGGATCAACTTCTGTCTGAAGTCATGCTCCAGCAATTCCGTTTGGGAGTTTGAGTTTATCAATGATTCTTTTATTGTCCCAGTTTCCCGTATAGAGATTTGGGATAAATACGACTTCATACTCGAGTCACTTACTTGAGTGCGCGGTGAGTATTTGAATCCCAGTTTTTGATTTTCTGAGTATTTGTCTTGCTATCGAATAATTGTAGGTAAAATGAAGATCTATTTTTGCTAAAAAGTCTCCTATGCTAAAGTCTTTTTTCAAACTCACATAGTTTTTTATCTTGTTAAAAAGAGTGAAGATATCCTCGATATCATCAAAATTACCATGTTTTTCTATGTAAGAAATAATTCCAGTTTTTTCGATAAAATAGGAGAAAAACTCCACAAAATGAAGTTCTTTCATCTTTTGACTGAGATCCTCAAATAGACTTTTAAAATCAATAATAGCTGCTTTATGCGAAAGCTCAATTTCTTTGGTTTCGATATCAAGAAGATAGTCAAAAAAAGTCAGTTTGAACTTTTTGGTATAATTATAATTAAAAAGTTCTCTATTTATTTTAAAAATATCGGTTTGAGAAAGTCACATAATAGAGCTTCTGGCAATATCAATAAAATAATTTTCGTGTCCAAAAGTATCGTTTAAACACGCCAGAAATTTAATGATAAATTCTACGTATGGATTGAGTAAAATATTGGTATTGAGTTTCGAAGTCACAGGCACTCCGTTTTGCTCGAAAAAATGTGAAAAATCTTCTACTTCTGAGTTGTTTCTTACGATGATAGCAATTTCTTCGTGTGGAATTCCTGCTTCTAATTTCTTTCTCACTTCTTGCAAGATATAGGCTTGTTGTTCCTCTGGAGTGTTAGGACTGAGTAAAACTGGCAAAGATGAAAATGATGAAAACTTTGGATTACTTGAAATCAGTTTTTTCTCTAAACTCGCAATTCTTTTTGAAAGTCTTTCGTTGTTATTATCAATAAGCGCCGTACACAGATCCAAAATAGGTTGCGTAGAACGGTAATTATTTTCTAAAACTATCACTTGTGTATCAGAAAACTTTGTCGAAAACTCAAGCATATTTTCAATATTCGCTCCTTGGAAGCGGTAAATAGACTGGTCATCATCTCATACAACCAGAATATTTGGTTTTTCAGGCGAAACACTCAGTATCAAATCAATAATTTTATTTTGCGCATTATTGGTATCTTGAAACTCATCGAGCATGATAAACTGGAATTTTTCCGCATAAAAATATCTCACTTCTTCATCTTTTCCAAATACTTCCACCACATAGTTAATCATATCAGTGAAATCATACTTCCCTGCTTGTCTGAGCGTTTCAGCGTACACTCTATACAGATGATTCAGCTCATGTAATTTTTTAATATGTTTGGTTTGAGTGTCTCTCGTGGTTTCGTATTTTTTGAGTGTTGGTTTTATTTCTGCCAAAATGTCAGCATACTGAGACTCTTGATTTTCAATGATGATTTTAAATGCTTCAAAAGAGATGGCTTCTTGTTTGAGAGTATTGATGCGTGATTTTATATCTCTTAAGTACAAAAAAGGATCAAAGTCGCTCATCAGTGCTTCGATATTTTTTGCTTGAATTTCTTGAGCTAATATATTTTTAAGTATTTCCAAACTATCCACATCATCAATCGGGCTCGACGCTTTATACTCAATAAATTTTTCTGGGAAATTTCTAATCACATCCTGACAAAAAGAGTGAATCGTTGACACGACTACTTTATGTCCCTGAGCTCCAAGAAATCCCTCGAGTCTTTTTTTGATAGCAATTACTCAAGCATCGGTAAAAGTCGTAATAAGAATATTTCCAGGATTCACTCCCGTTTGTCTTAAAATATTGGCTGTTCTGAGTCCTATGATTTGGGTTTTTCCGGTTCCTGGTCCGGCTACCACCATCACTGGTCCGTAAATAGTCTCAACGGCTTTTTGTTGAGAAGAGTTAAGTTTATTATATTCGCTTTCAAAGATATCTTTTGCCATGAGAAAAGTTTAAAAAATAGTTTTCTCTATTATATATTTTTTTTTAAGAATGAAAGTTTTTCCTTTCAATGAAAAAAGAAAAAATAAATATCTTTTATTGAGAAGATTCTGTATCTATTAAAACTCTCACATTTGAATGTCATTTTATATTTTTACCATCTAAAAATATTCATTCTTCATGTTCAACAGTAGAAACTGTATGAAAATCAGTGCTTGGAATCTTTTCCTCCAATGCTCTCAAAGTATCTTTTTCTGATCTGCTTATACTCTTTTTTGAAAGAACTCTCGCTACTAATTCTTTATATAATTCAGTAATTGCCTCTTGTTCTAATTGAGAGATAAAATGTCTTTTTTCTGGGAATCATCCACTTGGTCATCTGAGTGATTCTAAGTTTTCTAAGATAGTTTTTTTCATAATATTTATATTTAAAAAATAAAAAAGTTCTTCAGTGATTGAAGAACTTAAGTTTGGTAGAATATAAAACACCCAAAAAACTAATCCTTCAATAAGAACTTACTAAAGAAAAAGAAAAAATAAGTATATTTTTTGGTAACTCACATAATCTATAAAAATTATTATTAAGTAATATTTTTATACTGATAAAAATATTTTTGTCAAAGTTTTTTTTCAGTTTATTTGAATAAAAATCTATTTTTTTCTTCTAAATAAACTAATAACTTCTAAAAACACAAATAATAAAATGAAGTTAATAAAATACAAAAATACAACATGTGAATTTATATATGACTGAATAGTTTCTCACAAATTTACAAATAAAAATATAATAAGTAAAAAGCTAATAATTATTTTAAAATAATTATTTTTAATAAATTCTATCATTTTATTTTCTTCAATTGGTTTTACATATTTTTGATGTAAAAATACAAATAAAATAGAGGTAAGAAATACAAAAAATGGGAATAAATTTGTTATGTTAATAGTGTTTTCTATATCTGGAGTTCACTTTATTAACATTTCAATTGCTACAAAAAGTATAACTAAAAGTCCTATCCATTGAATAATTGGAAATTCTCATAATTTTTTTGCAATATAATTAGAAGCAAAAGCCATAAGTAAAATAGAAAATACAAGTCAAATTCAAAGGGTAACTACGTTTCCATGACTTGCTCAAGCTACGGCTAAAACATTGTCTAAACTCATAGAAACATCAGCAACTATTATAGTTGTTATTGCTGAAGCAAATCAAACTTCTTTTACTTTTTTTAGATCATTTTCTTCATGATGTCCTTCCCCATTTCTGAGCTCTTTATAAAATTTCCAAACAACATATAAAAGTAAAACTCATCCAGCAAATCTTAGTCATGCAATATTTAATAAAATCGTTGCAAATAAAGCAAAAATTACCCTTAAAACTGTAGCCGCTACTATTCAAATAGTGATGGCTTTTTTTCTTAATTTTTCTGGTAATTTTCTTGTTGCCATTCAGATTACAATGGCATTATCTCAACTCATAACTATGTCAATAATTATAATATTAAGTAAAGCCAACGATCATGCTATAGTAAATAAATGCCAGAAATCTTGTATAATTTGTTCCATATAAAATTGTTAAAAAATAATTAAATACTTACGTTTTTCTTTTTTAGAGCGTCCTCTTTTTAAATCTGAACTCTGATATATCTCGCAAAAATAGGAGACAATTTTTTAAACTCTTTATATAACTCCATTTGAATTTCTTTTAAAATATTTTCCTTAAAGTCATATTCAAAAAATCTTACTAATTCTATCGGATTGAGTTCAAAAGTAGTTCTTACGAGATGTGCTCCTGTCCCAAGATACACCATAAGATGTTTTTCTTGATGTGATATTTTTTGAGCAAATACTGTAATTTGAGTTAATAATTCATCAAATGATGCTTTTATTTTCTCATTTTCTTCTTTGAGCAAAGTATCTGGATAATCATATCCTAATAGCGGAAGTGAATCTTGTAAAACTCAAAAATATGGGAAAATATTTTTTAAAGTTATATAATGGGCGAAATCAAGTCTTAGTTCTATACTCAAACTGGCATGTCAAAATTCATACGGAAGTATGTCTCATTTTTTTCTTTCTCACAAAGATAGTTTAAAAAGTACATCTTTATCTGAATTATCCATATCTTCTACCATATCAATACATTCATCTACACTCAGAGCATTTATAGAAAGATTTTTAAATAAAAGTGAGGTAACGATTTGATTATCAAAATCCCCTTCAAATATAATAGCGATTTTTTCATGAGCTTCGATTCATTGAAAAAGTCAAATCTCATCTTCGTCAGCATCTTGTCCATAATTTTCTACTATAAATTTTTTCAGTTTTACTTGATTGATAAGCGGGGTATCTGAAAACAAAAAAGAAATATTCTCTTGAGTAAGAGTATTTTTTATGTCTGAAATAATATTTCTTACTTCATGTATTTCTACCATAGATGCAAGAGTTATACATGATGTTATAGAGTCTTTATGAACGAGTATCTTTGCTGAAACCAGCAAAGATACTGGAAATACGATATCTTGGAATTCTTCGTGTTTGAAAGAAAAATCAAGTACTTCTTGTGTGATATTTTTATATTCTTCAAAGGATTCTGACAATAAAATATCTTCTGCCATATAAAATTCTTTTTTATCCCCTAATTGCCACTCCAGTTTCGCAACTCAGGCAAGAGTATTTTGCAGAATAATACTTGAAATAAGAGATATTTTATCAATATGTATAATGATATTTTCATCATTTTTTTCTATATTTACTGACATTATTTTTTATATTTAGAAAATAAATATTTTTCTTCTCACACCATAATCATATCTTCAAAATACTTTTGATATTTATTTAACTCAAGGTCTACAAAGGTATCACATTCATGTTTTCCTGGAATATTGGTAAGATAGATTTCATCTACCAGATTTTTCTCAAAAACATAATTATAAATACTTGCTCATCCGATAATAAAAATAGTTTCTATTTTCTCATCGTTTTGAGCTGAAAAAAGAGCATTTTCAACCGATGAAAATATGCTTACCTCATCTGGGAGATGAAGCTCATTGCTTGAAATTATAATATTTTTTCTTCCTGAAAATGGTCTAAATTTTTCAGGAATACTTTCCCAAGTTTTTCTTCCCATAATAAGAGCATTTTGTTTATCTCAATCTTTAGTAAGACTGGTAATTTCTTTAAAATTTTTCAGATCTGATTTCCAAGGAATATCATTTCATTTTCAGATTCAAAACTCTTCATCTATTGCCAAGATAGCAATTACTTTTTTATTCATTTTTTTACTTATTTATATTTAAACGGCAATCGGCGCTTTTATAGCTGGATGAGAAACATAGTTTTTCAATTCAAAATCATCAATTGTAAAATCAAAAATACTCTTTACATTTTTATTGATTTCAAGAGTTGGGAGAGAAAAAGTACTTCTTGAAAGTTGTTCTCTCACTTGATCAAAATGATTTGTATAAATATGTGTATCTCCTAATGTATGAACAAATTCTCCATATTCTAAACCACAAACCTGTGCTATCATCATAGTAAGAAGTGCATACGAAGCAATATTAAAAGGAACTCAAAGAAATGTATCGGCTGACCTTTGGTAGAGTTGACAAGAAAGTTTTCCATTTGCTACATAGAATTGAAATAATGTATGACATGGAGGAAGTCCTGATTTTGCCATTTCTTCAATCTCAACTGGATTCCAAGCCGAAACTATCATCCTTCTACTATCTGGCGAATTTTTTATTTGATTGATAACATTGGTGATCTGATCAATTCATCAAAAATCTCTCCATTGCTTTCCATAGACTGGTCAAAGTTCTCCCCACTTTTTTGCAAAAGTTTCATCATTTTTAATATTTTCTATAAATTCTTGCAATTTTTCTCCCCATTCAGGTGAGTATTTTGGGAAATCTTTTTCTAAATCATTTGCTTTTAAATAAGCTTGAAATGGCCATTCATTCCAGATTTTTACATCATTATCTACTAAATATTTGATATTGGTATCTCCATTTAAAAACCAAATAAGCTCATGAATAATTCCTCTCAAAAACATCTTTTTGGTAGTAAGAAGGGGAAATCCTTCATTCAAATCAAATCTCATTTGATACCCAAAAATACTTTTGGTTCAAACCCCAGTTCTATCACTTTTTAAAACTCATTTTTCCATAATAGTTGTGAGCAAATCCAAATATTGTTGCATAGTTTGATAGTTAAAATTAAACATTTTTAGTATAGAGGAAGAGTGAAAAAAATCAAAAGAAAAAAC
>JANJUN010000020.1 GCA_024710565.1 Candidatus Altimarinota bacterium | reverse complement strand
ACTGCTACCAAAGTAGGAACTTCTCTTTTTGGAAGTGCTCCGAGTAATGGAAGTATTACTGCTAATTTTGAATATAGTTGTAATGCTTGAGTACTTTCAAAGGTGGTTACCAATACTGGTGGAAGTTGTGAGGCTTGATATACTTTTAATAATAATTATTCGAGTCCTGCTTGTAGCGCGAATAATTATACCGTAAGTGGGGTTATTACTAATTTACCAAATACAACTATAAATATCTGTTGAGCTAGTTCTACAACTAATGCTAGTTGATATTTTATTCTTACGAGAAATCATGGGGCTATATGTAATAATCTTAGTGGATTAAATAGGGATGGATATACATGTTCTGTTATTATTGATGGCCCCCCAATTTTAACCCAAAATATTTCAAATATATCATGAAATTGTGTGCAAGATATTACAACTTGTTCTTGATGAACGGATTCTGTAAAATCTCCTGATAATTCAGTTACTTGTAGTGCTACGCGGCCGACAGCCTTTATTTGACAAACTATTTCTGCAACAGTTACAAATGGATGATTATTAGTAGGAACATGCCAATCTAATGGGGTATGGCAATATAGTTTTACTTGTCCAAATCCTGTGGGACCAGTCCCTTGTGCTGGTGGATGAAATCCAAATATAGTATCTGCTGATGGAAGTAAAACATGTTCAGCTACGCGGCCTCAGGCATATCCGTGAGAGTCTGTAAATTTATCTTGAACGAATGGATTAACGGGGACTGCTACTTGTACAGCGTCATGATGGAATTTTTCATATACTTGTCCTAATGCACAGGTGGTTTCCTGTCCTGCTTGATGAACTAATTGGGGAAACTGTTATTTTTATTGGAGTTCAGCGAATGCTTGACAGGCTGGAAGTATTACATTATCTTCTTGACAATGATCTACGGGAAGCTTTAGTGCTGTTTGTTGAGCAAATTGATCTTGGCAGACGAGTGGAACTCCAACTTGTTATACACAACATGCATCATGTGGAGCTTCGGCTAATACTTGTAATGTATGAACTCCGACATGATATTCTGCGGGAGCTTGTTGATGATCAGCTACTTGGACATGTCAATGAGTATCTGGTTGAAATAATGCGAGTTGTAGTTCTCCCAATGGAGCATGTTGTTATGATCAATTAGTGCAAACAGCTACTTGTGCTTCTTATTGATTACAGGGGACTTACTGATATTTGTATAGGAATAGTTGTACAGGAGTTGAGACGTTGGTACATTATTGTTATTAAAAAAATAAAATATTTTTGACTTTATAGCCTTTTTTCATATACTCTAACTGCTTTTTATAAAAAAAGAGCAGTTTTTTAAATTATGGTGCTCGTAGTTCAGTTGGTTAGAATGCCAGATTGTGACTCTGGAGGTCGAGGGTTCGAACCCCTTCGAGCACCCCATTTAAAAATAAAAAAGTAATAGAATTACAAAACTTTGATAATAAATTAAAGTTAAGGGTTCGAAAGTGAGGGTTTTTGCGAATGCAAAAATTTGAAAGCGATGAATAAGAGCTTTCAAAACGAGTGGCCTACCCGTAGGGAGCCGAACCCCAGCAGGTCACCCCATTTAAAAATTATATAGTGAAAATTTGTTTTCTTTTAATCATATTTTTACTACCTAATTTTTAAAAACGAAATTCTGATGTAAGGATTTCATTATTTTATTTTTTAATTTTTTTGCATCATATGGCAAATAAAGATTTAGCTTTGTTTGAAGAGCTATTTGGAGCTTCTCCAGAAATTAAATATCCTCGTGAAGGAGAAGTGGTAAACGGTACAGTTGTTAAAATTGAGAAAAAAAACATTTTAGTAAATGTAAATAATCAATTTTCAGGTTTAGTTATTTCTAAAGAAATCGGAAATACAGTTGATATTAACTCTTTAAAATCAGGAGATAATGTTGACGTTATGGTTTTAGGAGACTCTGTAGAAAGAGGGCTTTTGATTTTATCTCTAAAAAGAGCAAATCAAATTAAATCTCTTACTAATCTTTCTAAATATAGAAATTCAGAAGAAATTATTACTGTTAGACCTACTGAAGCAAATAAAGGTTGATTACTCGTTGATATTGACGGTTTAAAATGATTTATTCCTGTATCACAATTAACTCCATTAAATTATCCAAGAGTTGAAGGAGCTGATCCTGCTAAAATCCTTGAACATTTACAAGGTTTAGTTGGAAAAGACTTTAAAGTAAAAGTTATCAATGTTGATGAAGCAGGTAAAAAAATTATCTTCTCTGAAAAAGCTGCTATTAGTGAAAATAGAGATAAAGCTTTAGGATCACTCAAAGTAGGAGACGTTGTTGAAGGAACTGTTTCAGGTATTTTAACATACGGACTTTTCATTACTTTTGATGGTTTAGAAGGTTTGGTTCACGTTTCAGAAATTGATTGGGGACATGTTAATAATCCTTCAAAATTTGCAAAAGTTGGACAAAAAATCAAAGTTAAAGTTATCGGACTTGATAATGATAAAATTTCACTTTCTGTTAAAAGATTACAAGAAAATCCTTGGGATGTATTATCTAGAAAATATAAAGTTGGTGATAGCGTGAAAGCTGCCATTTCAAGAATTTCTCAATTTGGTGCCTTTATGGAACTTGATGGAGGTATTCAAGGGCTTATCCACTTATCTGAAATTTCACATGGTGTAGTAAAAGATATCAGAGATTTTGTGAAAGTAGGGGAAGAAGTAGAAGCAAAAATTATTAACTTCGAACCAAAAGAAAAAAGAATTGGTCTTTCTTTAAAAGCTTTAGTAGAAGCTCCAGCTAAGGAAGAAGGAAAAGAAGAAGTAAAAACTGAAGAAGTAAAACAAGAAGAAACAAAATAATTCATTTCAAATATTTTAGATATTTCTGGGAATCAAAGAAGCACTTTATAGTCTTCTTTGAACAGAAATTTCAATTTAAGGTTATAATATAATCTGATTTACATTTTAATAAAAAAATAACAAATGGAAAAAGCTCAATTAAATAATATGTTTGATAATTTATTACATATTGGAAATAAAACAAATTTTTGGAATGCAAAAATGAGACCATATATTTACGGTTCAGTAAACGGAATTCACGTAATTAACTTATTAAAAACAGCTGAAAAATTAGAACAAGTAAAGGCTGAATTAAAAGATTTAACGTCTTCTGGAAAAAAAGTTTTAATCGTAGCTACTAAAATTCAATCAAGAGATGCGTTTAAAAAATTAGCTGAAGAAACAGGATCATACTATGTTTGTGAAAAATGGGTTCCAGGACTTTTAACAAACTTTAAAACGATCAGAAAAAGAATTGGTTCTTATTTACAATTATTACAAGATTCTGAAAGTGGTGCTTTTGATGTATTAACAAAAAAAGAAAAAGCTACAAAAATGCTTGAACTTGAAAAATTAAACAAAGCTTACGCTGGGTTGAAAGATATGAAAAAATTACCAGATATAATTTTGGCTTCAGATGGTATTTATGAAAAACAAGCTCTTAGAGAAGCTGAAATTTTAAATATTCAATCTTTTGCTGTATTTAATACAAATGGGGATATTGACCTTGTTTCAAACTTAATTCCTGCAAATACAAACTCTACAAAATCTTTTGATTACTTAGCAGAAGAATTAAAAAGTTCTTTTGTAAAATGAGCTATGCCACAAGCAAAAGCAACTGTGAAAAAAGTAGAAGAGAAAAAAGCTTCTGGTGAAAAAAAAGATACTATAGCTAAAAAACCAAGAGCTAAAAAAGCTGAAACTCCTGAAGTTGTAGAAGCTCCAGCAGCTGAATAATTATATTTAACCTTTACTTCATGGTAGAGGTTAAATATGTTTTATTTTTTCATTTTTATACAATGAGAGATGATTTTTCTTCGGAAGAAATAGATAATACGCAAGAAGAAATTCTGACAAATAAAGATAAGTTTAATAATGTTGTATCATACGTACCATTTTTAAATCTTTTTCTTTTATTTACTCAAAATACATCTACAAAACAAGAAAATAAAAAATATTCTCGTCAATGAATTGCTTTATTTTTATTGTATATAGTTGCATTTATTATTTCTTCTATAATAAGTTTTAAACTTTCATTTATTGTAACCGTAGCATATTTAATATTTGCTTTATTTTGTGCTACAAAAGCATACAATGGTATGTATGTTGAAATTGAATTTTTAGAAAAAATTATTGCTCAATTTCAAGCAACACAAAAAACACAAAAAAACAATCCCTCTAAAGAGTCAGATGATCAACCAGAAGACCCTTTAAAATAATATTTTTATATCCTAACTTATAAAATTATGGAAATTACAACTGCTCTTATTAAAGAGCTTAGAGAAAGAACTGGTATCGGTATGATGGAATGTAAAAAAGCATTAACTGCTACTAATGGTGATATCGAGGCTGCTATTGAAGAATTAAGAAAAAAATGATTAGCAAAAGCTGCTTCAAAAGCAGATAGAGAAGCTGCAGAATGAGCGATAAAAATAGTTATCGAATCAGGAAAGGCATACATAGTTTCTGTTTCTTGTGAAACAGATTTCTTAGCAAACTCTGGAAGATATCAAGATATGTTAAATGATGTAGTAGCTTTATTAAAAGCTGGAAAAACAGCTGAAGATGCAAAAGCTATGATTGATAAAGATTACTCTTTAGAAATGGGAGAAAATTTACAAGTGAGAGATTTTCAAGTAGTTGAAGGAACTTCAGTTGGAGCATACGTTCACTCAAACAATAAATTAGCAGCCGTTGTTGTTGCTAAAGTTTCTACTCCAGAAGAAAAATTAAAACAAGTAGCTATGCATATTACTGCAGCAAATCCTGAATTTTTAAGTGCATCAGATATTTCTTCAGAAGTAATTGAAAAAGAAAAATCTATTCAATTAGAAATTATGAAAAATGATCCAAAAATGGCAGGGAAACCAGATGAAGTTTTATTAAAAATTATTGATGGAAAAATGTCAAAATTTGCTTCAGAAATCTCATTATTAGAACAAGCTTTTGTTATAAATCCAGATCAAAAAGTAAAAGATTTTATAGGTGCTGATACATTAAGTGCATTTTATAGATTTAGTATTTAATCTTACACTAAGAGTTTCGGCTCTTAGATCTACCTCCATAGTTTATCGGTTAGAATCCAGGATTCCAAATCCTGTGGGCTAGGTTCGACTCCTAGTGGGGGTGCCATCAAGGACATAATCATTTGATTGTGTCCTTTTAGTTTGTTTGACGCATATAAAAAACTTACTCTTTATGAGTAAGTTTTTTATTCAAATTGGAAAACTTGATTTTTCCCATTTTTTTTTGCTTGATACATTAAACTATCGGCTCTTTGAAATAGTATTTCATTGGTATCACTTCATTGCGCTTCGGTAACTCCTCATGAAAAAGTAATATTAAATTTTATATGTCTTTTTAAATTTTTTTGATGTAAAAAATCTAATACTTCACAAAGTCATTTATAAAGTTTACTTTTTCCAGCAGTATATAAAATAATAAATTCTTCTCCACCATATCTATATACGTGTTGAGTTCAAAATTTAGTTTTTAATATTTCTGCGATATACTTTAATGCTTGGTCTCATCATAAATGGCCATGAGTATCGTTAATTTCTTTAAAGTTATCAATATCTATCACACCAATTGAAAATCATTTATTTTTTTCAACTAATCCTTTTTTTAGTTTGGTAAAATCCTTTTCATATCTTTGTCTCGTATAAAGTCCCGTAAGGTGATCTTTTTCTAATTCTTTTATATCTTCTTGAAGTGCTTCAATAGTTTGAATCATGTTATTTTGTTGTTCGATGATACCAGTAGTGAGCCTTTGTATAACACTTTTTAGCTCTTCTATTGGAATTTCGAGAGTAAGAGATTTCATAATTTCTTCTGCATTTTTTTCTATTTCTCACTTTTCAGCTTGAAGTATCATAGATTCAATATTTTGCACTAACAATTCAATAGAAGTATTTAATTTTACTATATGCGGACAAACATTTTTTTGAATTTCACAAAAGGCATCTTTTTTTTCCATACTTTCTTCTTTTACATATATTGAATTAAAATCATAAGTTGAATGAGCATTTTGATTAAAAGAATTTAATTCTATCAGCATTTGGATGATCTTTGAGTTTTTCAAGAGTTTTTGCTTCTATCTGTCTGATTCTTTCTCTGGTTACTCAAAATTCTTTTCCTACTTCTTCTAATGTGTGTACATCTCATCCATCGAGACCAAATCTCATAATAATAATTTTTCTCTCTCTTGGAGTTAAAAAATCAAGCATTTCATAGAGATTTTCTTTCAAAAGAGTCATGTTGGTTTCTTTGTCTGGAGTAAGATTTTTATCATCTTCAATAAAATCTCATAAAGACGTATCTTCCTCGCTCCCAACTGGAGCATCAAGAGAAAGAATATCTTGAGAAATACGCATGATTTGTCTTACTTTCCTAATATCCATATCCATTTCTGTAGCGAGTTCTTCCATAAGAGGTTCACGAGTTAACTCTTGGGTAAGTCTTCTATAGGTATGGGTAAATTTGTTAATCGTTTCGATCATATGAACCGGAACTCTTATCGTTCTTGCTTGATCGGCTATAGCTCTGGTAACTCATTGTCTAATCCACCAAGTAGCATAGGTTGAGAATTTAAATCCTTTATCTGGATCAAATTTATCTACAGCTCTAAAGAGTCAAACATTTCCTTCTTGAATCAGATCCAGAAGCCCAAGTCATCTTCACATATATTTTTTTGCAATAGAAACAACCAGTCTTAAGTTTGCAGCTGCAAGTTTCTTTCTTGCTTCTTGGTCTCATTTTTTAATTTTTCTTCCTAAATCAATTTCTTCTTCTGCCGTTAAGAGATTCACTCTTCCTATTTCGTTTAGATACATTCTAATACTATCATCACTGATTTCAGAAAGTGAAACCGTTACTTTTTCTACATCTTCTTCGCTGTCTTTTTTTTCTCCATCAAAAAGATTATCTTTATCAAGCGTATCAACGATTTCAATCTTGAGTTGTAAAAATCTTACATAAATTTCATCCAGGAGATCTAAATCATCTTCGGCTTGAGGGAGCGCAGCCATAATTTCATCTTGAGTGATCTTTCCATCTTTTTTTCATTTTCTCATGAGCTCTTGAATTTCTTCAGGCATTCCATCAAGAATTTCTTTGGGAACTTCAATGTCAATAAATTTTTGGAGTCATTTTCCAAGTCTTCTTTTATCTTCTGATCTGTCAATAGGCATTTTTTTGAGTCATTTTTCTAGTTTTTTATCATCAGAGAGAAACTCATCATCTTCAAGACTGAGTTCTTCTTCCCATAAATCATCTTCAGTAGGTTCTAATTTTTCTACAACTTCCTCTTCAAAATTCAATTCATCTAAGTTTACTTCTTCAATTAAATTTTCTTCTTCTTGCTTTGATTTTTTCGACATAAAAATCGGGTTAGGAAATAAAAAAACGGGGGATTATATAATAAACAAAAAAACACCTTCTTGTCTTATTGAAGGGAGAAAATAGTATATTATATTTTTGTATTACTTTTCATTTATTTTTACTAGGTTTTGTATAGTAAAGGCAACAAGACTATTGTATTGAAAAAAAATAAAATACAACTATTTTTTTATTTTTAATATTTCTTTATATTCATCAAGTGCATCGAGATCTCCGGAGTGTATTTTTTGTTTGAGACTATTTTCGGCATTTTTGAGAGTATCTTTATTGAGTTTTTGTATTGTTTTTAGGATAATAGAGTCAATTTTATCATTATTTTTTGCTCAAGAATGTTCGAGTTGCGCTTTGATTTCTAAGGCTTCATCATTTTGTGAAAGGGCTAGATAGTGATTTTTCTTACTTAATTCAAACTGATCAATAACTTTTGCTCAATTTTGTAAAATATTTTGTAAATCAGATCATACATATTTTATAAAATTGATATTTTGATGGATAAGAGAAAATTTTTCTGGGTATTTGATGATATATCAGATAATGAGATCTTCGCTGGTAAGTTTGTGAGAGATTTTTACCTCAAATTCTCAGGCTCTTTTTTCGAGTTTGGTTTTATTGTATTCAAGATATACCAAATCTAGTTTTATATCTAATTTTTTTGAAATTTCTTTGAGGTAAAAATCCTTTTCAATATTGTCTTGATAGTTTTTCACAATTTCTAAAAGTTTTTTTAACATTTCTTTTTTATCTTGCAAACTCTGAGTTTCCTGCATTTGTTTTAAATGGTATCAAATAGGGGAAAGAGCATTTTCTATAAAGACTTGAAAATCTCCACCGGATTTTAAAATTTCATCTGGATCTTTTCCTCACTCAAGAGAAATAATTTTCACTTCCAAATCTTTATTTTTGAGCATTTCTATAGAAAGATTGGTCGCTTGAATTCCAGCATTATCATTGTCAAAACAAAGATATATTCTTGAGGTAAGTTTTTTTATTACCCCAATATGTTTTTCTGTGAGCGCGGTTCCGCTTACACACACGGTATTTTTAAATCCTGCTTGATGAAGAGCGATAGTATCCATATATCACTCAGTAATGATGATGAAATCTTTTTTGGTTATCTCTGATCTTGCCTCAAATAACCCATAAAGAATACTTGATTTATCATAAATTTGGGAAGCAGGAGAATTGAGATATTTTGGTTCTCAGGCATTGATAATTCTTCATGCAAGTCCTACGATATCTCCACGAATATTTTTGAGAGGAAAAATAATTCTTCCAATAAATTTATCTCTTCTGGTTTTGAGATCAGAAAAAACATTGCTTTCTCAAATGAGTTCATCATCGTATCATTTTTGTTTGAGGTAATTATAGAGTTCTACTCCACTATCGGCATATCAAAATTCAAACGTATTTATACTCTCGCTACTCATTCATCTATCCAGAAGATATTTTTGCACTGATGGAGTATTTTCAAAACTTTTTTTATAGTATCTTACGATATCTTTAAAAAGAGAATATACATTTTTTCTTAACATTTCTTTTTCTTTATCGTATCATTTTATTTTTACTCCAGTGAGAGAAGAGAGTATTTCCATTGCTTCTTTGAACTCGCAATTTTCTACATCCATAATAAATTTCAGAGGTCAACCTCATCTATGGCATCAAAAACAATGAGCGATTTGTTTGGATGGGCTCACTACAAAACTTGGAGTTTTTTCATTGTGTCCAGGAAAAGGACAGAGTGCTTTATAATTCACTCCGGCTTTTTTTAAGTTGGTATATTTTTTCACCAATTCAACGATGTCGATACTCGATTCGAGTTCTTCTATTTGGGACATAATTTTAAAAAATGAAATATCTCTTTTGAGTGTATATTTTTTTACCAAAAAGTAAAGAAAAAAGACCTTCCTTCTTGAGAAAAGTCTTTTTTTCTGTGGTGCAAAAATATTTAGGGAAGGAGTATTATTTTAACAATTATTTAAAATTCCTGCGTATATTTCATATTTTTTCATTTTTGGCATTTGTGAGAGGATTTCTTGCATTCCAAATGAAGAGTATTGGCTATCCTCAGATAAGAAAATTTCTTGACTCATATCGATGATAGCATCGCGAACAAAATTTCTATACGCTCTTTTTTCTTCGAGACTGAGTTTGTTAAATTCTCAAAAAAATATCTCCTTTTTTTCTTGAGATTTTGGATTTTGAAATCTTTCGGAAATAAAATCAACTAAAAAGAAATTGAGTTTTGTTTGGAGTGTTTCCAGAGAATTTTTATTTTCTTCTTCGATAAGAAAGTCAGCGTGATCTCACATATTACGATAAATAAATGATAAATTGGTTTTCATTGTAACACAAAAACTTTTATTTTGCAAAAAATAATTATACTAAGAACCGATACCTTTTAAATAAAAAAATATGTTTATAGTAATTGATGGAATTGATGGAAGTGGAAAGGGAACTCAAGTCGAGATTCTTAGAAAACACTTTGAGGAACTTGGAAAAAAAGTGAAAATACTCGATTATCCAAGGTATGGACACACTTCTTCTTTTATGGTTCAAAAGTATCTCAATGGAGAATATGGAAAAACTCTTTCGCCAAAATTGGCTTCTATTTTTTATGCTATTGATAGATATGATTCGAGTTTTGATGTAAAAAAAGATTTAGAAAATTACGATTATATTATTTCAAACCGCTATGTTTCAGCAAATATGATTCACCAAACCGGAAAGATAGAAAATGATGTGGAGGCAAAGGAATTTTTAGATTGGTTGTATGATTTAGAATATAATATTTTTTGAATTCCAAAACCAGATAAGGTGATTTTTCTCAATGTCACTCCAGAAGTCAGTCAAAAATTAGTTTTAAAGAAGGCTCAGAGAGAGTATTTAAAAGATGGAAAAAAAATGGATCTTCATGAAGAAGATATAAATCATCTTCAAAATGCTTGGGAAAAAGCAATGAAAGTAGTTGAAATGTATGATGATTGGGTAAAAATTGATTGTATTGAAAATGGAGAAATCTTACCAATAGATGCTATTACACAAAAAATTCTTGTGGAAATCGAAAAATGAGAACATTCTTAATACATATTTTATGAAAAAATCAGGAGATCATTGAGAACTTCTAGCTATAGAATATCTAAAATCAAAGTGATATTATATCAAAGAAACAAATTTTAAATTTTCTATTTTTTGAGAAATTGATATTATTGCTGAATGGAATAAAAAAACTATTTTTATAGAAGTAAAATACAGAACCAGTAATATTTTTTGAACTGGAGAAGAGTCTATCACTCAAAAGAAACTTTTTAAACTTCAAAAAACTATAGAGTATTATTGTGTGAAGCATCATATTGATCTTGAAAAAATACAATTTGATGTCATATCTATTTCTAAATGAGAAAAAAGTTACCAATTGATTCATTATAAAAACCAAAATTTATCCTAAAAATATTTGCCAAAAGCATAAAAATTCATACTATTATGCTCTTAAAATTAAGAATAATAGTATGAATTCAGGAGTATGTTTTTTGACAAACAATCATAATGGAGCCAATCAGAGAAATGAGATTCGTGGAGAATGAATTTTTACCATCAATGAAAATAAATTTAGTTTAGAGGGGAATTTTGTTTTTTCTGAAGAAGTTGAGCAGTATGTAGGAAAAGTTTCTTTTGATATTCAAGACATTGTCTATGGACAGAATAATGATATTTTGCTTTTTTCGTATTTATTTGACTATGAACCCCTTTGAGAATCTAAAAAAATTTTGAAAGGCCCGAAGAGAAGTATTTTTTATCTGAAATTAAAGACATGACTCAACGAAGAAGAAGAAAAATTTCTGAGAAGTTATAATAATATGCAAAACAGCACCAAAGAAAAAAATAAGGCGAGATTTTTAGTGATACAAGAAAAAATACAAAAAAATATTGTTGAAGAAAGAGAAAGAATTATGCACCTGCTCAATGATGAAAAATGATATTGAGGGGATTTAGAATTATTTTAATATAAAAAATTATGAAAACAGTAATTATTTGAGTTGGAGCTTTTTGATTTGCTATACTTAATCATTTATCAAAAAATAATAAAAACACTTCTTTTTTTGCTTACGAAAAAGATGAAATGGTTTTACAAAATTTAAAAACAACCAGAGAAAATCCGTATTTTTTTTCTGGAACAAAATTATGAGAAAATGTAATATTTTTAGATGATTTAAGTTCTTTGAGAGAATTTGATTTGATAATTATCGCTATTCCAGCACAATTTGTTGGAAGTTTTATTGGGAGTATAAAAAATAATTTGAAATCAGGAGTTACTTTTTTAAATCTTTCCAAAGGAATTGATAATAAAACACTTCAAACTCCAGGGGATATTTTAAGCAAAGAATTACCCGATTTTGATTATCATTATGCGATATTATCTTGATGAATGATTGCTTCAGAATTGGTCGAAGAAAAAATACTTTGAGCTCAAATCGGATGTAAAAATGAAGAAATATCTCAGAAATTACAAAAACTTTTTGAAAATGAAAATCTCAATATTTCACTTTCTCAAAATACGAAAAATATTGAACTTTTTGGAAGTTTAAAAAATATTTTTGCACTTCAAATGTGATATTTGGAAGCAAAAGGACTTTGAATGTCTTCTATTTGATACCACTTTTGTGAACTCTATAAAGAATTACCAATTCTTTTATCATTACTTTGAGGAAATGAGAATATAGATTTTTCTGATTTTTCTTTAGGATGAGATCTTATAGCTACTTGTTTTTGAAATTCTAGGAATAGATATTTTGGAAATTTAGTAGGGCTGTGAAAAAGTGCTTTTGAGGCTGAACAAATTCTAAAAAATGAAAAAAAACACGCAGAAGGATATTATACACTTTTATGAATTGAGAAGATTATTGGAACTCATGAAAAATTAAAAGCATTTCAAAATATCGTGAAAAATTTCACCAAATAAAAAATTACCGAAAGGTAATTTTTTATTTAGTGAATTTCCCAAAAATTTTAATATCATAATCATTTGCTTCAAATCACGCGGGGAGAGTAAAGTGAGGAATTTTTTCTATATCCATATCAATAATATCTCCCGTTATTTCATCGATGAGATGAATATGAGGACATTTTACTTTTTCAAAATATGTTTTTTTTCCCGCTCAAACGACTTTTTTTAAAGATCATTGTAGCGCAAGTTCTTCTACATTTCTATAAATAGAAGACTTTCCAGCCGTAGGGTATTTTTCTGAGATATAGGAAAAAATTTCATCAACGGTGAGGTGTTTATTATCGCAAATATTTATAATATCCTCCGTGTAAAAATGTGTTTTCATAAAAAAATAGTTTATAATAGATATGCCATCATTGTAAACTATTTTTTTAAATGTCAAATTTAAATGAGAATAATTCTTGTTTTATTTTTGAGAGAGTTCTTGGATATTTTTTATACAAAAGGATTGAGTGTGATAGGGGGGATTTAATTTTGACTAATTCTCATAATAATATTATCTAAATTCGAAGAAATTTTTTTGATAAAAAATGGAGTGTTTTTAATCGTCACATTGCTTATTTTTCCTTCATTGAGCAAAATATTTTTTGCCTCATCATTACTGAGTCACAGAATAAGTGTTTTGAGTCTTTGATTGTAATTATTGGCATTATTATCAAAATCATAACTGAGCCCTATATCAACTTCAGTAGTCGCTTTTATGGTTAATGGATTATTGATTTTATCAAGGATTACCGTCATTCTGAGAGAATTTTCATCGATCATAATGAGTTTATCGGTTCCAGAAAGAAGACCATCATTGATGATATTTCTTAAAAGATTTAACACAGAAGTTTTATTATAAATATAGGTTTCGAGTGTTATTTCACCATGAAGAGTAAATGTTTCTAGTTTTTCACCTGGTTTAATTTCTTTTGGAGTCGTAGTAATCGACATATTTTTGTATTTAAGTACGTCTTTTATTGGAAGAATTTCGTGTTGCACTCAAAACATTTTGTTGTCTTCCTCTATTTTTGCTTTTAGATCTACCATAGCTTGTTTCTCAAGCATTTCTTCTAATATTTTTTTTGCATTTTTTTCATCATTTTCACTTACAATGTACGCTATGTTATCTTCTCATCCTTTAAATTCTCAGATGGATTTTGCATAGATTTTATCTTGACTAAATCTCAAACCAGGAAAGGTAAATAAATGTTCTTCTTTCAGATTTCATTTACTTCCAATAAAGACCCCATTATTATCATACACACGTGCAATTACCTTTGCTTGGGTGGTTCATAATACGGTTTCTCAACTTCCATTTACTGTTTTTCCTGGAATTTTAATCCAATCTTGGGTTTCAAAAATAAGCCCATCTTTGTTTAAAAGTCTCGTTGCGGGTCTAAATACTTGTTCTTCTTTGAGTTCATTGATGAATAAAACATCTCCAGTAGCTCTGAGAGTGTTTTCATAATCTATCCCAGTTGTTTTATGAGTATAATCAAGAGAAACAGTTTGAGTTATTTTTTTTATCGGAACTTTGAGTTCTTTTGAAATCATACTGATTTCTCCAGAAGTTTCTTCGTAGATGATATTGATAGCTTTTGTTTTAATATTGATTTCTGGGGTGATTTCTATAAATGTTTTAGAAACGGCAAAATAAAAGATAAAAATAAGCATTCCTATCGAGGTGGTGAGTCATACGAGAAGAAAAAATATTCCAGATTTTCTCACACGATTATAGGGATTATAATATTTAAGAGTATTGATACCAGTTTTTTTCCCAACAAAAAGACTCAATCTGGATATGTATTTTTTTATTACAAATACAAAATATTCAAAAAAGGTAAAATTGTGTTTGAGAAGTTCTTGTTTGAGGTTTTTTTCTTTATGAAATTCACTATCTTTGAGAAGAGAGTAGTTGATTCCCAAAGGAGTTCCTATTTTTTTTGAGGAAATATCATGGGTAAGAATGGTAATTCTTTTTTCTCAGGCTTTATTTTTGAGGATTTTTAATGACATGTAATTATTTAATATACTATGTCAGAATGGGAATTCAATGAGTAATTCTTTATCTTCACACGTGTTAATTTTATTTACTACATCAATAATAGTATCACTTTGCAAAACTTTTATCATCTTTTATTTGAAAATAACTAAAAAGTAATTATAGTTTGATTATATGATAAATTTTTAATTTTCAACTGAAAATATGCAAAGCTTACAAGAAGTTATCGACCTCATAGAAAGAGCAATAAAAATAGATTCAAATAATATTATTACCGCTGGTGGAATTATTCAGGATGGATTTGATAATCAGGTAGATGAACTGAGAAATTTTATCGAACACTCTCATGAATGGCTTAATAATTATACTCAAAATCTTGTTTCTGAAACAGGTATTACGACTTTAAAAATTAAGTATACTTCGGCTTCTTGATATTTTATAGAAGTTCCTTTAAGTCAAAAAACAAAAATTCCAGAAAGTTTTATACATAAAACGACGTTAGTAAATGCACTTCGTTTTACTACCGAAGATCTCAAAAAATTTGAGGGGAAAATGCTTAATGCTGAAAGTGAGTTATACCAAAGAGAATATATGCTTTTTAAAGAAGTGTCTTCTCAAATTTTAGAAAATTTTCAAGAAATAAAAACCCTTTCTTCTCAGATTGCTCACATTGATGGGCTTTCCAATTTTGCACATGTCGCATATGAAAATGATTATGTAAAACCAGAAATACACGCGGGGTATGATCTAGAAATCGTTTGAGGAAGGCATCCAGTTATTGAAAAAATAGAAAAAAATTTTATTAGTAATGAACTTTTTTTCGATACCAAAAAGTTTGTTCATATCATAACTTGACCAAATATGGGAGGGAAGTCCACGTATTTGAGACAAAATGCGCTTATTATTTTAATGGCACATTTGGGGAGTTTTGTTCCGGCAAAATCTGCAAAAATTCCACTCACAGATAAAATATTTTCTCGTGTTGGAGCGAGTGATAATCTCTTTGTTTGATCGTCAACATTTATGGTAGAAATGCAAGAAGTAGCCAATATTCTACACAATTCTACCAAGAATAGTTTTGTGATTATTGATGAAGTCGGAAGATGAACTTCGACGTATGATGGGATGAGTCTAGCTTGGGCAATACTGAAAGAAAATCATGATAAAATACAAGCAAAAACACTTTTTGCAACGCATTATCATGAACTCGTAGATGAATCAAAAAAACTTCCATGAGTTGCGAATTTTTCGGTTGCTGTATCAGAAAATGAAGAAAATATTGTATTTTTAAGAAAAATTATCCCAGGAAGTATCAAAAAAAGCTATGGTATAGAAGTGGCAAAACTGGCGTGACTTCCAGCAAGTGTCATAACAGAAGCGAATTATTTTTTACATCAATTTGAAAAAACTCATAGTTTTTCACAACTTTCTTTGTGAAATATAGGGAATGATACCTACAGAGAAAAAATAGTTTATAAAGAGAAGGAAAGTGAATTGGACAAAAGGCTAAAAGAGTTAGATGTGAATAATCTTACCCCTATTGATGCGTTAAATTTACTCTCTGAATGGAGAGGGAAAAACAATTAAACTTGAAAATGAGAGTATTTTTGTATAATACTTTCAATTTTTTATTATTTTATCTCAAAGACATGTCGAAAAAAACTATTATTTTTCATGATACTTTTTTATATAAATGAGGAGGAGAAAGGCTGATAATGATGATGGCAAAAGCACTCAAGGCTGATATCGCATCTTGATTTTTTTCACGCGGAAGTTTTGATCTCAGAAAAGAAGGATTTGAGGGGAAAATGATACCACTCTCAAGTGAAATATTTAAAAAAGGATTTCGTCATATAAAGCTCAAGTTTGCATTTCTATTTAAAACAAGATTTTTGAGAGAATATGATACGGTTATTTTTTCAGGAGATAGTATTAGTGCAGTTTGGAATTGTAATAAAAATCAGAAAAAAATCTATTATTGTCATACCCCACCAAGATATCTCTATGATTTACATAATTTATATCTAGAAAAAGTACCAAAATATTTGAAAGGACTTTTTAAAATTGCCTGTAAAATATTTCAAGTTATGTATGAGAGAGATATTTCAAAGATGGATTTAATTCTTACTAACTCTCAAAATACTCAGTCAAGAATACAAAAATTTTTATGAGTAGAAGCTCAGATTCTCTATCCACCGGTAAATTTATGAGAATTTAGATTTTTATGACAAAAGGATTATTATCTATCATTTGCGAGACTTTCTGACGCGAAAAGAGTGGATAAAATAGTAGAAGCATTTAAACAGATGCCAGAGAAGAAACTTATTATTATTTATGGAGAGAACGATCCTCAAAAAGAAAAAATATTTCAACTTGCATCTGGATGTGAAAATATACAATTTGTTACGCTTCCTGGAAATGAATGATTTACGGATTATGTAGGAAATGCTGTGGCAACTTTATATATTCCTATTGATGAGGATTTTGGGATGAGTCCAGTTGAAAGTATGGCTGCTGGAAAACCGGTTATTTGAGTAAATGATGGAGGATTAAAAGAAACTATTATTGATGGAAAAACGGGAATTTTGATTGAAAAAGAAGCGAAAGTAGAAGATATTATCTCAGCAGTTCAGGAATTGACTCCCGAAAAATGTATAGAAATGAGATATGATTGTGAATACAGAGCTCGTGATTTTTCACTCGAAACATTTGAAGAGAAATTAAAATGATTTATACAATAAAAAAATGCTGAAAAATTCAGCTTTTTTTATTGTATAAATGTATTTACTCTATTGATAAATCATCTGTAGTCTTCGAGTTCTCATCATTCGAGTAATAGTGCTTGTTCATAGACATAGAGAATCATATTTTTGAGTTTATCAGATTTTAAATCTTTTTTAAATTCTTCAAATATGAGTTTTGCTATTTTACTTTCAGGATTGATCTCTAAAATTCTTTTTTGATGAGGAATATTTTGTCCCATAGCCTTCATTATTTTTTCCATTTGAGGAGTGAGTCAGCCTTCTTTGGTAGTGAGTGCTCATATATTTTCTCAGAGTCTTTTGGTGACTTGAACTTTCTCTATTTTATCACTTCCTATAGTATTTTTCATCAGCTCAAATACATCTTTAAATTCTTTTGTTTTTTCTTCAATATCTTTTTTCTCTTCTTCATTTTCAAGTTCTCAATCAGAAGTTGTAATAGAGATAAGTTTATTTTCTTTATACTGATGAAGCGTTCCTACTATCCACTCATCAATCGTGTCGGTAAGTAAAAGTACATCGATATTTTTCTTTTGAAATTGATCAATATATGGATTTGCTTTTGCTTCAGAGATATTTTTTGCGGTGATATAATAAATATTTTTTCCTTCTTTTTTCTCATTTTGTTCATTTTCAGAAGAAGTACTTTTTACTTTTTCTAAATATTCATCTAACGTAATATCTTTATTTTCCAAAAGAGAATGAAATTTCACTACTCCAGCAATATCTTCTTTGAGTTCCATTTCATAATAAATTCATTCCTTTAATGTTTTTCCATAATTTTGTAGGAAGATATTATAGTTTTCTTGGTTATCTTTGAGTTCTGATCTTAATTTTTCGATAATCTTTTTGGTGAGTCCTTTTTTTATTTTTTCAAGATTGTTATTAGATTGCAACATCTCGCGAGAAATATTGAGAGGTAAGTCTGAAGTTTGTACGACTCAAGAAATAAATCTGAGCCAAACTGGAAGGAGATCACGAGCTTTTTCGAGGATTAAAACATTTTGTACAAAAAGTTTTGGTCCATATTCTTTACTTGGATCATCATTTCCTCCAAATATATTTTTTTCTTGAGGAATAAAAAGGATGGATTTATAGCTTACCATTCATTCGGTACTAAAATGAATATGGGAGAGTGGTTTTTGGAAATCATAACTGAGGGAAGAATAAAATTCATTATATTCTTCATCTTTAATTTCGGATTTATTTTTATTCCATATGGCTCTCGTTTCATTGATTTGTTCCCAAGTTCTTTCTTTCTCTTTATTGCTATCATTTTCTATTTCTTTCATCATGATAGGAACTCCTATATAGTTGGAATGTTTTTTTATCAATTCTTTCAGTTTCCAGTTTTCAGCGTACTCTTTTTCCTCTGGTTTGAGGAAGATTTTTATAATAGTTCCTCTTGATTTTTTTTCTCCAGCAGCTATTTCATAACTTCATTTTCACTCAGAAGTCCATACTATTGAGTTCTCACTATCGTTTGATTTTGTTTCGAGTTCTACTTTTTCTGCGACCATGAATACAGAATAAAATCCTACTCAAAATTGTCCGATGAGATGATTTTCCTCTTTAGATTCTTTTATTTTTTCTAAAAAATCTTTGGTTCATGATTTTGCTATGGTACCAATATTTTTTATTACTTCTTCTTGAGTCATTCAGATACCATTATCTTCTATAGTAATAATATTATTTTTATTATCAGCATCAATTTTAATTTGAAATTGAGTATCTTCTGCGAGATATTGAGTATCGGTGAGAGATTTTATTCTCGCTTTGTCTATGGCATCGGAAGCATTTGAGATAAGTTCTCTTAAAAATATTTCTTTGTTGGAATAAATAGAGTGTGTAAGAAGCTCTAAAAGTCTTTCTGTTTCTGCTTCAAATGTGAATTGTTTTTTCATATTTTTTATAGGTATTAAAAAATAAATTAGCACATAAATATTGTACGTGCTATATTATTGATGTTTTTTTAAAAGTCAAGGATTTTTTTTATTATAATATCTCAAAAAATAAATTGAAAAAAACAAATTTTTTCTATAATACATCTATTATATGTTAAATAAAAAAGATGAATATAAAAAATATAGGAATAATCTTTTTCATTACCTCGATTTTCTTTTGGTATACGATGGTATATTCGTCATTTTATAAAAATATTGATGTTGTATATTCTGGAGCTTCTGGGAAAAATATATATTTAGGTTCACCAATATTATCAAAGACTATCGTAGTTTTTGAATCTAAAGAAGATATATCAAGCTATAGCATTCATTCTCTTTGTCATACAAAAACGGAATTTTTGTATACTTTAGCGTCGAAAAGTTTTTTTTCACTTCAAATTGATGATAAAAATTGTAAAAATGAATATTTTTATTTAAAAGACACGCAGGGGAATATTCTCTCAAATACTCGTTTTAGATTATACCTTATTTCTGATTTTGATTTATATAATAAAATGAGTGATTATACCGATACACTTTTATCTCAAGCAAGTGAAACGTTACTTACACAAAAACAAAAATTAAAATTATTTGCTTCTATTGATGAAAGACATCCAAATTTTGAATATGTACAAAAGTGGAGAGTGTATGATGAAACCCTCTATCAAAATGAAAAAATTAAGGAAATTCTTGATAAAAGAAAATCAAAATATGTTATCCCGATAGTTGGGAAAAAACTTCCTGATGGGAAAAATATTTCCAAATTTCCAAATGGAGGACGCCCATACAGAGCGCATTATACCAATGCAATACACGAAGGGTGGGATATTGATGCTCCCAATGGTTCTGAGGTAATTGCAATAGATGATGGAATTATTGTAAAAATTGTAAAAAATTTCACTTTTTCTGATCTCAATAAAATTAAAAAATGAGAATCTCTCACACAAGAAGATAAATTAAAGAACTTAGATATTTTAAGGGGAAATCAGGTTTGGATAAAAACAATGAAATGAGATGTTATATTTTATGCTCATTTAAGTGATGTTTCCGATGATCTTTTGGTATGACAAAAAATAAATAGGGGACAATATATTGGACGTACTGGAATTACAGGAGTTCCTGATGAGGATTATAAAGATTACCACCTTCACTTTGAGCTCAAAAAAAATCCATACAGTAAAGCAAAGGCCGGGAAAAATACAGAACTTGATTATATGTGATGGGACTGGTATTTTAAATGAAAAAAAGTAGAATATATTTTAGAACATCAATATAATATTTTTGAAAGATAATAGATAATATGAAGAACAATATGAAAGATACGATAATTACAAAGAATAAAAAAGCATATTTTGATTATGAAATACTTGATTCTTGGGAAGCTGGAATTGAACTTTTTTGACATGAAGTGAAATCTCTGAGAGCTGGACATGTCAATTTGAAAGGAAGTTATATTTCTCTGCTTTCCGGAACTCCATATATTAAATCAATGCATGTTACTCCATGGAAAACCTTGGTAAATAGGCAAAATCTTCCAGGGGATAGAGATAGAAAAATATTTTTACACAAAAAAACTATCGTGCAATTACTTTCTAAACAAAAAGAAGGAGGATTTGCGATCATTCCGTTGGAGCTTTATTTTAAAGGAAGCTTGATAAAACTCAGGGTTTGACTTTGTAAATGAAGAAAAGAGTATGATAAAAAACAAGTTTTAAAAGAAAGAACTCTTGATAAAGAAGCAAAAATGATGATGAAAAAATTTTTGTAATAGGGGCATGTATTTATTTTTTAATTTTTTAGAGTATGGAAAATATTTTTACCCAACCTTTAGAGGTTCTTATAAATGGAGTGAGTAAACAAACTACTTTGAAAGATATTTTGAGTCAAAGTGAAAAAACACTTTTATATTTTTATCCCAAGGATGATACTCCAGGATGTACGTTGGAAAATACGGATTTTACTCATTTAAAAGATGAATTTGAGAAACTGGGGATACAATTATTTTGAGTTTCTAAAGATCATCAGGAGAGTCATAAAAAATTTTGTGAAAAACATTCGCTAAAAAATCCACTTATTTCTGATTCAGGATTAGTGATTCATCATTTTTTTGGAGCATATGGGGAAAAAAATAATTACTGAAAAATAGTTCAAGGGGTAATTCGTTCTACTTTTTTACTTGATAGAGATGGAAAAATATTAAAATCTTGGAAAAATGTAAAAGCGACAGGTCACGCAAATAAAATATTAAAAGAGCTTATTTAAGCTCTTTTAATATTTTATTTTTTGCTTGTCTCCAACTCACTGTTTTATCTGTATTTATCCATGTTATTAAAGTTTTTATAAAAACATGAATACGTCATTTTTTTCTTTTTTTGACTTCAGGAAGAGTGGAGGGAGTTTGAAAAGGAATGATTTCATCTTGTACGAGAGGAGTTTCAGGAGGGGGAATATTTACTAGAGATTCATTTTTTTCTTCGACATAATCGATAGGATGCAGAGTAATTTGTTCTATATATACTCCAGCCTCATTGAGTTTTTTATTGATTTCATCATAGGTTTTTCCTCATAAAATATAGTCAATAAGGTCATTGATGATATGAGAATCAGATAATTCTAAATATTCAATAAGGTCAAAAATACTTTGAGCATCATTGATCCTACATTCAATATTAGAAATTTGGGATTCGATTTTTTCTTTTATTTTTTCCAAATCAATGGGGGCATTGATTTTTTCAAATTTTTCAAATGATTCTGTAAGTATTTCAATACCGATTCCAGTTCTTAAATTTTTTCAAAGCTGTTCGATCAATTTTGGCAATTCTACGGAAATGGTGATAATGGTTTTTAGTTTTGTTTCTGTAATAATTCATTCAATAATATTTCATATGTGTTTAGAAATCTTACTGTGCGCGGTATGAATTTCACTATTTGTTCTATGAGCATTATTTTTTTTCAGTTGTTCTATACTTTTAAGGAGATTTTGAATTTTTACAGAAGCCTCTTGTAAAATTTTCTTTTTTTCTTCATCTCTATTTTTTGCTAAAAGCAGATGCTCATTTATCTTATTTATCTCTAACAGTTCTTCTTTCAATACTCGAAAACCTTCTACTACTTCTTGTATTTTGGAGAGTACTTCTTTTTTCTTCTCAGCGAGTGATAGTTCTTGGGTTTGTTCCATTGAAAAATGTAAATTAAATTTTAAGATAGAAATATAATGATTTATCTTCAAAAGTCAAAATAATGTGGGAGTGGATGATTTTGACTCCCACATAATCTTTTTAGAAGGGGGGCGTTGTTATTCATAAATACAGGCATCAGTAAGCTTAATACTGATGCCTATAACGAGGTGAATACATTATGGTTCGCGACAATGAAAATATTGAGAACTTTTTTTCAAGAACATAAAGAGTTCAATGTTGCTAATCTTTATAATGATGATTATGGGTATTATAGTGAATATAGATGAAAACCAAAAGAATATTATAAAAAATGAGGACATTAATTATTTATAATTAAAAATTTTTCTATAGCTTTTTTTAAAATATTTGTTTTTGGAGTTTCTTTATCGTTTATTTGAATTAATTTTAATCCATTCGCATCTCATCATTTTTCAATATAATTCATATTAAAATCATCTTTAGTAATGTTAACTAAATAAACTATAGCTATAATATGTTCATCTTTTTCTTCTCATTGCCAAACATGTTGAACAAAATCTTCTTCGACTGTAATTAATTTTTCAATATTAAAGTCTGATTTTTCTAATCATACTTCCTCTATTATTTCTCTTTCTAAAGATACAATATTTTTTTCACCATGTTCAATTTTTCATCAAGGTAAATCATAAAGTCCTGTAAAAGGTCATCTTCATTTTTTTATTACAACAATATTATCTTTATATTTTAATATTGCATATACTCAGGTTCTTATTGTTTTCATAGTTATAATTATTTATAGAATATTTCTAAGTTCATTTTATATTAATTTATATTTTAGCAAGTTTTTATATATTTCTTGCCAACTTTGGTTATTGTTATTATAAAAATTTTCATCATTTACATTTTTAATGTTATATCAAATATAATAAATCATGTTTAAAATTAAATTTATAGAATATATTAGATACAATTTTTTTATTAAATTATACTCAATTTCTTCATCTCATATATTAAATATTCATTTTTCATTCTTAATAAAATATTTTTCTAAGTTTCAAAATAAATCAAATCTTATTATAAATATTATATAATCTTTTAATAAAATATTTTTTTGTACACCATCAAAATCTATAAATTCAACTCAATTTAAATTATTAGGAATAATATTTCATCTACACAGGTCATTATGAATTAATCAAGTTTTTAAAGTAAAATCAGATATATATAAATTATTATAAGTTTCTGAAAAAGTTCAATATAGTTTTTTACAGTTTATGAATCATTTATATTGATTAATATATCATTCATCTGTAATTTTTTTGCTAAATTGTTCAGTTTCCTGCTTTAAAGAATCAATATATTTTTTTGGACTTTCTTGAAAAAAGGTTCATTCATTTAAACAATTATGAAATAATGATATTTTTTCTAAAATTAAATTAATGTTGTAATTTAAATTATTATTTATTCTATTAAAGATAATAGCCTTTTTTCAATCAATAAAATTATCAATTTTGTATAAAATTTTATGTATAGTTATATTATCTAATTTTTTATGAAAATTATTTAAATTATGAAAAAATATTTCATTTTTTCATTCGTATATTTTTAACATATAACTATTATGATATTTATCATAAATTATAAAAACAGAGTTATCTAGTCAATCTCATACCGTCTTTATTTCTATAAAATATAATCAATAGACTTTTAATTTCTCATTTAAAAAAGATATATCTATTTTTGTAAATACTGACATATTTATTTATAAAATTCTATAATATTATTTAGTATATTTTTATTTAATTTCTCAACTTCTTTATATCATTCATCTCATAATAATGAAATATTTTTTGTATTATTAATTAATCAAGATGTTTTCTCTACAATTTCTCAAATATTTGTTGGATCAATATAAATAATTCATTTTTTAATTGACTCAACTATTCCTGTATTTTTTGATGCAATAACAGCTTTTCACATTAGTAGTGATTCAATTACTACTCATGGATAATTATCATAAATAGAAGGAAATATACAAATATCACAATATTTATATATATTTGGCATACGTTTATAATCAACTTTTCATAAAAATCTTATCTTTTTATGATTTATATAATCAAAATATTTTCATACTTCTTGTTTTGATAGTTTTTGATTTAAATTTCAAGAATCACCATATTTTCATACAAATATTATATTAATATTATCATATTTATTTAATATAATATTCATTGATTTTGAAAAATAATCAACTCATTTTCTATACTCAAGGCTTCAAGCAAATAAAATATTTAAATTTTTTGATTTTAAATTATATAGATCTTCAAAATCTTTACTTCTATCAAATATTAAATCGTTTCAAGGATTATGAATTACTGAGATTTTTTTATTTACTTGATAAGATTTTGATATTTCATTTAATAAGGAGTAACTACAGCAAGATACATGACTAATATTTTTTATTAAATATTTTTCAATGAATATATTTAATCTATTTGATAAGTTTTTATTTAAGTTGTTTAAATATGTACAAACAAAGAGAGGAGTATGGAGTCTTAAAATCAATTTTGTTTTCCAGAATCAGTTGAAAAAATAATAAAAAAATATTTCTCAGTTCCATTCAGGGGCTTCAATTACATCTATTTTTTTCTTAATTTGTTCTTGAATTATTATAAATAATAATTTTATTCTGTATAAAAAAAGACTATTACATCAAAAAAATGGTTTAATTCTTATAACTCGTACTCAATGTTCATTTATAAATGAATGTGATTTTTGAAAAGTTTTGCAAATTACAGAAACTTCATTTCATATATGAGTTAGTTTTGACGATAAAGTAAAATGATATGTTCATATTCAACCATAATTTGTTTCTTCAGGAAATTCTTCAGATATTAAGTATATTCTCAAAATTTATTATATTAATGCTAAGATATTGGTTCTAACAACTTCAATAATTCTTGGAATTGTTGTGTTGTCATTGATTCAAGTTTCTATATTTAAAGAAAATCTATTATTAAATCTTGGGTTATTAAAAAAAAGTTTCATATATTTTAACAATCTATTTATATTCTCTTCTTTTTCTTGTATTGACCAGTTTCTATCAGAAAATCTTCATTCTAAGACTTCATTTAAAATCTCACTATTTAATTCTCAAAATTCATTTAATGGATATGTTATATTTATTACAAATAGATTATCTCATAAACCATTAGATTGTAATTTTATTATTTCTTTCCATCATAATGTTAGAATTGGAATTTTTCATTTATTTAGCGCTTTTTTTATATCATCTAACAAAATTCAATATTTTCAAGTTGACACAAACATACTTGATTTTAATTTTCTAAATGTTTCTTCATCAGTATTTACAATAAGTTTTCCATTATCATCATTTCTTTCTCATCTACACGTTATTTGTCTTACTATCTCTAATTCAGAAAATATTCAAGAAAGTTTTAGTATAGAGAAACTTTTTCCAGCACCTCTCGGTCAAGTCAATACTATTATTTTATTGGTTCATAATGATTCTTTTCATTCATTATATTTTACTATTCAATTACTTAAACCTTTCATAACTTTCAATAGTTAATCAATATCAAATAGAAGAAAATCTTTCATTATCAACTATTTTTCATTGTCAAAGCAATTTTTCAACTTCTCTTTGAATAATAGGTAAAAATGAAGATCATCAGGTTAAAAAAATTTTATCAATATTTTCTGATTTTAGTCATGTTTGATTTAATAATTCCTCAATGGGTTTAACAATTCTATAAATTTCTTCTTGTATTAATTGTTCAAATAAAACTCTTGATATTTGAAAATTAAGTGGATTTGTAAAAAAGTTAAAATCTCAATTATAAACTTCATCTTGAGAAAGTTGTTTTTTTGTTCATTCAACTCACTCAAAATATTCATATCAAAGTAAAGGATTATTTGTTATATCACATAATCTTCAAAATTTATCTTTCTCTAATGAGGGTCAATATAGTCATAATATATCATGCTTCGTTTTTCTATCTCATAATTCATGTAATTTTCTCCAATCAGATAATGTGTGATAAAAACTAGTTGGTAGTTCTAATTGCTTTCACATTGAATTAAATAAGGTTCATCTTCATAAATGTGGTGAGAAATAATCATATGATAATTTTCTATCAAAATTATTTCAACCTATATAAACTCAAGTATTTCATAATACTTCCATAGCGTCAGATGTCATATGTAACAGTGAAAAATCACTTGTTCATCATCATAAATCAGCAATTATTACTTTTTCTTCTTCTCATTTTTGAAGAGTTGATTGATATGTTTTCGCTGCTGCTAGTGGTTCAAGTTGAAATTCAATATTTTTAAATCAGGCTAGTCTAGCTGCATTTTCTAATCTTTCTTGTGCGAGTTTATCTAATTTTTCATCTTCATCATGAAAATGTACGGGTCTTCAAAGTAAAACACTATCAACATTATTTCAAACTATATTTTCAAGTCTATCTTTAAAATCTTTTATAATAATTCAAACAATTTCTGTTAATGTGTATTGATTTCATAACATAATTGTTTTTACCTCTTCTCTAGAATTAAGAAAAGATTTAGGAGATTGTATTAATCTTCAAACAGATCAATCTATATATTTTCTTATACCATCATTTCAAACTATAAATTCTTGTTCTTCTGTATCAGCAAGTAATACAGTCCTTGTTTCTTGTTTTCACTTTGAAAGATTTATGAGTTGTGATTTTTGTCAATCATTGTATCAAATGGTTGAGTTTGATGTTCAAAAATCAAGTCAAGAAGTAATTTTCATAAATATGATTATTAATAATAAGAAATAATAATAGTTTTGTTAGATGTAAAGTCAATAAAATTATAAAAGTTCTCAATATTTTTATAATGATAATTATACTATAGAACTTTTTCAAACAAACAAAAAGTGCTTAGTTATCAACTAAAAGCACCTTTCAATTTATTCAAAAATGTTGAATTTGGTTTATGGTTCGCGACAATGAAAATATTGAGAACTTTTTTTCAAGAACATATAGAATTCACTGTTGCTAATCTTTATAATGATGATTATGGGTATTATAGTGAATATAGATGAAAACCAAAAGAATATTATAAAAAATGAAAGTCATAATAGTAATACAAATATAATTACTTAATGTTAATCCATATAGAGTCAAAATAATAGAACTATATATAATAGTTGAATAATATCACTTATACATAATTTAATATTTATTTTATTATGAATTATTAGAATAATTATTATGAACAGTTATGTTAGTTTCAATGATTTGTTATTATGAATTATTACAACAATAGTTGGATAAATAATATTATGAATTATTAGAATAATCATTATGAACAGTTATGTTAGTTTCATGGATTTGTTATTATGAATTATTATAACAATAGTTGGATAAATATAATATTATGAATTATTTAGAATAAAAAAATAAAGAAGCATTAAATCAAATTTAGTACTTCTTTATTTTAAAAATTACTTTATTAATAATGATGCTTCAAAAAGTGCAGTTGCTAGTTTTGTTCTTGTTTTTGTTTCATCAACGACTCAATTTTTTCAAACACTTGGTCTTTTTGAATCTTTTTCTCAATCATTCCATATTTTTTGAGATAATTCTCATAAAAAAGTTAATAATTCAGTACTATCCATTTTTCAAACTCTTTCAGCAATAGCTTTTACTCATCAAAATAATTCAATTTCAAATTCAGCATTTTCATGTTTTTTAGAAGGATTATTTCTATCAACATAAGGTTCAGAAATTTTCCAAGCAACTCTAATTTTTTCAGAAGCTATTTTTAGCTTTTCATTTCAAGTTATTTTAGATAATTCTTCTAAAAAATTAGCTAAAGTATTATAATATAAATCTCAAAGATTCTCTACTAGTCTATTATCAAAAAATAGTTGTACTTTACTATCTAATATAAAAATATCATCTATCTTTCAAGTAAATCATTCTTCTTCAAGAGATTTCATACTTCAAGGTATAAATCTATCAATATTATCTTCAATTCATCTATATAACTCTCTAAGTTGTTTAATATCAATAGGCAATGATGTTCATCTTTGATCATACCACCACATAGTAAAAACATATCTGTCCCAATAATTTTGTTTATATGTTTCATCTCAATTAATATAATCTTGAACTTCTTTTTCTCTTTTTTCTTGAAGAAATTTTTGAGTTTCATATGCTCTTTGCTCTATATCTCTCATATTTTTTAATGTTATTATAAATTTTATAAAATATCATTTATTCTTTCAGCAATTTTTTTTCATTCGTCTCAAACTTCAAAATATTTTCAAGGATTTACAATAACTCATTTATAAACTCATTTTTCAGGACTTATTTCATCAGTAAGTTTATTAAGCCCATTTACAATGATATAATACTTTCATTCATAATCAAAATATCATTCAAATTCTGGAATTTGTCTTTCTTCTTCTAATTCTTTTGCAAATTTTCAGCTTTCCTCAAATCTTTGCTTTAATAATTCAACATCTTTATTTCTTGAAGTTTCATCGCTATATTCAACAACGAAAAGATTTCATCAGATATCAAAAACATTAACATTTCAATTGAATTCTACATGATTAAAGGTAAAATTTATTAATTTTGTGTTTCATTCAAGCATATCTTCAATATCTCAAGCAAAATTTCAAGAAATTTTTATTTCAAAGAAAGTTATTTTTCTTGCTTGAAAATTGATAGGAGTTATATCATTTAACTCTCTTATATCTCTTGTTACTATATTCATAATTATAAAATTATTTATTAAATTTTTTAATTCTTCAGAAATCTATCATATATATATTTCAATTTCTATCAATCATTATGTTTCAAGGATGTAAATCATTGTGTGCTATTCAATTTTTTCATAAAGTTTTTATAGCATTATCTAAAGGAGTTCATCATGTTTTTCCAGTTTCTCTTCTTATTTTATATGTATTTCAGAGTAATTCTGATAACTTATCTACGGAATAATCTTCAATAATCTGATCTAAATATGAATCGGTTTCTTTAAAATTTTTCTTGAAAAATTCTCTTTGTCAAGCTCCCAAAAAACTGGACACGAATTACCTTAACAAAAACACTGAATTAAGAGTGTAGTTTTGCAAATTGTACGGGAGTCATTTTGAGAGCAGTATGAATACGATTATTGTTATAATAATAGATATAAAGATGA
>JANJUN010000003.1 GCA_024710565.1 Candidatus Altimarinota bacterium | reverse complement strand
GAGTTTATAGATACAGACGGGTCATATAAATTAGTAAAAAGAACACCACAATGGACATTTTACTGGTGAAATTGTACTTGGTATGTAGCTCAATATAAAAATGTAAATTGGTCGTGAAATGCAAAAGATTGGTTAAGAAATGTAAAATGAAAATGACATTCTACCGGATCAAACCCTGGATTATGAGCTATCGTAGTATTTCATGGAAAGTGATATAATCCTGTGTATGGACATGTATGAATCGTTGTTGATGTAACGTCAACCGATATTATTGTAAAAGACATGAATTACCGTAGATTAAACGAAGTTACCGTGAGAAAAGTTCCTAAAACGGATAGAGCTATCCAATGATATATCTATGTAGATTAAAAATATTGAAATAAAAAAAATCGTAATTACGATTTTTTTTATTTCTTCATAGCATTTGATATTTTATACACTACTTGGTTAATAGGATTGAGTACTTCGTGGAGTTTTTCTCTTAATATATAATAATCTTCTTTTAGTAATTCGAGTAAAAAATGAACTGGAAAATTATTTTCATACTCACTATATGCGTGAAATGCGATAGGAAAAACTTTATAGGCTTGTTGGAGCTCTTGATGAATATTATTTTGTGCTTCACTTATCTTATCAGCAGCTTCTAAAAGGGTATAACTTTTTTCTTCCTCATCCTCTTTTTCAGGTTCTGTAGGGTTTATACCAAGAGCATGAGCAGGATTATTATAATAATCTTTTATGTATTCCATGTAAAAACTATAATCACAAGTGAGATAGGTAGTTTGTCTGAAAATACTGAGCTTATTGAAAACAGTTTGAGTATCAATATTGAGACATTTATGAGTATTGGCTGTAATATCAAGTTTTTTGATAATATCATGAATTTTTGGCTCGATGCTTTTTTTTACATTTTCATGAATAGGAAGCTCTAAAAGACGACGAAGAGAATTTTTTTGTGCGCCAATAATCCCACATTTATAAATATTATTCATATTTTGCTTGTAGATCGCGACTGCTTTTTGAATTCCTTTTTGTGTGGTTCATGAAGTCAATAGAACATCAGTGATTTCTGTATTTTCGTAGGCTTCAACATTTTGAAACTTTTCTATATTAAATACTTTTTTATTTTCATCGTATTGTTTACATATTTTATCACTTCTACATTCATATTTTTCAAACTGATCTTCCAGAGTTTCACAATCTTTTGCTTGAGCAATAGAAAGGGAGAAAAATAAAAATAAAAAAATTAGAAAAATTTTTTGTATCATAATTATATTAGATAACTTTTAAAACTTCTTGTATGGTGGTGTATCATTTTATAGCTTTTAAAATTCCATCTTCTTTCATGGTTATCATATCTAATTTTCTTCATTCTGCAATAATTTCTTGTGCATTTGCTCATTCTCTGATGAGACTTCTAATACTATTATTGAGGGAAATGATTTCATAAATTCACAATCTTCCTTTATATCAGCTATTATTACAACTTTCACATCATGTTCCGTGATACAGTTTTATATGTTCAGAAGAAATAGAGTTCATACCTATTTCCTTCATCATTTCTTTTATGAGTTGAAGTTCTTCTGGCGATTTTTCTTTTTCTGTTTTACAATGAGGACAGATCTTTCTTACGAGTCTTTGTGCGACTATGGTATCAAGAGCGGATGCGAGAATATATGGTTTTAATCACATATTTATCAATCTATCAAGCGTATCTGAGGCGCTTTTGGTATGAAGTGTTGAAAGAACTAAGTGTCCAGTAAGGGAAGCTTGGGTAGCAATTTCAAGAGTTGCAGCATCTCTTATCTCTCACATCATGATAATATCTGGATCTTGTCTGAGTAATGCTTTCAGTCACATTTCAAAACTATAGCCATTTTTTTCATTTACTTCCGATTGAATAATTCATTCTAATTGGTATTCTATAGGATCTTCGAGAGTGATAATCTTTTTATCACGAGTATTGAGTTTCGATAAAATCGTATACAGAGTCGTTGTTTTTCATGATCAAGTTGGTCATGTAACTAATATCAAACCATTTTTTTTGTTAATAGCTTTTTCAAGCATTCTTTTGGTGGTCCAAAAAAATCAGAGATCTTCAAAATCAATAATTGCTTTTTTAGCGTCAAGAATTCTACATACCATATTTTCTCCGTATGGAGTTGGGAGGGTTGAAACTCTCACATCGATTTTACTTTCAGAAAAATCAAGAGAGTATTTTCCATCTTGAGGAATATTGGTAATATTGAGCTTTAGATTTGAAGAATGTTTTAATCTTTCTAAAAAAAGTTTATAATATTTTTTTTCCAGACGAAAAATATCAACCAGAACTCCATCTATTCTAAATCTTACCACTACATCATGATCACTATTATCATAATGTACATCAGAACTTCATAAATTGAGTGCTCATAATGTAAGACTTTTGAGAGTATTATCAGTATCTTGTTTTGCAAGAAAACTTTTTACAATACTTTCTAATTCTTGAAATTTACTAGAAGAGTAATTTTTATTTTCTTCCTTTGCTAGAACGATTTCTTTTAAATCATTTGAATTATCAGTTGTATTTTCAGACATTTTTTATATAATTAGGATAATATTTTTCTTTGAGAGGATTATATCATATTATCATTGTTATTGCAAAAAAATATGAAAAGAAATAAAAAATGATCGATTCTTGTATGGAGTATTTTTTTAGTAATATTTTTATCATTTAGTTTTATCTATATTAGTACAAAAATACAAAATCAAATACAAAAAACACCACAATCATCTCTCTTTTCTTCTCAGAAAGACGAGTTTCAAAAAGAAGTTATTTGAACGGATGGGAATATATTTTTAGCAACCAATCAGGAAAAAAAAGTTTTCTTTCCAGAAACTCAAAGTGGGATTATTTTGGTAGTTTCTTGAGGACCGATATTCTATACTATCTCCTCAGGTGGAATTCTTCTTGAAAATGGATATATTTTTGATAAAAGTTCTGTTATTGATTTGCAAAAAGATATATATGTGAAAAATATATGAGGACCAACTCAAATAAAAATCAATACACAAAGTTTTTCAGGGGTAATTTTTCCAGAAATATATCAAAAAAGTACTCTCAAGGTTGGTTGACAAGAAATTATTCATGAAATAATAAAAGAAAGCTCTTTATAAAGAGCTTTCTTTGTTTTTTTAAATGGTGGAGCTAAATGGATTGGTTACATTTGATTATATTTATATTCCGATAAAAGCAAGAGTATATAGGAATCCTCATATGTGTGGTAATAGTAGGCTAGTATGATTAGTAGGAAGTAATATTACTTAAATTATTATAATTATAAAAGACATTAATAACCAAGAAAAAATTGTATTTTAATAAAAAATATGATAAAATGTAAAAAATATAACTAATTTTCATTTATGGCAGATTTAAATTCTAATTCATGACCCGATATTCATCAATATCAAATTGAAAAACCATCAATTGTAAGAACTGCTGAGTCTTTATGAGTATTACCACAAACTTGAAAAGCCGTTTTCGATACTAAGAAATGAGTCGCTACTATTTTAGTAAAATGAGATACAAAAAAAGAAACATCAGAATTAAATGATAATTTTAAAAAAGAATTTATTGAAAAGTTAAAAAAACTTCCAAACTACCAATGAGGTAAAGTTCAGGAAGCTATAGAAAAATGAACTATTGAAATTAAAAGAATTCCAAATAGAGAAATATATGCTATTTATGAAAGTAAAACTTGAAATATTATATATTTAACACTATTAAATTGAGAGCAATATACAAATGTATTTCATTTTAGAGATAAGGAGTTATTATGAGACGCAATAAAATGATGATTTGTAAGACAATGATATAAATGAATTGAATTAGACCCAAAAACTTGATTACGGAAATTATTTAAAAAAGATTGAAAAGAAGTTCCTATTTTTTCAGATGAATATGTTACTGCTACATTAAATGCTGTAAATTATATGAGAGATTTTATAAAGGAAATTCGTGAAGAAGCTGAAAAAAGAAGAAAAAACGATATTAAGTAATATCGTTTTTATTTATTTGTAGAGTTAGATATTTCAGCTTCCATTTCTTTTAATATCATCTTTTCAACTTTTATAATTACTTTATCACCTAGATGTGAATACCTTTTATGCAAATTTTCTCAATCGATAACAGATTTCTTCATATCTAAAAAGTCCTTATAAACCACCTCCATAGCCCTATGACCGGTCTCCATATAATTGGACACTAAGTTAATATAAATTTTGAAATATTGAGAGCTCCAATATTATGAAAGAAAGTTAACTTAAAAAATATTTTAAAATATAAATATTAAAAAATGTCCAAAGAGATAAACCAAGAGCTAAAAAGTAAAATATTGAACTCAGTAAGAAATGAATGAGTAAGTGTAATACAAGCCTCAAAAGAATATTGAGTAAGTACAATAACAATATATAAATGGCTTAAAAAATATGAATTGGAAGAAACTTGAAAAACTAATTCATTACAAGAAATAAAAAGGCTAAAAAAAGATAAAGAAGATTTGCTACTCATAATATGAGAAATGCAAGCAGAACTAAGTAGAATAAAAAAAAAGAGATAAAAAGATTAAGGAAATGGAAACTTAAATTTGCAAGAGAACTAGTAAAAAAATACCCAAGTATTTCCAAGAAAATAATCTGTAAAGCCTACAATATCAAAAGAAGTACACTATACTATAAACCAAGAAAAATACTACAAGACACAATACTAAAAACGAAGATAAAAATAAATAGAATATTTAATCCATATTACTGATATAGAAGACATTCATATAGTTTATGAATGAATAAAAAGAAGGTTTTAAGAATAGTCCAATTATATGAACTTTACTGATTAACAAGAACAAAAAGAAGATTTTACTAACCACAAGATAGAAACCTTGCAAATATGTGAGTAAGAAATATAAAAAAAGAATTAGAAATTAAATGAGTTAATAAAATATGGAGTAGTGATTTTACTCATATATATTACAAATGAATTAGACTATTTTTAGCAACAATAATAGATGATTTTACAAAGAAAATAGTTTGATATAGTATATGAAATTTTCACTCTAAGGAATTAATATTAAAAGCTTTAGAAAATGCTTTAAAAAACAATAAAGTTCCTTTAATTCTCCACTCTGACCAATGAAGTGAATATAGAAGTTATGAATATTTTGAAACTTTGAGAAGATACAATATTTCTGCTTCTATGAGTAAAAAATCTTCTCCATGGGAAAACTGATGACAAGAATCTTTTTATTGAAAATTGAAGTTTGAGTTATGAGATTTGAATAGATTTAATAGTATTTGAGAAGTTATTGAGGCTATTCATTTACATATTCATTATTACAATAATTATCGTATTCATACTACAATTAAAACTTCTCCAGTAAATTTTGAATTTCTACATTCTTAATCATATTTTTTTATTAACTAATTATTGTCCAATTTTTGGGGGACTTGACACAAGTTGAGTTCTCCGAAAACCTAAATTCAGGAGATTTTAAGCCTACTGATTGAGGTGATTTTGCTTTTATAAGACTTTTGAAAGAAAAGTTTCATCAGTTATTCATTAATGGTACCCCCAGCAGGATTCGAACCCACGGCAGACCTAGGTTCGCGGCCTAGCGCTCTTCCAACTGAGCTATGGGGGCATATATAATAAACTTATGTCTAAGAATGGTAAAAAAGTGCAAACATTCTATAAAAAAAAATAAATTTAGCAATTTTTTTTGTACTATTTCATATTTATGATATAATTTTTTTGCCGGAAGTTTATAAAAAGGAGGACTATCATGGCATATATTGATGAAGATATGGAAACCAGTAATGGCTCCAAAAAACGCATTCGTGTACCTTCTGCAAAGGGAGGCGCTGATAGAACTATTTATGTAAATGGTTCGAGTAGTGGTTATAAATTGGGGCAGGGAAATGATACCGTTTATACCAAACACGGGCGAGAAGTTTCATCATCTCTTCGGGACTTTGTTAAAAATGTTCTGTGAGATCTTTTGAGGTTGCTTTTGCACCTCTTTTTTTATTGCAAAAATCATATATTTTATATAATGAAATCAATTAAAAATAACTTAGAAAAATAATGCAAGAGAAAATAAGTATTACAGGAAATAGAATACAATTTGATCCCAATACACTTTCACAGGATATAGAAACTATTTTACAAACAAGATTTCAAAACAATGAATTAGAGAAAGGTATTACTGATTTATATGACCCATATTTGCTTAAGGATATGGATAAAGCGGTTGAGAGAATTAAAAAAGCGCACCAAGAAAATGAAAGAGTGATTATTTTTTGAGATTATGATGTTGATGGAGTCACTTCTACTTCTATTTTAATGCATTTTTTCAAAAAAATAGGTTTACAGGTAAGTTATAGACTTCCCAATAGGATTACCGATGGGTATGGAATGAAAAAGTATTTTATGGATGAATTAGCATCATTATGAGTGACGCTAGTAATAACGGTTGATTGTGGAACCCGTGATATTGAGGTGATACAATATGCTAAAACTTTGTGAATTGATGTGATTATTACCGATCATCATGCGGTTCCAGAAATTATTCCAGACGAGGCTATTGCAATTATTAACCCCAAAAGAAAAGATTGCCAATATCCTTTTAAAGAACTCAGTTGAGCGGGGGTCGCTTTTAAACTGATGAAAGCTCTTGCAAAAAGCTTTTTCCCAACAGAAAAATACGAAACTTATCTGAGAGAAACTATTGATATTGTTGCTATTGGAACGGTAGCAGATTGTATGCCTCTGGTAGATGAAAATAGAATTATTGTTCTGGAAGGATTAAAACAAATCAAACAAAGTCGTTCTTTGGGGGTTAGAAAATTGATAGAAGAAAAAATTTCTGATGATTTAGATGCGGATATATTTTGATTTCTTATTTGACCAAGACTCAATGCTGCGTGAAGACTCGATACTCCTTATAAAGCGGTTAATTTATTGTTAAATAACTCTGAAAGTGTAGATGATGTGATTGAAGATATTGAAAATATCAATAATAAAAGAAAATCTCTCACTAAACTTTTTTATGAAGATGCTTTGGAAAATATAAAAACTCAAAATAATATTATTTTTTATCATAGTGAAAAAATAGAACATGGAATTATTGGGATAGTGGCAGGAAAATTGACAGAAAAATTTTATAAACCATCGATTGTTTTAAAGGATGAATGAGAAAAACTAGTTGCGAGTTGTAGAAGTCCGGATTATTTTTCTATAGTTGAATATTTAGAGAAGTATAAAGAATATTTTCTTCATTTTGGGGGACATAAACAAGCGGCTGGATTTAGTATTTCAAAAGCGAAATTTAATGAATTTCAAAGTGTGTTTACTCAAGAATTAAATAGTTTAGATTTTTCTCTTCAAAAAAAGAAAATAGAGATTGATAAAATATTGAGTACTGATGATTTCTGATTTTCACTTATTGCAAAAATAAACCAATTTAAACCCTATGGAATTTGAAATACAAAACCTATTTTTATGTTTCAAAATTTTGAAATTGAACAGGTTGAGTATCTGTGAAAAACTATGGAGCATATTACGATAAAAAATAAGTTTGGTATCAATATACTTGGTTTTTGATTTTGATGATATTATGAGGATATAAAAAAAGTAAAAAAAATAGACATTATTTTTGATATTATGGAAGATGTGTGGATGGGAAAAAGACAAATAAAAGCAAAAATAATAGATATATGTTTATAAGAATTATTTGATTTTTGAAAAAAATCTTTACAATAGAAAAATAAAGTGCTTTATTTTTCTATTTTTTTGTACTATGGATATTATTCAGGAATTTGAATCTAAAATAAAAACAGTGGGGTGAGAAAAAGTATATTCCGCAAGAGATATTATGAAAATTTTTTGATACGATAAATGGGAAAGGTTTATGTGAGCTATTCATAGAGCTATGGGGGAGATTATTGATCAAAAAACAAAGGATGAAAACTTCTTTTTTTCTACCAATAAAACAACGGGAGGAAGACCGAGAGAAGATGTCTTACTTACTCTTTGAGCTTGTTATTTAGTGTTGAAAAAATGTGATGAAAGAAAAGATAATGTAAAAATACTAAAGGCCTATTTAGATGATATTTTAACTCAAAAAAAGTATGAACAAAGAAAGGCTTATTTTTTTGAGAAAATAAATATGGAAAAAATATTTATTTTAGGGAGTGTTTTTTTTCTTGTTTTTTCTGTAGGGTTTTATTTAAAAAATTATACTGACTTTTTATATTTAAAAAATACGGGGGGGATTTTAGACTATTCTGTGAGTAAAAAAGAGATATTAGAACAGAAAAATAAACAAGAAATGCTTTTAAAAGATTATGACCAAAAGGTATTTCCTTTAGAATCAGCTTCTCAGGAAGTAATCCCTGCTGTGACATTTGAAAGTATTCTTTCTGATTATATTGCTGAAATCCCACAAAAATGAATATTAAAGTCATTTGAATTATCAGAGTATAGGGATTTTTTAGAGTGATTTAATCTCAGAACTTCTTTGACACAAACTTTCTCTTGAATATCCTTAATTCAAGCTTATTTTGAACTTTGAAATCAAGGAGCATATAGAGATAGTTGTTCATTGTTATCTAAAAAATTATGCTTATCCGGAAGTAAAACGAATTTAATTGATTTCTCAAATTTTTGGTGAAAAACTCTTGCATGATATACTTTACAAGATGTAAAAATAGCACAGGAATGAGAAAATAAAAATATTTATTGCGTTCAATATAGATATAAACTCAAAAATGATATGAGTAATGAATCTATTACCGAAACATTTAATTTTACAACTGATAAAAAAGATTGATATGAGCAAATTGTAGGGAGATTTTGTGAGAAAATTGAGAAGTGATGAAGGGGAATTTCATGTCCTTTCGCACTACAAACCTATTATTGTAAATAAAATTTGATTAAAATAAGAAAATTATTATTATAAAGACATATTTTATTTTATGTCTTTTTTTTATGAAAAAAATTACAAAATGCGTTATTCCTGCGGCTTGATTTGGAACCAGATTTTTACCAGCTACGAAAGCATTACCTAAAGAGATGTTTCCTATTATTGATAAACCAGTAATGCAGATGCTTGTTGAGGAGGCTATTTCTGCTGGATGTAGCGATATTATTATTGTTACTTGAAGAAGTAAAAGAGCTATCGAAGATCATTTTGATTCTAATCCTGAATTAGAAGAAAGACTTGATAAAGCAGGAAAATTTGATTATTTAAAAACCGTAAAATGACTCAATAATATGGCAAATATTGTCTATGTAAGACAACCATATCCAAAATGAGATGGGGACGCGATTTTAAGAACAAAAAATTTAATAGGAGATGAACCATTTTTGGTTTTATTTTGAGACGATATTATTGATAATGAAGTGAGTGCTGCTTCCCAATTAGTGGAAACATATTATAGAAAAAATAACCCCGTAATTGCTACTATTCCAGTTTCTGATAAAGAAGTAAGTAGTTATGGAATTATTGAAGCAAAAGAATCAGGAATGGAAACTTTTAGCGTGTCAAAATTCTTAGAAAAACCAAAACCAACAGAAACTTCATCAAGAGCAGGAGTAATAGGGAAATACGTACTTACCCCAGATATTTTTGACTATCTAGAAAAAGCACCACATGGAAAAGATGGGGAATTGAGATTGGCAGATGCGTTTGAACTTATGAGGAGGGAAAAAGATATTTATGGGCATAATATTAAAGGACAAAGATTTGATACCGGGAGTAAAATTGGATTTTTAAAAGCAACGGTAAATTATGCTTTGAAAAATGAGGAAATAAAAGATGAATTTTTAAGCTACCTCAATGATATTGTTGCTCAAAAAGCAGCAAAATAATTTACCAATAATTTAGCGATTTATATGGAATTTATTATTGATATATTTTATGCACTTCTACTTTTTTCAGCGGGATTTAGTTTGATAAAATATAGAAAAGTAGTGAAGTCATGGACTGGAAATTTTGTTTGGGCTGAAAGATATTTGTGAACTTGATGAACGTATTTGGCATTACTTTTAGTTGGATGTTTTTTGATGGTGTGGTGAGTTTTATATCCATTTTGATGATTAGAATTGATGTTTTCAACCGGAAATAGCGCTCCATCAGATTTTAAAATGAGAGAATAAAAAGAAGCAATATGTATTGTTTCTTTTTATTTTGAATTTTTGATTTTTTATTTATAATTTGCTCAAACTAATGGAGGAATTTCTCTTGTTAAAAAAGTTTGAAAATGAATTATTCATTAATCATATTATGTATGAAAAGATTATTACAAGTTCTAAGTGGAGTTATTTTGGCTGCAGTTTCATTTTCTGCTTTTGCTGAGATTTCAGATGTAAACGATAAAAAATTAAATAAAGAACCTTCCAGAGGAATTATTTTTGAATATATTTCGGATTCTTTACTCGCAGATATTCCAGAGAGTTATGAGTATATTCAACTGTATTATACCGATGTAAAAAAAACTCAAAAACAATACAAATATTTACAAAAAATTGTTTATACTTGAGCGCTTCCAAATAAAAAAGTAAAAGTAAATCTTACTTCAAAAATGAACGCATATCAATTTTTTGAAGTGGTAAAATATATTACTGGATATGATTTTATTGATATCGATAATAAAAAAATATTACAACAGAGAAATGTCAAAGTTTCAGATCTGCTTATGGTGAAAGAAGTAATGGAAAATGGTATTTATGATGAGGAAGACAATGATAAATTAGAATACTATTTAGATGTTTTGAGTACTCCAGAGGAAGAAGGGAAAATGAAAATATTTTTTGATGTGTACTATACTCTTTTAACGGAGTATTATGATCATGAAAATATCGATGGGAATGATTTGTTATATTCAGGTATAGAGTGATTAACCCAAGGAATTGGAGATCAATTTAGTGTTTACTTTCCACCAACAGAATCGAAAAATTTTGAAGAAGGGTTATCTGGTGAATTTGAATGAATTGGTGCGTATGTTGAGATGGAAAAACCAGGGATTTTAAAAATTATCACTCCAATAGTTGGAACACCATCAGAAAAATCTTGATTAAAGTGAGGCGATATTATTCTAAAAGTAGATGGGTGGGAAATACAAAAAAATACTACGATCAATGATGCAGTAGCAAAAATTAAATGACCAGCAGGAAGTAGTGTGATATTAACCATTTGAAGAGATGGAGAAACTTTTGAAATTAAAGTTTTTAGAGAAAAAATAATTATTAAAGATGTTGAATATAAGATGCTTCCAAACGGATTTTTTTATATCCAAGTAAAAAATTTTTGAGATACGGTATTTCAAGAATTTAAAAAATCTCTTGATGAATTAGCTATCTCGTCAACTAAAAAAGTTATTATTGATTTGAGAAATAATCCATGAGGATATTTAGAAGAAGTAACTGAAATGCTGAGTTTATTTGTACCGAAAGGAGAAAAAACAGCAGTAATACAATATAAAGATTTTGATTATAATTATTACTCTGCCGGGTATGAATCACTCAATCTTGATGATTATCAGGTATATATATTGATCAATTCTTGAACGGCATCTGCTTCTGAAATCATGGCTGGAACACTTAAAGATTATTTTCCAAATATTATCCTTATTTGAGAAACAACCTATGGAAAATGATCCGTACAAACGATGAAAGGGTATTATGATGGAAGTATGTTAAAATATACGATTGCAAAATGGGCAACCGGAAAGACACAAAAACAAATAGATAAGATAGGAATATCCCCAGATAAAGAAATTATTCTTGATACAGAAGGCTTTGCTAAAGGAATAGATAATCAACTCCAATATATTTTTAATACCTATTAAAATAATAACATGCTACAAAAAATAGTTCTGATTTTTTTGATAATATTTTCATTTCAATATTCTCTCACTTGAGCTTACACTCAGGCTGATTTGAAGTTGTTTTATGATAGATTGTATACAAAAATTGAGTTGAAATCACAACAAAAACCAGAAAAAATTTTACACGCACTTTATACTGTAGAAAAGAAATTACAATCAGCGCTAAAAACGATTTCAAGTACCAAAAATCAGAAAGTTTTAAATACGATTTTGGCAATGAATAGAGAAAAAATCGTATTTTGGGAAAATAAATCGATTTCTATTCTTTCTCAAGAAAATTCTATTCTTCCACAAACAAATACTTCTCAAACAGCTCATCCACAGTATATTATCAATTTATTAAATAATGGATACACCTATTTACAAACCTCCCCTTACTGAGAATTTAATGAAAATGGAGTTGTTTATAAATTTTCGTTTAAAAAATACTATGAAATTGATATAAATAATCATGCATATTTTTTAAAAAATCGTCTTTCAAATGGAGTCATAGTTTTCAATAAAAATAAATATATCCTTACCAGCGATTTTACCAAAGAAAGAAAATATACCTATAAAGATTTAGAAGGGATGTTTACTCATTTTGTTGACGCAAAAAATCCCTATACTTTAGAATCGTGAACTTATTATGGGTATAGGTACAATTATTATATATTTTTTGATGATACAGAGAGTTTTTCTCAGAGTGATTTTTTGGCAAATAAGATAGATTTCAAAACAACTCTTTTTATTAAAGACGGAGAAAAATATTTTTTTTCTAATGAATACCAAAAAGTAAAGTTGGCATGAGAAAGTATGATTTCACAGATTGTAAATAAAAATCAATTCCTCTGGAGTGTAGTTGATGATAATAGATTTTTTTCTTGAGATTATGAAGATATTTTACTTCAGATACAAGATACCACGAAAAATATTACTTCTGGAATTAACAATAACGATCAAAAAATAAGAAAAATTTATGATTATATTGTCAATGAGGTACATTATTATGATACCTATATTACTGATGGAAATAAGCAGGTTTTTTCTTGAGTTCTTACGTATAAAAATAAAACAGGAGTTTGTGATGGATATACAAAATTATTTTTATACATGCTTTCTTTTGCAGGGATTTCAGACGTAGAAATTAAAAGAGGATTTGCTTATGATAATGGTGACTTCCCAAATTATTGACATGCTTGGGTGCGTATTTGAGAAGCCTATTATGACCCAACTTTTGATGATCCTATTGGTGGCTCAAGAAATGGAAATTATTACTATTTTGGAATTCCGAAAGTACTGATGTACGCAAATAGATTTGATGGAACTGTTATTCCTGAAAATTTAAAAAAGATGTCGCTTGATGAAAGAAAGGCATTGGTTATTAAAAATATGTACGAACTTTTCAATGATTATAGAAATTTTGCTCTTATGAATACGATAAAAAATAGGAAATTTTTATGACTTGAATATTCGCAAAAAATTACATTGCCGTTGATTTTAGAAAAAATGAAACCAGAAGAAGTACACGCAGGAAAATTTTATCATGAATGATATGAGTTTGTTATTCGTTCTCTGAGTTATTACGCCCTCACAGACAGTAATATCGAAACCATTATTTTGAGTCCAAAAATAGATTTAGAAGAAATGTACTTACTGAAATGGTATAAAGATGATGGGAGTTTTGACTATCGTTTAGCTTATGATGTAATTTTTGAATAGTATGCAAAAAATAATACTTCTTGATTCTATTCGTTCTCTTCAAAATGTAGGAGCTATTTTTAGAAATGCGGATGGTTCAGGATTCCAAAAAATTATTCTTACTTGACATACTCCAACTCCTCCAAGAGGTGATATTTCAAAAACAGCTCTTTGAGCAGAAAATACTATTGATTGGGAATACCATGAAAATATTATAGAGATTTTGAAAGAGCTCAGAAATGATGGATTTCAAATTTTTGCTGTTGAATTAACGCCCACTGCTATTGATTATAGAACTCTTTTTTGAAAAAAATTTCAAAAGATTTGTTTAGTCATGGGGAATGAAGTTTCCTGAGTTTCTCAAGAAGTTTTGGATTTTTGTGATAAACATGTTATAATACCGATGCATTGACAAAAAAACTCTCTCAATGTATCAGTTGCAGCATGAATTGTAATGTATGCAATAAGTAATTAAAATTAAGAGTAGTAAAAATGAAAAAAATTTTAAATGGTATTGGTTTCTTTCTTATATTTGGTATGTATCTTTGAACTTTCGCTTCTGAAAAAGTAGAGGATGTTTTTATAGATATTAAAAAAGATTATATTTATTATAATGAACTTCAAAATTTATATGATAAATGAGTAATAAGTCCAGATTTAGAGAAGAAATTTAATCCAAATAAATTACTATCAAGAGATGAATTTATTGGAATTGCCATGGAGGTTTGATGTACTAAATGTATTCAACCATATGTTTCTCCAGAATATATTTTAAAATATAGCAATCAAAAAACTTTTTATGATGTAACGCATAGCAATGATTATGCTTATTGTATTGCTGACGCTTATTCTAAAGATGTTGTAAAATGATACTCTCCAGGATATGTTTGTAAGGACGGAACAACAAAGTCTGGAGAAATTCCTTTTTGTACCAATAATAATATTACTCTTGAAGAAGCAGTTGCTTTTTTACTCAGAAATTCAAGTGTATTTACTATACAAGATAATCAAAATATTCTTTCTCAAATCCAAGCCTGATTGATAGTTGAAAATTTATCAAAAGATGTAGGAGTAAAAAACTCTGATGGAAGTGAATATACGTTTTATGGATATTTTAAAAAAGCATTAGAACTTGATTATGTAGAGTACGATATATATGGAAATGAAAAAAAATATCAATTCGTAGAACCAGACGGAAATGGAAATCTGAATCCAAAACAATATATCACCAAAGAAAAATTTTTGAAAATGGCCTATGTTATATCAAAAACCAATTCATGTGCTTGAAATAATATTACTCATCAAGATGCAAAAATAGGACTTCAAATAGGAATTTTGGATAAAGCATGTACTATCTGAGAAAAAAATTGTAAAAAAGTTGAGACTCCTGATTCTGAATGAATATATGATTTTCAAGCAGATATAGCATGAATGTGTAGTACCTGAGTAAAAAATATTTTCTGGACTTTTTATAATAAGGATACGAAAGAAAGTTTTATTTTTTCCAAAGAATATATAGATAATTATAAATTTCCATCAAAAGGGAATTGGATAATTCAAATTTTTGTTGAAGATAATTGTGGAAATAAATCTTCAGCAGAAGCATATGTATCAAATACTCCCAAACCACTTTCTCTTCAAATACAAGCAAGTAAAACCTATGGAACTTGAACCTTAAAAACAGATTTCGTGTCTATTACAAATTGTGAGAATTGTGTATATGACCGGAATTTTTGAGACGGGAAAAACTCACAAGAAAAAAATCCAAGTCATTTTTTTCAAAAGCCTGGAAATTATACAGTCATACTCAATATATCAGATCAAAATGGAAATACGGCACAATCAAAAATCGCCTTATATATAAATGATGTTCTAAGTGATAAGATATCACAGTTGGAAAAAGAAATATGAGAAAATGATATTTTGGAGGAAATTAAAAATATTACTAATCAGGAAGAATTAAAAAAGAAATTAGATGAACTTGAAAAGGAGGTCTGAAAAAATACAACTCTCGACGAAATAAAAAAAACACTCGATACTACTCAACAGTCAACAAATACTTCTCAAATAGATACTGATGGTGATGGAGTAATGGATAATATTGATAAGTGTAGCAGTATTTTTTGAAGCAAGGAAAACTCAGGGTGTCCTATTTTGGATAAACAGTGTTTGATAAATAGTGAAATAGATACTTGTTGAACATGATATGTGTGTAACCCAAAATGATACTGTGAGGTTAAAAAAGAAAAAAATATCACTTCAACTTGTATATTACCAGAGAATGGGTCTTCTGTATTTTGAAATGTTTTGTGCAATAGTTGTCCGTGTGATTATAGTTTTGACTTTCTTGCTAATCTAAGAAAGTGTGATGTGATTATTCCAGCTATTGTTTCTCCAGATGGGAAAAAAATGTATGGAAAATGAAACCCCTATGAAATCCCATATAATTATAAATAAAAAAATGAGTTTAAAACTCATTTTTTTAACATTTCATTTTATTTTCTTCCATACATTTATTCCAATATTTTTTTTGACTTTCATAGTAAAATATTGGAATAGCAATCAGGGTAAGTATCGCAGAAGTAGAAAGTCACCATACTATTGACCGAGCAAGTCCAGACCATACTGGATCAGCAGTAATCTTTATGGCTCAGAAAATAGCAGCAATACTCGTGAGCATAATAGGCATAAATCTAATATACCCAGCATTTATAATAGCTTTTTCTATCGTCCATCATTGTTTTTTGAGTATATCGATATAATCAATAAGTAAGATAGCATTTCAAACTACGATTCCTGCTAAAGAAATAACTCAAATCATTCCAGTTGCATTAAAATATTCATTTTTAAGAAGATATAAGAGAGAAAATCATGGAAATATTCCAAAAAATCCTAATAAAAATGGTAACATAACAATTCCAGCAACCGCAAAACTTCTAAATTGTCATACGATGAGAAAATAGATAGTAAGTATCGCTATAATCATAGCTGTCCCAAGATCACGAAATGTATCCATAGTAAGTTTCCATTCTCAGTCCCATTCTAGTTTATATATTTTTCCATCTTGAAGTCCTTTATATGTTATATCATACAAGGAGGAATCCACTACTTTATATTTTCCCTTAAGAAATTCATCTGATTTGAAAAATCACATCAAGCTAATAATAGGATATACAACAGAATTATCTCACATTTCTGCATAGATAAAATGAGTTTTTTCTCTTTTATCTGTATTTATTTCAGGACTTACGAATTCGTAATTTATTTTTGCAATACTCGAAAGGGGAATTTTTACTCCTTCATTATTGGTAAATGATATTTTTTCTAAGAGTTCTTGGCTTTCGCTCAGTTCATTTTTTACTCACAATACGATATAAGAAGCTTCAAGAGAACTCTCATCTTTTATTATATTTATTTGAGTTGAATTTTTAGCTATTGCAATCGTTTGTGCTACTTGATTTATATCGAGTCATGCTCTGGAAATAGATTCATGATCAAGTATGATATTAACTTTTCTATAGGTGGTTGAGAGAGAATTTCACACATCAGCGAGTTTATCAGAGATTTCTCTTTTTTGTACTTCTTGAAATATTTTTTGGGTAAAATTTTCGAGCTCTTTATCATTATCTCATCATTTTATTTTTATCATGAAAGTAGATCTTACTGGTGGTCCTGGAGGATCTTCTAGAAGTCTCAATTTTATATCGGGATATTTACTTAAAAGATATTCTCTGAGTAGAGGACGTATTTCAAAGGTAAAGATTTCTGACTTTATTCTTTTTTTATTTTCTTCTTTTGGAATCAAATTTATCCTTGAGGATATTTGATATTCGTCTTTTCTGTCTCATCATCAGCGAAATAAATTAGCAAAATCTCACATAAATGGTGTCCCTATGGTGGATGAGATATTTTGAGTAATTTGTAATGATGCTGGGAGAGAATCATTTTTTAAGAAAAAATCTTGAATACTTCCTTCTATTTTAAGCATTTTTTCGACACTGGTTCCTCTTGGTGCATCTATCCAAAGATATACTTGATCTTTATTTGATTTTGGAAGCATACGAGCTTTAAAAATTCAAAAAGAAATAGGGAGGATGATAACAAGTCAGAGAGATATCCAAAAAACAGCTTTAAATATTTTTCTATTTTGAGAAGCTTTTTTATCATCACGAATAAAGATATCCATAATTTTAAGGTAGAGATGCCTTATGTCGTATTTACTTTTCTTTTTTGGCGCAACTTTTTTTGTATCCTCTGTTATATCTTTACTCATAAGATATGATACCCAAGGATTGATAGAAAAAGCAACAATGATAGAAAAAATGAGAGCGATAATTGCAAATTTTGGTATCGGTCACATGTATTCTCACATCATTCCACTAACAGCAAACATTCCAGCAAATGAAAGTATTTTAGTAACGGTTGAGAGTATAACTCCTGGTCCAACTTCTTCTACGGCTTCTAGTATTGCTTCTTTTTTCTTTTTCCCGGTGTGCCTTCTTTCTTCTAAGTGTCTATGAATATTTTCTACTACTACGATAGAATCATCAACGAGCATTCAAATTACGAGGATGAGCGCAAATAGGGAAATTCTATTGATATCATATCATACTATGAAAGCGTATAAAAATACTAAAGATAAAATCAGCGGAATTGAAGTTGCTGTATTAAGCGCATTTTTCCATCCAAGAAAGAGAATAAGTATAACAATTACGATAATAATCGATTGAATTAAGTCGGTAATAAGATGTCAAGTAGCGAGCTCAGCCTCTTCTCATTCATCTTGAATAATCGATACTTGAATATCGGAAGGGAGTTTTTTTTCAATAAGGTCCATTTGTTTTTTTATTTCTTTGGTTACCGAAACTCCGTTGGTCCCAACTTGTTTTCATACTCATAAGAGTACAGAAGGGCTTCATGATTTTTCTTTTTGAGAAAAAATAGTGTAAGAAGAAAGTCTCTTTTCTCACTGGGAAAAAGATGCAATATCAGATAAATAAATTATTTTTCCATTTTTATTTGAAATAATAAGTTTTTTTAACTCCTCAATGTTATTTACTTTTCAAGAAGTTTCTAAAAATACTCTTTCTCAATTATTCAGGTGAAAATTTCCACTAGGAAGACTTAAATCGTTATTTTTTAAAACCTGATATACTTGCATAATATCAGTGTGAAGGCTTTCTATTTTTTCTAAATCCAGAGAAATCACGATATTATTTTTTATTCATCCAATAATATCAAGAGTGGTTACATTTTTTATAATTTTTAACTCCTGTTTTATCGTATTTGCTATCTGGCGAAGGTATATTTGTTGTTCTTGGGCAGAAATACTTCCGCTTCAAACATAAGAAATTGCGTAGGTAATCTGTGGTAATTCATCGGGATTTAAGGTTTTTATAACTGGATTTTCTACTCCAATAGGTTTTAAATCCATATTTTGAGATAATTTTTGATTGAGACGAATTTTTGCATTTTCGGCATTTTCTCCAACATGAAATTTCGCCATTACTCATACATAATTATCTCAAGCAACTCCAAAAACTTCATCAATTCCCTCGATTTCCATAATTTTATTTTCTAATTCATTCATGATGAGCCTTTGGTTTTCTCATGATGACATACTTGGAGATGAAATAAAAATATGAAATGCCGGAGCTATGATTGTAGGATTATATTGTTTTGGTATCAAAAAATAGCTTCCTACTCATGAAATGAGAGTAACAAGAATGAAAACGATCGTGAGTTTTCCATTTTTTATAAAAAATTCAGCAAATTTTGCAAACATATATGAAAGTTATAAAATATTTATTTTGTAAATAAAATTGACAAAATAAAAAAAATAATTATAAGATACACGCCCTTTTGGCAGAGTCTTTTTTCTTAATAAACATTAGGAGGATTACATGGCTACACCGCAGAGCAACAAGCAAAAACGCAAGAAGATTTTGGCGGCTCGGGGGAATTTGCCTCCGCATCTTTCTCCCAAGAAGGAGAAAAAACAACCGCAAAAACCCTCCTGAAGTTTTTTCTTTGAGAGAACGAGTAAAACCTCATTCTCAAAGGTACCCCAAAGGGGTACCTTTTTTCTATTCTTTTTTTATTGTAATATTTCTCCATCAGAAATATTTTCTTTTCATTCGGTGATAATACTTTGTCATACATCAAGTCATTCTACTTGAGAGAAACTATCATTTTGTTTTAATATTTTAATATGAGTTAATTTTGTAACTCCATTTTCTAAAATAAAAACTTGGGGGATCATATATTTTGAAACAATCGCACTGTTTGGAATAATAATTCCATCAGAGGTGTTTTTTTCGCTAGAAAGGTAGACTTTTGAATAACTTCAAATTTTTATATTTTTATTCTCAGGTAATTTTATTTCCAGCGTTGTTTTTTTAGTGATGAGATCTTTACTTGGAAAAATATTATGAACGGTTCATGATACGAGTTGCGAAATTCACTCTATTTCTACTTGAACTTCATCTCAAATTTGGATAAATTCTAAAACATCTTGGGGAAGAGAGATTTCTATTTTTATATTATTATCATTAGAAATCATAAGTATTGGCATTCCTGGTCAAATAATACTTCCCACTTCAGTCATTTTCTTTGTTACTACTCCGTCGATTAAAGATGTAATTTTTCCGTTTTCAATCATGACAGAAGCATCATTTTTTCATGATTTTACTTGTCATATTTGCGTATCTATTTCCGCTATCGCAGCTTCTTTTTGTTTTTTTAATGATTCCAGTCACGCTCTTGCTTCTTTGAGTACATTTTCAGAAAGTTCTTTTTGTTTTTTAGAGATTTCATTTTTGGTACTTATATCAGTGATTTGAGTATTTCAAGATGTAAGTATTTGCATTTTAGAACTTTCCAGAGTTTCTTTTTGTTTTTTAGCGAGTTCTATTTGTTTTTCGAGCATATCTAGGGATGATTTTTTTTCTTTTTCAAAGTTTTTTATACTATCAAGACTTCACTTCAGACCAAGAAAATAATTTCCAGATACAGAAAGAATTATTTGTTCATTTTGAGTTTGAAAATTGGTTATTTTTGACTTATATTCATTGATAGTGTCTTGATTGAAAGAAGTACTTTCTATAGTATTTTCTAAGACTTGGGAGCTATTTTTTAATAATTCTCTGATATCATGAGAAAATAAAGTATGATATTTTTCTAATTTTTTTTCTCTATCAGTATTGTTATCTCCAGGGAGCTTTTCTATGTCTTCAAAAATATTCATTACATTACTGAGTCACGCCTCTGCGAGATTTCTACTTGATGAATTTTTGGCTCCTAAATAGATATCAAAAGCATCATTTTTATATTGATTTACGGGACTAACTCATAAAAGACTGTCCAAAAAATCTATGATATTATGAGCGAGTATATCAGCATTGGTGATAGCACTTTTGGAATTTGTGTAGATATCGGACTCTTTTTGAGAAAGGATATTTTTTGTATTTTCTAGTTGTAAAATAGTACTTTCTATTTGAGTTTGAGCACTTTCTATTTGATTATCAAGTGTCTTGAGCTGATTTTGAAGTGTTTCTTTAGTTTCTCACACTCACGTTTCTATTCCTTTTGCACCGATATCAGCTATTTCAATACCAGTTTGAGCTTGTTTTATTTTTTCCTGCATCATGAGTATTTGACTTTCAAACATTTGGTTGGTAGAATTTTTTAGATTTTCAAGATTATTTATAATATCTTGACTGGAGCTATATCCTGTTTTTGCTTCTAAAGAATCAAGCGTAGCAATAATTTCTCAAGCTTTTACACTCTCTCACACCTCTTTGGTTATAGAGGTAATCTTTCATCCGACTTTTGCTGCAAGAGCGATACTATGAAAGCTATCGGTGTACCCAACATAGCTTTGAGAATTTTGTATAATTCCTGTTTGTACAAGGGTAGTTTGGTAATATTTTTTATTCTCTTTTTCTTCCTGATTACTACAAGAAGAGAGTAAAAAAATAAAAAATAAAATAATTAGACCTGTTTTTTTCATGAGATGGAAGGGGTAAAAAATAAAGTTTCGAGTTCAGATAGGAGTTTTTTTTCATCTATTTCACAGCGAGAATAGGAAGATTTTTTCTTTCCCATCTGTTGGATGAGCGCAAAAAATAAGAATACTTTTTCGCGACTTAATCAAGCTTTTGAATTCATCGCTATAAAAATAGTTTCAAATATAATTTTTTGCTTTTGGTTAACAATTTCAGATATTTCATCATTTTCTTCGTATCCATTTTGATTGATAATAGAAAAAATATTTTTGTTTTTTTCTGGAAAATGCAGGAAATTTTTTAATAGTTCTTGAAAATTATTTTGATCCCATTTTTCTATGATCTTTTTTATAAAAGTGAGATAATTTTCAAAACTTGCTTCTAATACCTCTCTAATGAGTACTTCTTTTGAAGGGAAGTGATAATATAAAGAAGCTTTTTTCATTCAAATTTCATTTGCGATATCTTGCATAGAAACCTCTTTAAAGCTTTTTGCATAAAAGAGTTCTTCTATTTTTTTAATAATTTCTGGTTTTGTCATATATATAAATATAAAATAAAACTACCAAACGGTAGGTAAATTATATTTAAAAATTTATTTTGTCAAATTTTTTTATTTTGACAAAGATAAGAAAATAATTACTATATAAAGTATAGCAATTATTAAAAATAAAATATATGAATAAAAAATATCCTGCATTCTTTTTTTGACACGGAAGTCCAATGAATGCGATTTTAGATACTACATTTTCTTCTGAGTGGAAAAAAATAGGGAGGAGTTTAGAGAAACCGAAAGCTATTATTTCTATTTCGGCTCATTTTGAAACCCATGGAACCTATATAACAGCTATGGAATCACCGAGAACTCTTTATGATTTTTCTTGATTTCTAGAGGAGTTATACCAAGTTCAATATCCCATGAAGTGAAGTGAAAAAATAGCAAATGAAATTATTCAAACCCTCAATGATGAAGAAATTTTTCCTGATTATTCTTGGGGAATTGATCATGGAACATGGACTATTTTGAAATTTTTATTCCCAGATATTTGAGATGTCCCGGTTTTGCAGATTTCTCTTGACATCAAAAAAACTCCTCAGGAGCATTTTCATTTTGCAAAAAAAATAGCGTATCTTAGAGAACAGTGATATCTTATTATGTGAAGTGGAAATATCGTACATAATCTTTATAAAATGGATTGGTATGATGAAAATCATATTTTTCCATGGGCAAAAGAAGTAAATGACGAAGTAAAAAATATGCTTCTTTCTTGAGATATTCAAACACTTCTTGATTTTAGAAAATTGTGATCAAAATATGATATGGCTATTCCAACTCGTGAACATTTTTTGCCGCTTTTTTATATTTATGGAGTGAAATCAGAAGATGAAAAAATAGTATTTTTTAATGATGCTATAGTAAATGGAAGCCTTTCTATGACTTCTTTTATCATAAAATAAGATTATTTTCTTTTTAAATAATCTTGTAAAAATATTTGGATAATAGCAACTAAAGGAACGGCTATAATAATTCAAACTATTCCAAGTAGGCTTCCTCAAATCATCATTCCAATAAGTACCGCAAAAGGAGAAAGAGAGAGTGTTTTTCCCATTACATAGGGAACTAAAACATTATTTTCTAATTGTTGAATAGTGATGTAAAGTATGATAATAATAATTACTGCTTTGAAAGAGATTCAAAATGCAATAGCAAGAGCGGGAAGAAGCGCTAAAATAGGTCCAACATAAGGAACAAATTCCATCATACCTGCTATGAGAGCAAGAGTAAAGAGCTCATCGATATGGATTCAAAATAATTTAATAAATAGAAGTCAAAAAAGAGTGATGAAAAATAAACTTATTCATAGAATAAGTTGACTTTTTAGCCAATTATAAAGAGTGTTTACAACATTCTTTTCTTTTTTTAGAATATATTTTGAGTAATTTTCTGGAAGCATTTTATAAAAAAAACTACGAATTTGTTTTCTTTCTAGCGCAATAAAAAAAGTGAAGATAAAGAGAAAAACAAAGTTCATTACTACATTGGTGATAGATGAGATAATTCACGCACCAGAAGTAAGGAAGCTTTTTAGATTACTACTCACAAAAGACGAAATTTCACCGATATTATCTTTAATAGAATTCAGAATTTGGCTTAAATCCATTTGACTGAGAGGTCATTTTAAAAACTCTGGAATATTAAATGCATCAATTCCATTTTGATTATAAGCATTGACCATATTATTCGTGTAGGTATAGGAAATATCAATGAGTATTGAAACTTGTTTAACAAATATCGGTATAATCGAAAAGGCAGTGAATAAAAGAAAGAGAATAATACATATATAAATCAGAACTATTCCAACTCCATCTCAAATTTTCCAAGAATTTAATTTATTTAAAAAAGGAGCAAAAACAACATTTAGAAAAAGAGAAAAAGCGAGTATAATAAGAATGTTTGATATTTCATAGATAAACAATACTCACAAACAAAAAAGAGTAAAAATAATGAGTTTTTTTATAAATGAAATATTTTCTTCATGGGAGAATTTTTTCTCATTTTCCATAATCAAGTATTATATATTAAAACATACAAAATAATATTTTTGTAATTTAAAATATTATATGAAAAAAATAAAATAGTAAAATATTTATCTTTTTTTAAAAAAATGGCATTTAGTATACAAAAACCCTATTTTCTTTTGACATTATTTCTTTATATATTAAAATCAGTATGTTTATTATTTATTTTTTCTTATGAATATACAAAAATTAACCCTTCTTTTTTTTATAGGAATATTTTTATTTTCTTGTTGAAAAGATTCAAAACCAGAAGATATTAATATGAACACCTCCCAATCTGGAACTGGAATGATACAAGATTCGCAATATTTTTCCGATATTATTTTTTCTGAAAAATCTCAAGATATACAAGAAAACTTCGCCCACCTTGCTTCCAGTAAAGATCTTAATGAGTTACAAAAGAGTCTTCAAACAAGCGATTTTTTATGAACACAAAAGGTGATAGAAAAAATTACTTCTCAAATAAATAAAGAGACTTTAACTTCAGAAGATAAGCAAAAAGTAAAATCACTCGTTAATGTATACGTTTCTGCCGTATTAAATGAATGAAATTATCTTTATAAATCACAAGAAAAATCAAAACAAGCGAGTGAATATATAAAAAATGAAATTTTATCAGATCCTGATTTTGTTGACCCTTTTTATAATAATTATCATTTATGATATGCTCAGGAAATAATTAAAAATTATGATGAAGCATTACAATATTATCAAAAAGCATTACAATATGCCTGAGAGAGTGAAAAAAATAAAAGATTAAAATCGATTATTTATAATCAAATTGGTCATGTATATGATTTGTCGTGAGATATAGAACAAGCATATAGCTATTATGTAAATGCATTTAAAGCAGATAAGAAAAATTTATTTTCTGCTCTTAATATAGGGAGATATTTGGCGACTACGTGAGATTTTCTTTGAGCAAAAGAATATTTTGAATACGCGTCACATATTGAGTGAAAAGCAGAAAAAGCAGAGGCTTATTTTAATTTAAGTTCTGTTGAATTGAGAATAGGATCAGAAAAATCAAATATTGAAAAATCTATAGAATACGCAAAAAAATCTATTGAATCATATAAGGATTATCCAATGGGATATATCTGATTAGCAAGAGGATATTATATGTTAAATGACACAAAATATAATACTCAAATCGAAACTAATTTAGAAAAAGCAATAGCCTTAAATCCAAATACGTATCTTTGATATAGATATCTTTGAATGTATCATCTTGATAATAATGATATGAAAAAATTTAGTGAATATATTGATAAATCATCTCAAGCAGTAGAAAAAGATCCGATACTTATGGAACATAATAAAGAATATGTATTATTACAAAACGATATGTTAAAAATATTTTTTCAAGTTGATCTTTCTGAATATAAAGAACTCTATGAGTGAGATGATTACTTTAAGGCTATTATACAAGACCAAATGCAAAGACAAGATTTTGGACTCTATAAAAAATTTAAATCAGATATTCAATTTTTAAGATTTTATAATGAAATAAAAAAATAATTTATTTATCTAAATGAGAAATATGAAAAATATAAAAATATTTATCCTTATAAGTAGCACTCTCGCTATTTTATGAGCTATTTGATATACTACTACTTATGCCCTCAGTGCATCTCAGGCATTAGCACAAGCGCAAGCTGCTGCTGCGGCGAGAGGATGAATCGTACAGTCATATAATCCTCTTACCAGAGAAATATCTTGGGGATGTACCAATGGAGCGGTACGGTGAAAAATACCAGTTCCACCAGGAGAACCACCTCCAGAATGAGTCCCTAAAAAAATTGTAATGCCACCTTGTTCTACGCAAGTAATAGTGGGATGGAATAAAATTTGGGATACTTGTAGTATATCAAGTAGATGGAAAAATGATGGAACTATACAATGTACACAAAAAGAAATATTTACTCCGGAATACTGAACTTGTCAATGAAATCAGAACATAGATTATGATGAACATAATGAACCAATAGGGGTAAGTTGTGATTTATCAATGTGTTGAGATGCGTGATGACCACCTGTGTGAGAAACTCTGAATTCTCATACCGCAACATTATCTATGTGAGAACCAGGATTATGACATAATGATGCCTATGCAAATAATATCGATACTAATGATATTTTTATTCCTATCAACACTGATGAAGTTTTATGATGAGCTTCGATAGGTTGATGGTCAAATGAAACCTTCTGAAATCCCGGAAAGATAATAAATATCTCAGCAACCTGAGGGACTGTTTCAGCTGATAGGGTGAATTTTAATAATGGATATACTGCTTTAAATTTTGAAGATGTGAAAAAAGAAGCTATTATAGCATGGTATGGGCAAAATAATTGGGGAATTCCAATTACTGGAATTAAATCATATGCACCATTATTTATTAATAATGGAGTTGTATCATTTGAAACATCAGGTACTGGAATTACCAGAAATAATGTACATTATCGTTTTAAAAAACCTTTCTTATGAGAAATAAAGGTGTATGATTTAAAAAACAAAAATTGGTCTGGTAGCATACAAATTGGTACTACTCAACAATATAAAGTTGTTGGAATAAATAATAAAAATATTCAAATAAGTGATTATACTATAGAAAATTTTACCAATCAGATTCAAGCTTTTGATAAAGAAAATCATTTTGTTTCAACAAAATCAGTAAGTGGAGGAACCCTAAAAAATCAGGATTGAGTACTTTTTTATGCTTCCATGAATACTTCCAC
>JANJUN010000062.1 GCA_024710565.1 Candidatus Altimarinota bacterium | reverse complement strand
TAACGGTAAGTTGAAGATATTGTTTTCCATCAGAAATAATATTTTCTTTGGTAAAATTTCCGCTTTCATTATGTCAAAGTCCTGTGAGGAGATATCCACTGTATGATGTATTTCCACAAGAGAGCGTTCCACTGAGGGAGGATTCGATTTGTGTAGCTAAAATATTTCATGTAGATGTAGATTTTCCTCAATCCCCAACATTTCCACCGATATAGGTAGTAAGGTCTGAATATTCGTCATCTAAAATATTTACTCAAGAATTGGTAGTGGTATACTGAATAGGAACTTTATTTTCATCAGTGATAATTCCAAGAGTATCTCCGTAAATATACACCGGTCTATCAGTATAATCGTCAATAGAACCATTTTCAGTAGCATAAGAAGGAGTAATGAGAGAAAGATGTTTAATATCAGTACCACTTTCTAAATAAGCCATGAGTTGTCATTTTTGATTTCTCACATCAATGGCATAGATATAGTTTTTATTATCTTTAGGATCAGTTGCTTTTCCATTCACAGAAATGATTTGTTTGATACCTTTCGAAACTTCTCATTGATGAGTGAGAATATTTTCACTACCAGCAGAAATATCGATATAGTTATCAGGTAAAGGATATTTTCCAGATTTTACTTTAAAAATGGTAAGTCCTTCAAATATATTTCTGATATCAGTGACTCTTACTGAATCTCTAGTATTATCGTAATAATTTTTAAAACTGATAAATGCTACTGTCGCTAAAATAGCAAGTATTGTTATTACAATGGTAAGTTCTACCAGAGTAAAAGCGGGAATATATGTAAGATGTTTTTTATGATAGGAATGTTTTTTTTGTGTAAACATAGTGTGAAAATTAGGGAATATTTTTTACCTTTTTATTTCGCTAATTATTATAATACATATATTTTTTTTGTAAATATATATTTAGTATTTTAAATATGAAGGAAAGATATATGATATTGCTATTACATAAGAGGTATGTGACAATGCTACAAAAAGTAGCGCATATTTTAGACTTAAATAATTCCGTGATTTTCTAAGGTTTCTATTTGAGAAAAAGAGAGTATTTTTTTGAGTTCATCATCATTTTTTATTTCGCTGACACTTCCATAGTGTTTGAGGAGTTTACTTCTTGTTTTTGGACCAATTCCTGGGAGTTCTTCTAAGATGTTTTTCTTACTGGCTTTTATTCTGCTATCACGATTAAAAGTGATAGCAAAACGATGGGCTTCATCTCTGATCTTTTGAATCATTCTGAGAATATTTGAATCTTTTGAGATGAGTATACTTTCTTTTTTTCACGGTAAGAAAAGCTCTTCTTGCTTTTTTGCGAGTGATACGAGTTGTATCTGTTCAAAAAGAGGGAGAAAATCTTTATTTTCGTCTTTTTTCTTTTCATTTTCTAATATTTCTGTCACACTTGAGAGTTGTCATTTTCATCCATCAATAATAATGAGATCTGGAATAAAACCCGTTTTTTTTATTTCTAATAATCTACGAGTCATAATTTCTCTCATAGAATCAAAATCATTGATTTCTCAAGTATGGAGGGTTTTAATTTTAAATTTTTTATACTTTGAATTTGCCGTTTTCCCATTTTCTATAACACTTCTTGACGCAACGGTATGATTCCCAGAAATATGAGATATATCGTTACATTCAAAAATGATATCTTTATTTATCTCTTTATAGCCAAGCAAAGAAAGTAAATCTTTCATATCTTTTTTACTAAAACCTTTTACAGACAATCATTCGAGGTGTTTTTTATAGGCAAATTCAAAAGCATTTTTATATGCGAGTGAGAGGATTTCTGTTTTCTCTCAAATTTTAGGAATTTCTATTTTGAGTTTGAGTTCGCTTAAAAATTCTTTTTCCAATTCTATTTCACGAGGAAGAATAAGGGTGAGTTTTTCACTATTTTCTAAATAATTATTCTCGATAAAATATTTGATACTATCATCGATATCATCGAGTTTATTTTCAATTTCAAAATTATAAATTCATACAATTCTTTCATTTCTTACTTCTATTTTTGAAATATAAAATTTTTCATATTTTTCTAAAAAATTGATGATATCAGCTCTTTCTCAAATAATATCTCTGACGATTTGATTTTGTTTTAAACTTTCTATGGATAATATATCTTCTTTGAGTTCAGATGCTTTTTCAAATTCAAGCTTTTGAGCATACTGCTTCATTTTTTCCTTTAAATTTCATATAACTTCTTCCAAGTTTCCATCAAGAAAATTTTTTATATTTGAAATAGAGATATCATATTGTGTCATATTTTCTTTTTGAAGCAGACATGGAGCACTACATCTTCCGATATAATAATCAATACATGGGATTTTTGATCCATTGGTAGTTTTTATTTTTGGAATGCCATTTTTTTCTTCAAATATGATATTACAACTTCTATGCCCAAATATTTTTTTGGTTGTTTTGATGATATTATTTACATAGGTAGTTGAAATATAGGGACCAAAATATATTCCAGATTTGGTTTTTATGCGAGTTTTTATGATTTTTGGAAATAATTCATCAGTAATTTTTATGTAGGTATGATTTTTATCATCTTTCATCAAAATATTATATTTTGGTTTATGTTTTTTTATAAGACTCGTTTCTAATATAAGACATTCTTTGGCATTATTCGTGATAATAGTTTCAATTTGCATGATCTCTCATACCATTTTTTTCTTGGCAAAATTGAGTTTTGACAGACCATTAAAATACGAATTTACTCTCGAATGAAGGTTGACTGATTTTCAGATATAAATAATTTTTCAAGAAATATCAAAAAACTGGTACACTCAGGGAAGTTTTGGGATTACTTTGAGAATAGGTTTGAGTTCTTGCATTCTATAAAATTATAACGTTAAAATGATTATTGTTTACTATTGAGGTCAATAGTTCCGTCTAGTTTTTTTACTTTTTCAATTAACTTTTTTTTCTCTTCACTATCATCTTTTTGGTATCCACTTTTTCCAAGGTATTCTTCAACTACTCAAGAAAGAGCTTTTAAAACGGTTTCAAAATTTTGTTCTGGAGATTCCTTTTTTTCTTCTTCCTCTTGTTTTTTTTGTTTGATCGCTTTTTGGAGTTGGTCTATTTTTTCTAAAACATGAAATGCTTTACTCGCGTGAGAGAGTAAAAAATTATTTTCTCCACCTACTTTATGAATCACGATATCTCATTTTCATAAAACAGTGTCAATAAATCAAGTTTGTATGAGTTCCAGTCATTCTATGCTATTATATTTTACAGAGGTCGCGTTACTGGAAAACAACTCCCAATCTAATTCTGTAACCCCACTTTTAGTGATAATCCAGACGTCATTGTACCAGTTAAAAATATCGTAAATATTTTTCAGAAATACTCCAATAATAAAAATTTCTAATACAAAAAATGGGATCAGAGATTGAATCGTTAAGGAATTATAATAAATAAATGTTGGGAGAATAACTCAAAAAAAATAATTGAGAATAATATTATCAATAATAACTATAATATGTTTATGTGCGATATCAATAACCTCTGCTCATTCAGAGATATATTTTTTAAAAAATATTTGATCAAATTTATTCATTTTAGCTTTTATTATGATTCTGAATAATTCTATTAAGAATAGTGACTTTTATAAATTCACCATTAGGATACTCTTTAATAATTTTATTGATACTATTTTTGGTAATTTCTAAAACTTCTATATCAGTTTCTGCTTTTATAGTTGCTGTTCTTGGTTCATTTAAAACCAATCCGATTTCTCAAAAAATATCTCACTCAAAAATAGTGTTGATTTCTTTTTCACCACGGATTACACTTACTACACCACTGATGAGTATAAAACTATTTTCTGCTTTTTCTCATTCTTGAAACACAAGACTATTTTTAGCAAAAGTTTTTGATTTTGAATTTTGTAAAATCATTTCCAGAAACGGAGTTTCTATCCCTTCAAAAATATAGAGTTTTTTGAGTCTTTCTACCATAACTATCATATAAAAAAATATTTTTCTTTATTATAACTATTTTTTACAATTATCAATTACTTTTATTTGTTTTTCTATAAAAAATATGATATTATTTCTCTGATGATAAAAAGAAAGAATTCTTTTTCTTCAAAATTTTTATTTCATATCTTTTGTATTATGTATCCACTCAAAATAAAAGAAAAATACAATCCAACAAATCTAGAGTCTCAATCAAATAGATTTTCTGTAGCATATTTATGAACTTATATCAGCTGAGATTATAAAGAATGAACCGGAAGTCATCCTTGAGTTGACATCGTTCCAGAAACAAAAAGTCAAGAAGTTTTTTCTCCTCTTGACGGAACGGTACATAAAACCTGAGAAGATGGGGCTTATGGGAAATATATCATTATTGAACATAAAAATGTACCTCATCCTGACGATATGAAAAAAACTACGACACTTTATAGTTGTTTTCAACACTTGAGTGAAGTATCTGTGAAAGATGGACAAGTATTAAAAGAAGGGGATTCTATAGGAAGAACTGGAAATACTGGGAATAGCTTTTGAGAACATCTTCACTTCCAAATCGATAGAGTAGAAGCACCATTTCATGCCTATTGGCCATTTACTTGATCCGAAGCTCGTGAAGCCGGGACTACTTTTTCTTGAGCAGTAAACATAGGATTATGAATAGAAAAAGCTCGTATGTATACGCTCAATCCATTGGTGTATCTTGATAAGGTAGATGAATATAGAAAAAATCAAAATACTTCAATAGGTGCGATATGAGTGGTAGAAAAAAAACCAGAAATAATATCTCCGGTTGAGGAAAAAATAGTTCTAGAAACAAAGGGGGAAACTCCGATTGCAAAAACATCACACATACCTTTAGAAACAGTTCTTACTTCAAATCAAGCAGATATTGTAGTTTCTCCAGATCATATTGAGTCGACTATAGTTGATAATCAAAAAACACAAATTGAAAAAATAGAGACTGGTTTACCACAAGAAGAAAAAATAGAGGTGATTCATTCTCAGGAAGATATCATTGTTCGTAATCCAATTATTGATGATATAGCTTCTCAGATAGATTCTGAAAGTCAAAAAAAAAATTTAAAGATATAAAAATAACGGATAGTTTATATGATTATATCTCATATTTAAGCGAAAAATGATTTTTAGCAGGATTTTGAGATAATACATTTCGTCCGAATAATTCTATTACAAGAGCAGAATTCTTAAAACTTATTTTTCTGGTTTCATCAACCCCACTATCAACAGATACGAGAGATTACTTTACTGATATAAAGGTAGGATGGCAAAAGAGATACATCAATACATGAGTTCATTTATGAATCGTTTCTACTCAAAATAAAAAATTTAATCCCAATGGAAGTGTTACCAGAAGTGAGGCTTTAAAAATGATGATTGTTTTATTTGTCTGAGAGATTTCGACTCTTTTTAGTGAGGAACTTTTTGATGTTTCTGGAAGTGAGTGGTATGCAAAATATATTCAATATGCGATAGATAATCATCTTTTAGAAGTAAGTGGGAATCATTTCTTTCCGCATAAAAATATTACCAGATACGAAGTAGTGAGTATTTTAAAAAAACTTATACACAATACATAAAGAAAAAACCAGAGCGAGTAGGCTCTGGTTTTTAGGTTTTCTGGTCGGTAAACCAGAAAATTTTAGCTCAAGCAATGATAACGGTAATCATCATACCTGAAGCTGAAAAATTGGTCGCGGTGGAGGGATTTGAACCCCCGAACCTCCTTTTTGAGGAGTGCTCTACCAGGCTAAGCTACACCACGAAAATCACAGGAGAATTATATTTTTTTTTAAAAAATGTCAAATTTTGCTTGGAAAAATATAAAAAATTATTACAATGCCGTTACTATTCTTAAATCACAACATATGACAAAATTTTATGATACTCTTTTGGGAGAATATATCAGTGAACCAGGGAGAAAATGACTTTCTCTAGATTTACTAGCAGAAAAATATTTTGATTATAAAATGATTTCATATGATGAAGTGACTGGGAAGTCTCAGATAAATTTTAAAGAAGTTCCTATAAAAGAAGCATCGATATACTCTGGAGAAGATGTTTATATTACAGCAAAAATTTATAAAGAACAAGAAAAAAAATCAATTACTCATGATAAAATTCTCAACGAAATCGAGATACCTCTCTTGGAAGTGCTAAAAAATATGGAAATTACAGGCGTAAAAATTTCAAAAGAAAAGCTCCAGCAAATAGGAAAATATTTAGAAGAAGAAATTATAAAAGAGGAAAAAATTATTTTAGAAATTGCCGGAGAAAATTTTAATATAAAATCACCAAAACAAGTTTGAGATATTCTCTTTGATAAGATGTGATTGCCACAATGAAAAAAAACAAAAACAGGATATAGCGTAGATAGTGAGGTGTTAGAAAGTTTAGCATTTCATTATCCTATAGCAAGACATATAGTAAATTATAGACAGTATACGAAACTCCAATCTACCTACATTGAGGGGCTTTCAAAATTGATATATGAACCAACAAGCACTATTCATACTTCTTATAATCAAACAATAGCTTCAACTGGAAGACTTTCTTCTACTAATCCAAATTTGCAAAATATTCCTGCATCAAATGGTCTTTGATGAACTATTAGAGAAGCATTTTTGCCGTTTTGAGAAAATGATGTTTTGGTTTCATTTGACTATTCTCAAATAGAAGTAAGACTTTTAGCTATTATGAGTGGAGATGAAAATTTACTTTGAAGTTTTCAAAATGGAGTTGATATACATGCCAATACTTGATATTTTTTATTTGGAAAAGATGATATTTCTAGTGATGAGAGAAGAATTGCAAAAGCAGTAAATTTTTGAGTTATTTATGGAATTAGTCCTTTTGGACTTTCAAAAATGATCGGAATATCTCAAGGGGAAGCCAGAGAATATATCAATAAATTTTATGAACAATATCCTAAGGTAGGAGAGTTTTTTAAAAAAACTATCGAATTTTGTGAAAAAAATGGATATGTGGAAACTATGTTTGGAAGAAAAAGATTTATTTCTAGTATCAATGATAGTAATGCTATTATAAAAAAAGCCTGAGAGAGAGAAGCTATAAATATGCCAATTCAAGGAACATCAGCAGATATTATTAAAAAGGCGATGATACAAATTGATAATTTTTTGAAAGAAAAAAATATGTCTTCAAAAATGATTATGCAAGTGCATGATGAACTCGTATTTAATGTAGTTTCAGAGGAATTTGAAATAATAAAAAAAGAGATTCCTTCGATTATGGAACACATTATTTCTGCTTCTATATCACTTAAAGTAGATATGTGAGTGGGAAAAAATTGGAGAGAATGTAAATAAAAAAATAGATGAGTTTTCTCATCTATTTTTTTATTGGCAAGACCCATTACATTGGATATTTCAGGTATAACTTACATAACATTCACTTCCATCTACTCAAGGAGAGGGGCAATATATTCATGGACTTCAACATGCAGCCCAAGTTGCATAAGTTAAATAACAACCACATCACACTTGACATCCACTAGGGTGATTCCAAATATAAGCAGTATAACTTGATCAGCAACTTTGTCCCATATTACTTACACAACAAGATCAAGAAATATTACTCGTATTTGCTTGTAGATTTCAAGGTCAATTGATAGAAATAGTACAATTATAACCGCCTTTTGTAACACTTATATTATTACAGTTAGTTCAGGCTATAAGATTTTGAAATTGAAATACTCAACTAGAATTTGCGGTTGTGCTTACTCAACATCAGTTAATGGTAGCATTTGCACCATTGGTAATAGTTCCACTCACTACATATTTATTATAATTACAAATCGGATTTGAATAAATATTATTAAAAGTGTAATCAGTACTACTACAAACTCCAGCATTATTCGCAGTAGAAGTGAGCGTTATCTCACCAGCACTACAAGAGTAAGTAAATTTAGCAGAAGTGGTTCCATGAGCGGGACTCGTACCAAAAGCTCTATTATTACTCGTAATCGTAAGTGAAGCACCATGATTTAATGATTGAGCTGCGAGTGAGTACACAAGAGTACTATGAGTTC
>JANJUN010000060.1 GCA_024710565.1 Candidatus Altimarinota bacterium | reverse complement strand
GAAGTAGAGAAAATAACAAAAGAACTTTTAGATTAGTCTAAAAGTTCTTTTGTTATTTGTTTTCTTATGTCATTATTATGAAATTTCAGCATATGGTCATGAATTATAATTCCATAAGGTTTTTTTAATTTTTCGTAATGTCTGAGTGTTTTAGGAAGAAAAATTTTTTTGAGTCATTCATTTATTATCCATAAGGGACTTGGAAATCTCAATCATTTTGTTAGTATCAGTTTTAAAGTAGTCATATTTTTGTTTTTATTTTTAAATTTTATATATTGTACTATAAAAATCTAAAAAATGCAAAAATCCGACTATTTATAAGCAATAAAAGTTTTGTTATTTTCTATAATATCCTGATATAAAGAAAAATCAGCCCAAGAATTATTTGCTTGTAAAAATTTTTCATACGTGTTTTCGTAGCTGAGAATGGGTTTTAAATAGACTATCCAAAAATAGAGATAAATATCATTTTCAATTTTCCAGTTTTTAAAGTTTATTCATTCAGTGGTCGCAAAAAAACTTAGACAAAACATTCCTGCGTGTTTTTTATCAGTTTTTCTGACTCAAAGCAGTGAAAAAATAAAAGTAATAACAATTCTATTTACCCACATACTATCTGGAGTTGTCACAATAAAAAGGTCAATATCGCTTTCAGGAGTTCCGGCATTCATAGAAATACTATTTCCAACTGCAATCATTTTGAGTCCTGGTATCCATTTGATGAAGCGAGTATATTTTTTTGTTTTTTCTAAAAAAACCTTATCGATTTCTGAAAGGTCGTTTTTAATATTGAAATATTTTTTAAATTTCTCTAGTTCTTGCAGAGAAAAAGTTTGTTTCATAATAAAAAGGGTTATATTATTTTTTTACTTTTCCATGTGGAGTTCACTCATGAAATCCAGCTGGAGTTTGAACTCAAACAATTACTTTTTCGTAGAAATCCTCTAAAGTCTTTGCTCATACATAAGTGAGACTTGATCTCAGTCATGTTGAAAATTTATCAACTACATCTCAAACAGATTTGTATCAATCGCGCAAATATATTTTTGAAGTAGAAATTCATTCTTGAAAAAGGGCTTTTTTTGCTTGTTCAAATTCTGATAATTTTGAGTTTCTGAGTAGTACTGCTCTTCCTGATGCCATTCAATAATTTTGTTTATACATATTTCATTCAGCGTCATAAAATATATCTCCAGTTGATTCAAAAGTTCAAGTGAGAATACTTCCCATCATGATATGACTAGCACCAGCAGCTGTAGCTAAACATAAGTCTCTTGGTTCTTTGATTCATCCATCAGCGATGACAAAACCTCACAGAGATTTTGCCATTTTTGAGCAGTGGTAAACGGCACTAAATTGAGGTCTTCAAACTCCAGTCATCATACGAGTAGTACACATTGCTCCAGGGCCAATTCAAACTTTTACTCAGTCAGCTCCAGCTTCTATGAGAGCTTTGGTAGCTTCAGGAGTGGAAACATTTCCAGCAATGAGACAGATATCATTTCAAAACTCTTTTCTGAAAGTTTTTATAGCGTCAATCATAGTTTTTTGAAATCAGTGAGCTGTATCTAGGATAAAAGTATCTACTCAAATTTCTATAAGTTTTTTCGCTTTTTCTAGAAATGAATTAATTCAAAGAGCGATACAAACATTTAATTTCCCATTTTTATCTAAAGTTGGAGTATAGAGTCATCTTCTCACCGCATCTTTTTTTGTTAAAATTCAAATGAGTTCTCAAGAGTTATTTACTATTGGTAATGCTGAAATTCATTTGGTATGCATCAGATTATAGGCTTCCTCTGGGGTTATATCTTCATTTCAAGTAATCAAACGACTTTTATTTATATTTCAAAGTAACATAAATTGCTCATATTTATCCAAATCTGAAGGAGTAAAAATGGAAAGTGGTTTATTTTTTTCATCAACTAAAATGACACATTTATGAGCTCTTTTATTGATAATTGATATAGCATCTCTTACGTATTCATTTTTGTGAACTGTTAAAGGAGTATCAAATTTTGTACTTGCATTTTTGACAAAATGTACAATCTCAATCATTTTTTCGAGTTCCATATCTTGTGGTAAAACTCAGATTCATCCATACCTTGCTAAGGTCTCAGCCATTCTTTTTCCAGTAACCGCATTCATATTTGCTGAAACTATCGGAAGAGTTGTTTTTAATTTATTTTTTGGAGTGATATCGACATCTGTAATTCTTGATTTTCCTTCAAAATATTTTTGAAAAATAAACACATCCTCGTAAGTAAGTTCTTCGTTTTCGTAGATTGGATTATTGAATTTCATAAAAAATGCTTAGAAAATAAAGTTTTGGTTTCAAACATTTTTTATTATAATCTTTATTAGATTTTTGCAAAATTTTAAAATATTATTTATAAGTAAGATTTTATGAAATATATAGTTCTTATTTTCACTTTCCTATTATTTTCTTGCACTGAAGAAATACAAGAAAATAAAACAGGTTTAGCCCCAGAACAAAAACAAATTATCCTTGCTTTGTGAGATAGTTTAACGGCTTGATACTCAGTAGAGGAAAGTGAAAATTATCCTTCAAAATTACAAAAAACTTTAGATGATTCTTGATATAATTATGAAGTGATAAATGCGTGAGTTTCCTGAGATACTTCTGCAAATGTGCTTTCAAGATCTTCTTTATATTTAGAAAAAAATCCTAGCATAGTTATTTTGGTCGTTTGAGGAAATGACGGACTGAGAGGTCTTTCTACTCAAGATTTAAAACAAAATATTTTACAAATTATTGACAGCTTTCCAAAGAGTAAAATAGTTTTATGATGAATGGATATTCCCGCAAATTTGTGAATTGCTTATAGAAATGAATTTAGAAATGTTTATAAAGAAATTGGTAAACAAAGAGAAGATATTTATTTTTTGGAATATTTTTTGCAAGGAGTTGCTGGAAAGTCTGAATTAAATATTTCTGATATGATTCATCCAAATAGTGAAGGTTATGATATAATTGTAAAAAATTTGTTTGAGTTTTTGGAAGAGGAGAAAGTGATAGAAAAATAGAAAATATATTTTTGATTTAAATAAAAAAATTATATACTTACATAAAGTAAGTTTTACATCATAAGCTTTTGCGTATGAAGATAAAAAAAATACAGAATTCTAGGAGTGTTTTAAAAATAAATGAACTCAGGGCTTTTACACTTGTTGAACTCATTATTGTTATGACTATTGTGGCAATTTTAGCTATTATCGCTTTTGTGAGTTTTCAAAATTACACTAAAGGTGTTAGAGATGGGAATAGAATTGCTACGCTAAAAAATATAGAAAAATGATTAACATTATATCAATTAAAATCTTGAAAATATCCTCAACCAGAAAATAAAGTACAAATATTAAGTGGAAGTATGGTATTGATACAGCAATGAATTATTTGAAAAAATATTCCTCAATTGATTCAACTCAATAAAGAAGTACAAGACCCAAAAGATAGCACAAATTATATTTATTCTATTACGGGAGATCAAAAAAAATATCAATTATGAACGTATTTGGAAGAAAATACATTTATGACCTATTTTTTACAAACATATGCCAGTAATATGGATTATACTAAGAGATATCTTTATACACTTTGAGATTTGGTCGGAATACTAGTAGACCAAGAAACTAATACGGCAATTTCTATTGAGAATTATCCGAGTGGAAATTTGGATATCACAGATGAAGAAAATAAAAATGAAATATTTACACTCTATTTTTCAAATAATTCCAATAGTTGAAGTATAAGCGCTTCTTGAAGTGTATTGACAGAAATTATACAAATAAATCAAAATACAACACCAACAGAAATAAATACTACTCAAAGTTGTTGAGCAACCCTCCATAATCAAAAAAAAATTTTTTGGAATACTCTTTCTGTTCTTCCAGGAAATACTTGTCCAGCATGAGTAGAGTTTACTTGCTCTAATGGAGACTGGGTACATGAAACTCTTGGTAAAAATGATTATCCCTACGCGTCTTGTATCGTATGAGAAAATATGTGTACTTTGACTGATGACTCTTGATGAATTGTTTTGAGTGACACGACGCCATCTTGTTATTTACTAGATTAATTTTTTACTCTATTATTTTATATTTTTAATTTTTTTATATGAAAAATGTATTACAAACCAGTTTAAAGTGATTTTTTTCGGGGATGAGTTTTATGTTATGAATCGTTTTGGTTGTTTATGCAAGTAGTATAGCTCTGAATGATTTATGAAGCAAAACTAACTGAGATAATTTGACTCTCAGTATGTGGAACAGTTTAGTTACCCACGTGCAAGATTTGAGAACAGATGTCGATACGATAGAGTTAACTCCTGGACCGATGGGAGTGCAAGGACCAAAGTGAGACAAGGGGGATACAGGATCTGTATGACCAGCAGGACCAGTTAATATTTCACAATCACTCACTGCGAACAGAGTGGATTATGTTCCATCAGAGGCAGCAGTAAAAACTGCTGTTGGCTTGAAAGCAGATATAGCTTCTCCAAATTTTACAGGAACTCCAACCGCACCAACTCCACCACTATGAGATGATACGATAAAAATAGCTACTACGCAATGGGTAAATGCTAATACAGTGAGTGCGAGTTCAACAAAGACAGTTTTTACTCTTGAATGTTGAAATCCTAATTATCAATCACCTGAATGTCCAACTATATCTGGATATACGAAGTATTGTGGAAATCCATATTTAGCATGAGGAATGACAAATAATAGTAATCTTCAGTCTTCACTTATCATAAATTGTGTTTATATATCAAATTTATAATAGATAGATAATCCTCTCAATAATTTTATTGTAAATTTTATAATTTTTTTAACATGATAAAAAATCTCATCATTATTCTCCTATTTATTTCTCATATAGTTATATGGTATTTCTATTGAAAAAATTCAGAGAAATATAATATTTCTCAAAAAGATATAACGATATCGGATGATTCAGTAAATAATTGAGCTCTCAATCAAGATACCTGTAACGTTACTGAAGCTGAGTATTGAGTAAAGGGAGTGAGTATGCTTCCCCTTATAGCAGACCAATCAAAAGTAAAAGTTTTAGAAAATTACTATACTTGTACTCCGGTGGTTGAAAGGTGAGATATTATTATATACGAAAATAGAGCTACTCCGGGGCCTATTATAAAACAGGTTCAGGCTTTACCAAATGATAGTATACGATTTGATAATAAATGAAGATTATATATAAATGGAGTTATCCTCAAAAATAGTATTGGAGATGAATATATTTTTAATAATAATCAAAAAAAAGCCATCAATATGTATGTTATAAATGGAAAGCTTCAAGAAACGAGTTTTCTTGCTTTTGGTGATAATGTATCAAATAGTGATGATTCTCGTAGACTTGGATGACTTGGTTTAGAATATTTTAAATGAAAAGTAATTTTGAAATAAATAATTACTAAAAACTCTTGGTTGCAAACTCAGGAGTTTTTTATATAATCAAATGAAACTTTTAATTTGATTATTGTTTTATCATGATAAGCATAAAAAACCTAAAAAAAATATTTCAAGTTTCAAATGAAATCATAGAAATATTTAAAAATCTCAATTTAGAGATACAATCTTGAGAATTTGTTGCTCTTATATGACCAAGTGGAAGCGGAAAATCAACTTTTTTGAATTTACTTTCGGGAATTGATAGAAATTTTGAAGGAGTTTTAGAAATTGAAGGGAAAGATATTTCAAAACTTTCTGAAGACCAAATGACGGAATTTAGAGGAAAAAATATTTCTTATATTTTCCAAAATTTTAAGTTAGTAGAAAATCTCACGGTTTGAGAAAATATTGATCTCATAGTAGAACTCAATAAATTAGAAAGAAATTTTTCAACGGATGAAATCTTAAAAGTTGTAGGACTTTCTTCAAAAAAAGATGTGTATGCTTTTCACTTGAGTGGTGGAGAATCTCAAAGAGTTGCTATTGCGAGAGCTTTTGTAGGGAAAACATCACTTTTACTTGCTGATGAGCCAACAGGGGCTTTAGATCAAAAAAATAAAAAAATCATTATGGAGCTGATTTTAGAACTCCATAAAAAAATTAAAAATACTATTGTTATGATTACTCATGATGATGAAGTCGCAAAATTGGCTGAAAAAATATACAAAGTAGGGGATGGAGATATAAAAGAAATAAAATAATTTGCAAAAATAATAAAACACTATAAAATATATAGTGTTTTATTATTAATATTTAAAAAAATGTTACAAATTATACCTGCTGAAAAAAGATTTTTTTCTGATATGTGAGATATGAATTCATATTTTTTATTTAATTTTGCTCATTATTATGACCCTGAGAATGAATCATTTGGAAATATAAGAGTTTTTAATGATGATTTTTTAAAAGCAAAAAGTGGATTTCCTATGCATCCACACAAGTATTATGAAATTATGACGATAGTACTTGAGTGAACCATTACTCACAAAGATAGTTTATGAAATCATGAGAAAATTCATGCCAATGAAGTTCAAGTGACTAATACCGCAACTGGAATTTATCACAGTGAATTTAACGAAGAAAATGAGGATTTAAAACTCTATCAAGTTTGGTTTTCTCCTCCTGAAATGAACATAAAACCTATTTATTATACGGCAAGGTTTGAAGAGAAATATTTTGAAAATAATGTATTTACTCTTGCCTCAGGAATTGCAGAAAATGAAAATAAACTTTCAAGTAAGATTTCAGTAAAAAGATGAATTTTTGAAAGCTGAAAAAAAATACAAATAGATTTTCAAAAATATGTATTTCTCTATGTTACGAGTGGAAAAATAAAAATAAATGGAAAAGAGATCTTGTGAGAAAAGGATCAACTCAGAAGCTATTGAGAAAAAATAGAAATAGAGTTTTTAGAGAAGAGTGATTTTATAGTAATTGAGAGTGAGTAATTTACATTGACAAATAAATAAAAAAATGTATAAACAACCCATCTATTTTCCTTTTTAAAAGTTATGAATAAAACACCACCCAAAAAAGTTGATACTCTTTCTCCTCAAGAAAAAAAGAATGTAAAAAAAACACCGAAAATTTTTAAAGATATAGTTACAGGATCATTAAGATATAGTTGTTTGAGTGCGCTTTTTTTAAAACTTTTGTCAGAGGGGAAAAATCCTTTTGAAGTAAAAAAAATTATGGCGCAAAGAACTACTGGTTTCAGAGTGAATACCATTATTTGAAACCCGCTTTTTCTCCCAGATATCACAGCGGATAATGAAAAACTATTTTTTCAAACTGCTTCGGCTGGAAGATGGAATGCGTATGATTTTTTGAGAACGGATGTATTATCATCAAGTGCGACATCTTCACACCATTTTCATGATGTACAGCTTTTATTTTTCCCCTTAGAGGAATTAAAAAACAATGATAGTCAAACTGAAACGCCCGAGGGATTGTTTGATATTTTTAATGTAAATCATATGGTCGAATTTACTAAGTTTAGTGTTGATCAGGCACTTCAATTTTGAGCTATAGAACAAACAACGTACTATCAAGCTTATGAAAAAATTTGAGATACTCAATTGCTCAGAGATGTTGAGCAATTATCTATCGCTGAAAAAAAAGTATATCAAGTTACGCCAAAGGGAAGTACGCTTATATTTCCTTTCAAATGATGATGAGATAAATCACCATCTCTTCCAGAGAAAAAAATAGAAAAACAAATAAACGGTATATTCCAACCTATTTAAAAACCATCATAATGATGGTTTTTATTGTGTAAAATCGAGCACAACTATTTCAGGAGGAATTCTAAAACGTAAGGGAAGTCCGACCTCTCCAACTCAAGAAGTAATATAGAGTTTTATACCGTTATAATCATAATAACCATTACTAAAATCTCATTTTACAGGAAGGATTTTTTTCCAGATAAAAGGAATCCTTATTTGTCATCAGTGAGTGTGTCATGAAACGGTAATATCAGCAATATTGTTGGTATATTTCAGAGTAGTATCAGGATTATGTGCTAAGACAATTAAATTATCTTTTTGAGTAAAGTCTCAGATCATTTCAATTTTATCATCATTTGACCAGTTGTCTCAGAGTCAAAGTATGTGAATATTTTTAGAAGTATATTGAGATGTTTCATTATTAAGAACTATTATATTATTTTTTTCTAATACTGTTCTTAATTTTTGAGAAATATTAGGTCATGGTCTCATGGTATCATGGTTTCATAAAGTTGCATAAATGGGAATAGTGAGGTCTGAAAAAGGAGCAAATAATTTTTCTAAATCAGCATTTTCATCAAGTACCAAAGTAAAATCTCAGGGAATCAATATACCATCAATATTTTCTAATTTTTGTATTTTTTTAATTATTTTTTCCAAAAATTTTTCATTTTTAAAAAGTCATAGATGTAAATCTGCTAATAAAACAAAACGACCTTGAAAACCAGTTGATATTTCTGCATGTTTTATAATAATCATTTGAGGTTCTATAAATCTTGCATAAATAAAAAGTAAACTCAAAATAAAATAGAATAGATATCATATATGATTTTTCCAAGCTTTATTTCTTTGTTTAATATATTTATAAAGCAAAAATATTAAGAATGGAAATACTAAAAATCATCAATATACTACTAAAAAAGCTGGCCACATATTTATTTTAATTATGGTTAATATAATAAG
>JANJUN010000013.1 GCA_024710565.1 Candidatus Altimarinota bacterium | reverse complement strand
CCTATAGCTCTGAGTACTCCATTAAGAGACATTTGAATTCCTATAAGTCCAAAAAATAGTGCTGAAATACGAACTATTTCACTTCATATTTTTATTACTTCTTCTTCTCCCGGGACAAAAAATCCTATAAAATATGGTGCAAATAAAAATGCAATTCCTCATAATACGGTTAAAAGAAAAAACGATATAAAAGCACTTATTTTGTTAATTTCTTTAGCTTTTTCTATAAGACCAGCTCACACACTTTGTCCGACCAGTACGGAAGTTGCCATCGAAAGTCCCATAGAAAAAATAATCACAAATTGAATGATATTTCCAGCAACTCAAAATCAAGCCAATGCTAAAGTTCCAAACATCGTAACGATAGCTACTAAAAGTGCATATGAACCACTTCTTGCTGTCATTTCTATAGAAGATGGAAGTCAAAGAAAAAATGATTTTTTTATCGCTTTTTTATCCGGAATAAAATCTCTTATATGAAGATGAATTCCATACTTTCCACTTAATAGCATAGAAAATCCTATAAAAGTAGCTATAGCTTGACTTATAAGAGTTGTTATCGCGGCTCAAATCACTCATAATCACTCAAAGCTTCAAAATCCAAAAATAAACACTGGATTTAATAAAAAGTTTATTAAAACGGTTAGTCAAACTATAAAAATAGGTACATTTGGTTTTCCAATTCATCTCATGATTGATTGAAACATAAAAAATGAAAAACTAAAAATTACTCCAATAAATGATAGACGTACATAATCAACGGTTTGCTGAAAAATAGCTGTGTCAACTCATATGAGTGAAATAATTTGAGGAGTAAAAATATATCAAAGTCCTCACAAAAAACTAGAAGTGAGGAGTATCATAAGAAGAGTTTGTGCCGCAGTATGATTGACCATTTTTTCATTTTTGGCACCAAAATATTGGGCAATTAAAATAGACCCCGCAATACTGAGTCAACTTCCAAGTGAAATAGTTAAAAAGATAATCATCCCTGCAACCGTTACCGTAGCAACTCCCTCATGTCATAATCTTCCAACCCAATATGCGTCAGCAAATTGATACGCAACTTGCAACATATTGGTAATAACTATCGGTATAGAAAGGATGAGTAATGCTTTCCCAATTGGCATTTCTAAGAGTGGTAATTTTGTTTTTTGTTTCATAAAAAAGTAATAAAAGAATTAAAAACGATTTGTTTAGTATAGTAAATTTTTTATAATTGCAATATATTTTTATCTCTTTTATGTCACCCATTTCTTGATTTTTGAAAGAAATATCATATATTCTTTGGGAAAAAATATAATTATAAAAATATGAAAAAAATACTTATAACTGGTACGAGTTCAGGAATTGGAAATTTTCTTGGGAAAGAACTTTGAAAATATCATACCGTATATTGAGTTTCAAGAAAGGAGAGTCTTTTAGATATACAAGAATTTTTATGAGATATCAATGATGAAAACTTTGTACATCATATTTCAGAAAGTATAGATACAGTTGATTATGTTATTCTCAATGCTGGAGTGTGATACTTTGATCGTTTTGAAAATATTTCTCTCGATAAGCATAGAGAAATTATTCAAACAAATCTTCTTTCTAATATCATTTTTACCCACATTTTTTCAAAAAAAATTACTGGTTGAATTATTTTTATATGAAGTATTTCTTCTAAAAAATCGGGGAAGTTTTGAGCTTCTTACTCAGCAAGTAAATTTTGACTCAGAGGATTTGCCATGAATCTCAAAAATGAGTCGAAACTAGGTATTCATATCATCAATCCCAAAGTAGTAAAAACTAATTTTCATCATCATTCAAAAATAGAAATTCAAGGAAAATTTCAAGAAACCCCCATCGGAGATATTTTAAACACAGTAGCTGATATCATAGAAGGAAAAGAAAAAAGATTTGAAATTGATTTATAAAAGAAAAACCCCACCGAGCGGTGGGGTTTTGAGTTCCTCATCTAAGGGAACTTTTCTCCAGTAAAGGAGGTTTTTGGCAATTGAAAGACAGAGGAGTCCTCCAATAAAAGCAAATGAGATGGAAGAGTAAAACTCAACACACTCTCATCAATAAGAAACTTATCCTTAAAATCCCTAGGGGGATTTCTGCCAAGCGTTGCACTTGACGAAAAGAAAGTTCTTATTCCTCTCAGCAGTAGATTGTAAAAGAACAGGTGCTTCTTGATAGGATGCAAACAGAGCTGTCGCAAAATTTGATGGTGTTCATCCGGAAAAAATACATTTTTGGGTCCATCGTATAAAGAGCAAACAGGATATCTGACCTTCAATACAGCTCCCCCTTTATAATGAAGTTTTTTTATTTGTCAAAATTTTTTGAAAAATTTGTAAAACAAACATTTTTTCATATACTTCCCAAGTCTTATGAAAGAGACTTCAAGGCTATCTTGGAAATAGTTTATTATTTATTATTTTTTTATGACAAAAAAATTGGAACTCCTTATGCCTGCTGGGGATATGGAGAAATTAAAATTTGCGTACGCTTACGGAGCAGACGCATGTTATGTTTGAGCACCTATGTTTTCACTACGCGCGAGAACCAACGCTTTTACGATGGAAACGCTACAAGAAGCTGTTACTTATGCTCATAATCTCGGGAAAAAGATTTATTTTACTGCAAATATTTATGCTCACAATGTAAAAATCAAGCCATTTATGGCACAGTTTAAAAAGATGTATGATATGAAACCAGATGCTTTTATAATGGCTGATCCTGGACTTATTTATATCGTAAGAAAAGAATTTCCAGATGCTGAAATTCATCTCTCAGTTCAAGCAAACAATACCAACTGGGCTCAAGCTCAATTTTGGAAAGAAATGGGAATTAAAAGAATTATATTATCTCGTGAGATCTCTATTAGAGAAATGAAAGAAATTCACGAAACAGTTCCTGATATGGAACTCGAAGCTTTTGTTCACGGAGCTATTTGTATGGCATATTCTGGAAGATGTCTTATTTCAAACTATCTTTCAAATAGAGATCCAAACCAAGGAACGTGCAGTCACTCATGTCGTTGGGAATTTAAAGTATTTAAAGACGAAAGAACCGAAGCTGAACTAGAGACAGTAACTGGAAGACCTGAAGAATACGAAGAACTCACAGGAAATTTTTATCTTGATGAAAAAGAAAGACCTGGAGAACTTATGGAAATAGATGAAGATCAATACGGAACATATCTCATGAACTCAAGAGATTTGTGTGCTATTGATTATATTGAGGATTTAGCAAATGCTGGAATTATTTCCTTTAAAGTAGAAGGAAGAAATAAAACAGTAAACTATATTGCTTCAACTGGACTTGCTTATAAAGAAGCGTTAAGAGCTGTAGAAGCTGGTGAAAAATATGATGTACAAAAATTAGCAGATGAATTATTTTCTATTGCAAATAGATGATATATTCCTGGATTCTTAGCTGGAAATCCGGGGGCGAATGCTCAATTTTATGAAAGAAATGGAGGATTTCAAACCAAAGTATTTCTTGGAATTATTAGAAATTTTGATGAAAAAAATAAACTCGCTCGCATCGAAGTAAAAAATAGATTTAATCTTGGCGATGATATTGAAATCATTACGCCAGATGGAATTTATAAAACAAAAGTAGAAACCATTAAAAAAATCATGACTGCAAATAATTCTACTGGAAGAGAAGGTTTTAGACCAGATGAATATGACGAAAGATTATCAGAAGATGCCACTTCGGCTCATGGATGAGGATATGAAGTTTGGATAAATATGGAAAAAGATTATGGTGAATTTGCAATTCTTAGAAAAGGAATTGAAGGAACAAATACTCCTGAAGTATAATTTTTTATTTTATAGAAAAAAGCAAGACTAGTCTTGCTTTTTTCTATAAAATAAAAAATTATACTTCAGGAGTATTTGTTCCTTCAATTCCTTTTCTAAGAATTGCAAATTCACCATAATCTTTTTCCATATTTATCCAAACTTCATATCCTCATCCATGAGCCGAAGTGGCATCTTCTGATAATCTTTCGTCATATTCATCTGGTCTAAAACCTTCTCTTCCAGTAGAATTATTTGCAGTCATGATTTTTTTAATGGTTTCTACTTTTGTTTTATAAATTCCATCTGGCGTAATGATTTCAATATCATCGCCAAGATTAAATCTATTTTTTACTTCGATGCGAGCGAGTTTATTTTTTTCATCAAAATTTCTAATAATTCCAAGAAATACTTTGGTTTGAAATCCTCCATTTCTTTCATAAAATTGAGCATTCGCCCCCGGATTTCCAGCTAAGAATCCAGGAATATATCATCTATTTGCAATAGAAAATAATTCATCTGCTAATTTTTGTACATCATATTTTTCACCAGCTTCTACAGCTCTTAACGCTTCTTTATAAGCAAGTCCAGTTGAAGCAATATAGTTTACTGTTTTATTTCTTCCTTCTACTTTAAAGGAAATAATTCCAGCATTTGCTAAATCCTCAATATAATCAATAGCACACAAATCTCTTGAGTTCATGAGATATGTTCCGTATTGATCTTCATCTATTTCCATAAGTTCTCCAGGTCTTTCTTTTTCATCAAGATAAAAATTTCCTGTGAGTTCTTCGTATTCTTCAGGTCTTCCAGTTACTGTCTCTAGTTCAGCTTCGGTTCTTTCGTCTTTAAATACTTTAAATTCCCAACGACATGAGTGACTGCACGTTCCTTGGTTTGGATCTCTATTTGAAAGATAGTTTGAAATAAGACATCTTCCAGAATATGCCATACAAATAGCTCCGTGAACAAAAGCTTCGAGTTCCATATCAGGAACTGTTTCGTGAATTTCTTTCATTTCTCTAATAGAGATCTCACGAGATAATATAATTCTTTTAATTCCCATTTCTTTCCAAAATTGAGCTTGAGCCCAGTTGGTATTGTTTGCTTGAACTGAGAGATGAATTTCAGCATCTGGAAATTCTTTTCTTACGATATAAATAAGTCCAGGATCAGCCATTATAAAAGCATCTGGTTTCATATCATACATCTTTTTAAACTGTGCCATAAATGGCTTGATTTTTACATTGTGAGCATAAATATTTGCAGTAAAATAAATCTTTTTCCCGAGATTATGAGCATAAGTAACAGCTTCTTGTAGCGTTTCCATCGTAAAAGCGTTGGTTCTCGCGCGTAGTGAAAACATAGGTGCTCAAACATAACATGCGTCTGCTCCGTAAGCGTACGCAAATTTTAATTTCTCCATATCCCCAGCAGGCATAAGGAGTTCCAATTTTTTTGTCATAAAAAAATAATAAATAATAAACTATTTCCAAGATAGCCTTGAAGTCTCTTTCATAAGACTTGGGAAGTATATGAAAAAATGTTTGTTTTACAAATTTTTCAAAAAATTTTGACAAATAAAAAAACTTCATTATAAAGGGGGAGCTGTATTGAAGGTCAGATATCCTGTTTGCTCTTTATACGATGGACCCAAAAATGTATTTTTTCCGGATGAACACCATCAAATTTTGCGACAGCTCTGTTTGCATCCTATCAAGAAGCACCTGTTCTTTTACAATCTACTGCTGAGAGGAATAAGAACTTTCTTTTCGTCAAGTGCAACGCTTGGCAGAAATCCCCCTAGGGATTTTAAGGATAAGTTTCTTATTGATGAGAGTGTGTTGAGTTTTACTCTTCCATCTCATTTGCTTTTATTGGAGGACTCCTCTGTCTTTCAATTGCCAAAAACCTCCTTTACTGGAGAAAAGTTCCCTTAGATGAGGAACTCAAAACCCCACCGCTCGGTGGGGTTTTTCTTTTATAAATCAATTTCAAATCTTTTTTCTTTTCCTTCTATGATATCAGCTACTGTGTTTAAAATATCTCCGATGGGGGTTTCTTGAAATTTTCCTTGAATTTCTATTTTTGAATGATGATGAAAATTAGTTTTTACTACTTTGGGATTGATGATATGAATACCTAGTTTCGACTCATTTTTGAGATTCATGGCAAATCCTCTGAGTCAAAATTTACTTGCTGAGTAAGAAGCTCAAAACTTCCCCGATTTTTTAGAAGAAATACTTCATATAAAAATAATTCAACCAGTAATTTTTTTTGAAAAAATGTGGGTAAAAATGATATTAGAAAGAAGATTTGTTTGAATAATTTCTCTATGCTTATCGAGAGAAATATTTTCAAAACGATCAAAGTATCACACTCCAGCATTGAGAATAACATAATCAACTGTATCTATACTTTCTGAAATATGATGTACAAAGTTTTCATCATTGATATCTCATAAAAATTCTTGTATATCTAAAAGACTCTCCTTTCTTGAAACTCAATATACGGTATGATATTTTCAAAGTTCTTTCCCAAGAAAATTTCCAATTCCTGAACTCGTACCAGTTATAAGTATTTTTTTCATATTTTTATAATTATATTTTTTCCCAAAGAATATATGATATTTCTTTCAAAAATCAAGAAATGGGTGACATAAAAGAGATAAAAATATATTGCAATTATAAAAAATTTACTATACTAAACAAATCGTTTTTAATTCTTTTATTACTTTTTTATGAAACAAAAAACAAAATTACCACTCTTAGAAATGCCAATTGGGAAAGCATTACTCATCCTTTCTATACCGATAGTTATTACCAATATGTTGCAAGTTGCGTATCAATTTGCTGACGCATATTGGGTTGGAAGATTATGACATGAGGGAGTTGCTACGGTAACGGTTGCAGGGATGATTATCTTTTTAACTATTTCACTTGGAAGTTGACTCAGTATTGCGGGGTCTATTTTAATTGCCCAATATTTTGGTGCCAAAAATGAAAAAATGGTCAATCATACTGCGGCACAAACTCTTCTTATGATACTCCTCACTTCTAGTTTTTTGTGAGGACTTTGATATATTTTTACTCCTCAAATTATTTCACTCATATGAGTTGACACAGCTATTTTTCAGCAAACCGTTGATTATGTACGTCTATCATTTATTGGAGTAATTTTTAGTTTTTCATTTTTTATGTTTCAATCAATCATGAGATGAATTGGAAAACCAAATGTACCTATTTTTATAGTTTGACTAACCGTTTTAATAAACTTTTTATTAAATCCAGTGTTTATTTTTGGATTTTGAAGCTTTGAGTGATTATGAGTGATTTGAGCCGCGATAACAACTCTTATAAGTCAAGCTATAGCTACTTTTATAGGATTTTCTATGCTATTAAGTGGAAAGTATGGAATTCATCTTCATATAAGAGATTTTATTCCGGATAAAAAAGCGATAAAAAAATCATTTTTTCTTTGACTTCCATCTTCTATAGAAATGACAGCAAGAAGTGGTTCATATGCACTTTTAGTAGCTATCGTTACGATGTTTGGAACTTTAGCATTGGCTTGATTTTGAGTTGCTGGAAATATCATTCAATTTGTGATTATTTTTTCTATGGGACTTTCGATGGCAACTTCCGTACTGGTCGGACAAAGTGTGTGAGCTGGTCTTATAGAAAAAGCTAAAGAAATTAACAAAATAAGTGCTTTTATATCGTTTTTTCTTTTAACCGTATTATGAGGAATTGCATTTTTATTTGCACCATATTTTATAGGATTTTTTGTCCCGGGAGAAGAAGAAGTAATAAAAATATGAAGTGAAATAGTTCGTATTTCAGCACTATTTTTTGGACTTATAGGAATTCAAATGTCTCTTAATGGAGTACTCAGAGCTATAGG
>JANJUN010000005.1 GCA_024710565.1 Candidatus Altimarinota bacterium | reverse complement strand
TAGCTCAATATTTACTTTTCCTGCCATATATTTTTTTATTAGTTTTAAAATATTTTCAGTTAATTTTTTCTACTATATCGGAGCTCTCGATTTTTCAAAATTTATCTTAACTGACTGTCTCATTATATGGGGGCCGGTCATATTGATTATTTAGAAAAAGAAATGATTAATAATGAGGAAGAAAGAAATAATAAGTTAATTTCTAATATAAATAAATTAAAAGATTTAAATGAAAAACAAGAAACTTTAATGCGAAGTTATATAAATAATAAAATCTCTCAAGATTTATTAGAAAAAATGAATTTTCAAATTGAAGATGAAATAAAAACTATCTGAAATGAAAACAAATTTTTAAAAAATCATGAAAAATGATTAGAAATCAATAAAAGACTTGTAGAACTTTTTAAATATGTAGTTTTTGTTTTAGATATGCTAAAAAAAGAAAAATTTTCTAAAAAAAGTTCTCAATCTTTTTCAATGCTTTTCCATATAGTTGCGAACTGTTTTTTAGGTAGTAAAAAAGTGCTTAGCTATCAGCTTAAAGCACCTTTCAATTTATTCAAAAATGTTGAATTTGGTTTATGGTTCGGAATAAGGGATTCGAACCCCTGATGCCAGATTCAGAGTCTGGAGCCTTACCGCTTGGCGAATTCCGAATATATAACTTTTGCTATTTTATTGAAAATCTTGTATAATCAAGTTAATTATATTATTTTTCTGTATCTATGAATGAAAAGATGTTTTCTGAAATTATTGTTCCTTGAGAACATATAGCACTGAAAGATTTTTTAAACCTCCAAAAAAGATATCCTGTTATTGCAATAACTTGACCTGCAGGAGTGGGGAAAAGTACGATTACTCGTGAACTTTCTGAGTATCTTTGAGCAAAAATTTTTACAGAAATTCCTGAAAATAATCCATTTTTAAAAATTATTAGAGAGACTTCTGGAAAAGTAAATGATCTTACTTTGTGGACCAATAATCAAAATTATTTTTTGGCAACAGATGTAGCTGAAATTACGAAAGCTTTTATTCAAGCTCAACATACTCCTATTGTTTTTGATTTTGCTTTAACACAACCATTTATTTTTGCTGATATTCAATTAAATGGAAATGCTCTTCATTCATTTAATACTATGTATCATTTACAATTTGACTCCCTTCCTAAGCCAGATATTGTTATAGAAGTTTGAGCCGATAATGAAACCATTTTAAGACGTCTTCAAGCAAGAGGAAAGCATATTGATGATTTTGTACAAAAAATGGTAGAAAAACTCAATGGATATTACACAGGGGGTATTGTGAGTGAAAATTATGAGTCAGAGTGAACCAAAGTTATTTATTTTGATAATTCAGTCCAGTTTCAAGATCCAACACAATTAAAACAAAAAGTCATCCAAACTCTTGGACAACTTATGTAATAAAAAACACTCGCATGCGAGTGTTTTTTAGAATTATTTTACTTCAACAGTAGCTCCTTCAGCTTCTAATTTAGCTTTCATTTCGTTAGCATCATCTTTAGAAACACCTTCTTTAACTACTCATCCTGCATCAGCTAAATCTTTAGCTTCTTTTAATCCAAGACCAGTTAATTCTCTAATAACTTTAATAACTGCGATTTTGCTTCCTCCAGCTGATTTTAATTCAACATTGAATGAAGTTTTTTCTTCAGCTTCAGCAGCACCACCTGCAGCAGCAGCAACCATAACTGGAGCAGCAGCAGATACACCGAATTCTTCTTCCATAGCTTTCACTAAATCATTTAATTCAACGATAGTTAATTCTTTTACTAAATCTAAAATTTTAGTAGCATTAGCACTTAATTCTGCCATAATAATAATATTAAAAAAATAAATAATGTATTTGGGGGTCTTTCGACCATTCTAACTAATAAATAGCTAGTTGCTGACTTGGATTTCTCCAAATCAGTGTACTAAATATTGATTATTCTTATTCAGCAGCTGGAGTTTCAGCAGGAGCAGCTTCTTCTTTTGGAGTTTCAGCTTTTTTTCCTTCAAGTTGTCCAACTTTAGTTTTTCCTTGAGTTTCAAGTTCTTTAGATGCAGCATCAAGAAATCTTGCCATACCAGAAAGAGGAGACATCATAGAACCAACGAGTCTTCCAAGTAATGTTTCTCTTGAAGGCATAGAAGCAATCACTTTTGTTTCTTCAAGACCATTCACTTTTCCTTCAAAAATAGAAGCAACCCAACTAATTTTTTGTACTTGAACTTTTTTGTTGTAAGCTTTTGTAATGTATGCATTTGTTTTACTTAAACCAGCAACAGCATCATCATTTGAACAAACTACTCCAACTTGTCCTGGAAGTAAAGATAAATCTAAATCTAATCCTAAAGCTTCTTTTACAGCTATTTTTACTAATGTTTTTTTCGCTAAATTATAGGTAGTGTTTACGGTTCTTAATTCTTTTCTTAAATCAGAAAATTCAGATACTGTTAAACCATTTGTTTGTGCAAATCAGATAGATTTTGCATTTTTAATATTTTCAATAAGAGTTGAAAGTATTTCACTTTTTTTCGCTCTTGTTACTGCCATGGTATAAAAATTAAATAGATATTATACTTTCTAAAATAAAAAAATCTTTTTACCAAAAGATAAAAAGATAGTGTTTTGTTTTATGTATAAACAGAGTCAAAACTTCTTTTTTATCTCGGTTGGACTTATATTTCTGCCAACTGTCTTTGATATAGAAAGTAGTTTGATTATATAGAAAAAAAAAGAAAGTCAAATTTTATTTCAAAAAAAATAATCTGATTTCTCAGACTATTTTTTCAATGTTTCAGTTTTTTTCATTCTAGCATAGAATTTATCAACTGCACCAGTTTTAAGGATTCTTTGTTCACCTGTATAGAATGGATGACATTTTGAACAGATTTCAACTCTGATTTCATCTTCTTTTAATGTAGAAGCTACTTCAACCACATTTCCACAAGAACAAATATATTTTACTTTTTTTGAAGCTGGATGTATTCCTGTTTTCATAATAAAATTGTTGTTTTAATTGTTCGCTTAATACGATACAAAATATAAAATATTGGATTGGTGCCGGAAGAGAGACTTGTCGCCCTACGGGTCGGACAGTCGTTTCAAATGCTCTTATTCATCGCATTTGAATTTCTGCTTTGCAGAAACCCTCAATTCAAGTCTTTCTTACTTTAAAGTAAAACAAAGATTATCTTGAATTTGGACCATATTTTTAGATTGGTGCCGGAAGAGAGACTTGAACTCTCACGCGATTAAGCACTGGCTTCTAAGACCAGCGTGTCTACCATTTCACCACCCCGGCGTATAATGTAAAAAAATCTAGTAAAAACCACTAGTTTAAATCATCTTTCCAACTCAATTCTATTGCTGGAAATAAGAACTAAATGGTGGGCCGAGTAAGATTTGAACTTACGAAGGCGTAGCCAGCGGATTTACAGTCCGCCCCATTTGACCACTCTGGTATCGACCCGTATAAAAGAAAAAAGCTTCCAGTTCCAAGTTTAAGGCATGTAAAGATAAAATCTTTATAGCTTTCGGCTTTTTGCTTTCAGCTTTTGGCTTTAAAATGAAATGGAGCCAATAATCGGAATTGAACCGATGACCGTTCGCTTACAAGGCGAATGCTCTACCAACTGAGCTATATTGGCTTTTTTATTTTGCTTCCTACCGAAGCGAGACATATATTATGAAAAATCTTCATTCTGTCAAAATTTTTTTTCACTTTTTTTGTATTTTTATTTTTTTTGCGTATAGTATCAAAGAATATTAACTTTTAAAAATATGAATTACTACCAAAAAATACAAAATTTTTTAGAAAATAAATCAGATTTTCAAAAAATAATTGTTATCTATGGTCCAACAGCGAGTGGAAAAACTGGTTTGGGGGTAAATATAGCAAAATATCTGAATTCTGAAATTATTTCTACTGATTCAAGACAAATTTTTAGACATCTTGATATTTGAACGGGAAAAGTAACTCGCGAGGAAATGCAGGGAATTCCGCATTATATGATAGATATTATTTCTCCAGATGTGGGGTATAGTGTTTGACAATTTAAGCAAGATGCTGAAAGTCTGATTTCACAAATACACACCCAATGAAAAATTCCCATACTTGTTTGAGGAACAGGGTTATATATTGATAGCCTCATGTATGATTTTGATATCCCAAAAGTTCCGGCAGACGAAACTTTAAGACAAAGTTTGGAAATAGAAGCAAAGCAATTTGGAAAAGATTTTGTGTATGAAAAACTCAAAACAATAGATCCAGAGTATGCACGTGAAATTCACCCCAATAATTTGAATTACGTTATTCGTGGAATAGAGGTGAAAATGCTCACTTGAAAATCAAAAAAGGAATTTCAAACAGAAAAAAAATATCGATATGATACGCTTATTTTGACTCCGTATGATGGCGATAGAGAACTCTTGTATCAAAAAATAAATCAAAGAGTTCAAAAAATGTTTGATGATGGTCTTATAGATGAGGTGAAAAATATTTTACAAATGTGATATAAAAAAACTGATTTTTGACTCAAGACGATAGGATATCAAGAAGTCATCGGATATTTAGAGTGAAAATATACACTATCAGAATGTATTACTAAGGTACAACAATGAAATAGGAATTATGCCAAAAGACAGTTAACTTGGTTTTGAAAATATAACGAATAATTCTTTTATTATACGAATTATGAGCAGTTGCATTTTTTTTTTAATATATTATACTTTGAAAGATAGAATATATCACAACTATATTTTAATATTTAACAGGTATCTATGGAGGAACAAAAAAAATATCGCACTCAGGCATTTACTTTAGTAGAATTGATTATTGTGATCAGTATTCTTGCTATTTTAGCCGTAATAGCATTTATATCATTTCAATGATATGTAAAAAACGCTAAAGATGGGAAAAGAATATCTGAGCTTTCAGAGGTGAGAAGTGGAATTGAATTATTTCTTGCTCAAAAACCAAAACTTCCAAACCCAGATAATGAAAAAATATCAGCATATTGGCAAGATGGAAATCTGATTTTTATGCAGGGATGTTTATGAGAAAACTCGAAACAAAGTTTGAGAGTTATCTGAGATGCTTCTAATGATGCGTGAGTTTGTTATACTTATACCGTAAATGGAAATAAAGATAAATATCAACTTACGGCGTATTTAGAAAATGATCCTCAAACTATCGCATTTTATCAAACCTATGCGGATTCTATTGATTACACTCAGAGATTTATTTATACTATCGGAACCTATGTAGTGGTATTTCCAAGTGGTTCAAAACAACCATTACAAAACGACCCAGATATTATAGACGAAGATGAGGAAAATGGGGGAAAACAAATTACTTTTTCAGAAGAATCAGGGGATGAGTATGATATTATTAGCACATGAGATGTTTCACCAGTGACTACTTCTTGATCTCAAATTCCTGAAGTTATAGATGATATTGTAAATCCTCCTTCTCAAGGAGGGGGAAATACTCCTGGGGGAGGTCTCACCAATCAAAATTCTAATTGTTTCGATTTGGGGAGTGTAATTGACCCAGATACTGGGGAACCAGTAGACGGAGAGTTTGCTATTGTAAAATATAAATTTGATGAACCAGGATGTTCTCAGACAAGTGTTACTATTACTGATACCATCAATAATCAATTGATAACTGAGATCTGAGATGGTGCTTTTTGTGATGAATGAATATGGGATTATGATTTTAGTTGTAATAACTTTTGATCGTATCAATGAACAATACAAAATATTACATTTAATACTCAATCTGTAAAAAGATTTTGAGAACAGGCTTTTGGATACAATAATATTACTCATATCTCCTTGCCAGAATCTCTTCTATATCCAGGAAAATTAGCATTTATTGGAAATCCCTTAGAAGAAATTAGAATGCCTCTGAAGGTTTTTAATGAAAGAGCTTCAGAGTGATGAATGACATTCCCACTTGAAACATTGAAAAGATTTTATATATGAAATAATTATTTTGACTTTGCTTCACATCCATCGGAAAAAATCGTATATCATTTAGAAAATGGTTCTACAGAAGAATCACAATATGCTTTTAGTACATATCATGGAGGATGGTATCATAGTATTACACCATCTAATTTAGATATAGCGAAAAATATTGACCCAGAAGAGGATAATATAGGAAAAATAAATTTTACACGGGAAGATCCAGGAGTTTGGTCTATTTCTATGGTTTGAAATTGGGAATCAAAATTTTTCCCTCTCTTTTGACCAAATCGGTAAAACATCTCTCTTAAAAAGAGGTGTTTTTTTAAAATATAATCATTAAAAGTCAAATATAAATCCTTGGCAAAAAATATTTTATATGTTATTATACTATTAGATTACTTTTTAATAATAAAAATGTGTCTAAAATAAAAGAAATGATGATGAATCTTACCCAAAAATCAGAAAATAAAAAAACTCAGAGCTCGTGAGTTGATGATTTGTTTTCTGTTTCTAGTGCATCTTCAGTATGACTGAAATGATCACACCTTTCTATGAATCAAATCCAAAAAGAAGATGATGAAAATATTATCTCATTTGTCAATGATTTATTTTTAAGTGCGATTCAAAAATGAGCCTCTGATATACATATTGAACCTGGAGATAAAGAGATACGAATTCGTTTGAGAATCGATGGAAACTTTATTCCCTATAAAACAATAGATTTAAAAAGGGCAAATTCTCTGATAGCGAGGATAAAAATTATGGCATATTTGAGGATTGATGAACAGAGATTACCACAAGATGGAAAAATAAATTTTAACCTTTTTTGAGGAAAAAGTATCGATTTGAGAGTTTCTGTTTTGCCAAATATTTATTGAGAGAAGTGTGTTATTAGAATTCTCAAAAAAGAAGAAAAACCGGGGGAGTTAAAAAATCTTGGGATACTTCCGTATAATATGATTAAAATAAAAAAACATCTTTGAGATACTCATGGAATGATTTTGGCAGTTTGACCGACAGGAAGCTGAAAATCTACTACACTTTTTTCTCTTCTTACACAATTTGATGCTGAAAAAAACAATATTTCCACTCTTGAGGATCCCGTAGAATATAGGATTCCGTGAGTAAATCATACACAAATTAACCCAAGCATAGGATTTAATTTTGCAGAAGGACTCAGATCACTTTTGAGACAAGATCCCGATATCATCATGGTATGAGAAATCAGAGATGAGGAAACTGCAAAACTTGCTGTAGAGGCATCTATCACGGGGCATTTAGTTTTTTCAACACTTCATACCAATTCAGCAGTACACACGCTTTCTAGACTTGTGAATCTTTGAGTAGACCCACTTTTACTTTCTTCCAGTTTGAGAATGATTATTTCTCAAAGACTCGTAAGAAAACTTTGTCCAAAGTGTAAAGTAAAATATCAAGTAGAGGAGAAAGTAAAAAGTACTATTGTCTGAAAGGTTGGAAAATATATAAAAAATAAAGAAGAAATATTTCTTTATAAGGCAGGAGATGAATGATGTAATCACTGTAATCATACTGGATATAAAGGAAGATTATGAGTGTATGAAGTACTAGAGATGAATGAAAAAATAGAAAATCTTCTCTTGCAAAATGCATCTCGTACACAACTTGAAATACAGGCTATCTGAGATGGAATGGTCACCATAAAGGAAGATGCATTTCTCAAAGTAGTGATGTGAGACACCTCTATTGAGGAGATACTCAGTGTACTTGGAAATTAAAGAAAAATTTGTATTTTTCCCAAAAATCTGTTATAATGTCTGAGATGTATTTTTTAATATTTTTTCAATGAATGTACTTTTAGAAAAACTCTTAGAAAATGATTTGCTGACACAGAAAGATAGATATGAGATAAGGCAAATTTTTCAAGTAGTAGATGAGAGAAAAAAACAAAATATTTTGAATAATTTTGAAAAAATTCTTTCTAGTATTGCGCAAATAAAAATTGAAATGAGAGAACAACAAGAGATTCTTCTTGGAAAAGCAGTTTCAAATATAGAACGAGCTTTGAAACAGGCGAGAAATAATGGCATAAAAAATGCAACTACGACGAGTATACGAGATCTCAAACAAATAATATAATTTTATATTCTAAAACAAAAACAAATGGCTAAAAATAGAGAAAGCAAAACTTTACATGAAAGTTTAGATGCAAAAATTGACCCTCAATTACAACAAAATTTAGAAAACTTAAAGTGACTTTGACTGGATCCTGAATTATTTGCTCAATTTGAACAAAGAATAAATCAAATTATATGAGAAAATCCAGGAAGCGAATCTGTGGTTGCTGGTGAATTAGAAAAAACAGGACTTTCTGTAGAAGCTCTTTTTGCAAATTATGATAGAAGATTTAGGTCTATTTTAGATCATGCGGCGAATGATGATTTATATTCTGAAGCAGCATAAAAATCTCTTTTTTAGAGATTTTTTTCTTTATAAGAACAATATTCAGTTAGTACACAATCTCTACATTTTGGTTTTTTTGCGGTACAATAATACCTTCCAAATAATATAAGGGTATGATGAAGACGAGCGAGGTCTTCTTTTTTTAATTTTTTTTCAGCGATTTTATCGGTTTCAAGAGGGGTTTTTGTTTTGACTATTCCTAAACGATTGAGTACTCTATGGACGTGCGTATCAACGGCTAAATAGGGCTCATTTTTTACTACAGAAAGCCAAACTTTTGCTGTTTTTATCCCAACTCAAGGAAGTGTTTGGAGTGTTGGTAAACTTTCAGGAATTTTTTGGTCAAATTGTTCATACAACATTTTTGAAGTGAGAAAAATATTTTTTGCTTTTGAATTGTAGAGTCATATTTTATTTATATTTCTTCTGATTTCATCCTCTCACAACTCATAGAGTTCTTTGGGAGTAGAAAATTTGGTAAAAAATATTTTATTGATTTTATTGACTTGTTTATCTGTAGTTTGAGCGGACATAATAATAGCTATCAATAATTGAAACTCATTATTGAATTCAAGTTCTGTTTTTGGATTTGGGAAGAGTTCATCAAGTTTTTGGATGATTTCTTTTATTTTCATTTTCAACTTGGTTATTTTTAATTTTTTTATATTATAAGGAAAAATTTAAATTGTATAAATATTTATGTATAAAAACTCATTTTATATTACAGAGTGTCTTTGAAATAATGCATTTTCTTTTGATAAAAGAGCAAATAAAAAGCTCTTTGTTCCAAGTTTATTGGAAATAGAGGACTTTTCTCAGGTGGAACTTGGAGATGAAATCGTTTTTGAGGACTTTGATTTTGATGGAAATCTGGTCTCAGCTAGAGGTCTTAAAAATTTTTATAAAATAAACTGGCAATGAATTCCTCTCTATCTTTTTGATAATCACAATCATGCACTGTATTTTTGGTATTTGGCAAAACACGAGTGAATTATCTCAGAAAATAATATCTTGTATCATATTGATGAACATGCTGATACACGAGTACCAGAAAAAATAATTTCTAAAGAAGAAATAAAAGATTTACAAAAAGTATTTGAGTATACCAATTTTTGAGTGAATGTCGGAAATTATATCATCCCGGCAGTACAAAATGGTTTTGTGAAAAAAGTCGTTCAAATCAGAAGTGAGTCGGATTTACTTTCATATGATTTTGAAAAAATAGAAGATGCGTCGATTATTTTAAATCTGGATTTAGATTTTTTTGAACCAAATTTGGATTATATCGATTCTGAACTCAAGAAAAAAATTATTTTAGATATTGCAAAAAAAGCAAAAATTATCACCGTTGCGACATCCCCCTTTTTTATAGAACAAAACTTGGCATTGAAGGTATTGAGGGATATATTTTCTCCTTTTTAGTCTATTTAAAAACAGAGAAGAAAAGTAAAAACATCTATAAGCCAAATTTTTTTTTCCAAGAAAAATTTTGGTTTTTCATTTGCAAAATAAGCCCATCTATATTTTTTATTTCGATAGAATTATCCGTATTGTGACTTCCTTTATTGAAAGTATACTCAGTAATTCCAGAAAGGCGAAATGCTTTCATAAATATGATATCGATTTCTTCGATAGGAGTATTATTTGATTGCGCAATCTTTACATATACACGATAATACGCCGAAACTTCACGAGAAAGATTTTCGCTAGTGAGCTGACAAAAATCGGGAATATTTTCAGCAGTAATGTTTTTCCAATCATTTCCAACGGCTCTTAAATGATTTTCGTGAGAGGTTTGTCAAAAATTTTGATATCTTCCAGCCATCCCAGATCCGTGTATTAAGGAGTGAATTTGTCTTCTTGGATTATTGAGGACATCTTTTACTAAATCTTTTATAAATAAGAGTTGTTCTTCTATATTGTGAGTGAGGGCCCAAATCTTTTTTGAGAGGTCAATTTCTTCTCATAAAGATTTTTTTGCGTTAAATCACCCTACTCTTGCATAGGCTTCTGCGCTATAGGAAAAAGGACCATTTATAGTTTGATTTCCATGATATTGTCTGAGTAAAAATACGGCTAATGTTTGCATAACATGTAGAAGTGGAAAAGACTTCAATAATTCCGGTGGAAGGCGAGTCTCTCAGCGATGAGCAACGACATTTGAATTGGAAAATATAGAAAGAGTACGTGATAATAAAAGAGGATTGAGAGATTCTACATCAGCTCCAGCGGTTCTTAATATCAAACTGGATTTATCTTTGCTAGAGACTCAAGTTCTGTCTAGATTTCTTATGATAACAGCGTCTGCTATATCTTTAAATATCAATCAAATAACAGGTTTTTTAGGAAAATTATATACTACTTGAGCAATATTTATTTGGTATTCACTATAAGCAGATTTAAAGTTATAAATTTCTTCCAACATTTCTCTATCATCGGGAGTATTTGGATTTGGTTTATTTACTAAAATATTTATTTCAAATATATTTGGATCGAGTTTGTTTCCGGTATTATCGATTTGATTGATGGTATAGTGTTTGAGAGTATTTTCAATAATTCCTGATTCACGATATGCTGGAATACAAATAGATAATTTACACTCATCTTTCATAGGTCAAAGACAAGAAACGATATGTGTTAATCTTTCTTTTCTTTCGCTATCTATAGCAAGTTGTTCTGTAGTATATTGTTCTTGAAATAAACGTGATTTTTCTTTCTCTGAGGTATGGGGAAATAATTGCATATAAAATGAAATAAAATTTAAATTTCATAACTTATATAGAAAAAAAAGATGCTGTCAACATTTTTGTGTTTTTCAATAAAAATGAGAAAGGGGGGAGAGGTTTTTATAAGTTGAGTAAAAATAAAAAAAAGATGATTTCTCTACAATCGAGAAATCATCAGTACTATTTATAAGTATTTTTTTACAATGCTCCTTTCTGAAAAGTATCATTCCTTCGGTTTTATATTTTTAGTGGCATAATGATGTGTCTAAATCCATCTTTTTTATTGTCTTCTGAAATCCCAGTGATGAGTATTGGAGAAAGAGGAGATTCAAAACTAATAGAAACGTGACTCGTGTCAATCGCTCCAAGTGCTTCTAGGAGGTATTCACTATTCAGTCAGATAATGGCTTCTTCTCACTCAATAGATCCAACGAGATGAATTCTTGCTTCTCAGATCTGAGTTTGAGAAGTTTCTATTAAAATACCAGTTTCATTTGAAATACTCATTTTAATAGAATAATTGGTTTCTCTTGAGAGAAGGTTAATTTTTTTAAGCCCTGAGATGAGGTCAAATCTATTGATAATCGCTCTTGAATTGTATGAAGTTGGGAAAAATCATTCATAATCAGGAAATTTTCCATTGAGGAGTCTAGAATAAAATTTTGTATTTCCAAACATAAAACCAATCTGATTTTCTCAAACGATTATTTTTATTTCTGTTTTTTCTCACAGTAAACTTTTGAGTTCAAAAGCCGTTTTACTTGGAATAACTTGAGAAAAGTTTCCAGAAATATTTTCTCCAATATCTACTTTAAATTCACTCATTCTAAAACTATCGGTAGTCGCAAATTTAGCAACTCATTGACTTATATTTACAAGAATTCCTGCTAAAGTTGGACGAATATTTCATTCGGCAGCAGAAAAAAGAGTTTTTTCTATAGATTTTTTAATGATATCTGATTTGAGAGTGAGGTGAGAAACTTCTTTTATCGTTGGAATAAGTGGAAAATCACTTGCTGGATTTCCTTTGATTTTTATTTTTGAGGATTCTGTTTTTATTTCTAAAGAATTATCATGAAGAAGTTCAATTTGTACCGTGTCATCTTCTAAAAGAGAGATATAATTGGTAAAAATTTTTGAAGGAATACAAAAAGCTCCCTCATTTTCTATTTTTATATTTTGAGATACGACATGTTCAATGGCCATTTCTAAATTATTTGCGGTGAATACAATGTTTGAAAAGTGTACTTTTATTAAAATATTTTCCAATATAGGAGTGGTAGAAATACTTGCTGTTGCGTGATTTACCGTATCTAAAGCATTTTTCAGAGTCAGTGTTTCTATTTGAAATTTCATATAAAAAGAGTAAAAAAATAAACTTAATTTTTGTCTAGGATTTAGTATACGAAAATAAAAAAAACTGCAAAATTTTTATTTAAATTTTGTTAAAAAGTTTTTGTATTTTGTAGTTCAAAATGTATCGCTTCTAGAAGTCTTTAAAAAAATATTGGAATGACGGGGAAATTATTCAAAAATAACGGCTAAATCTTTGTTTTTGAGAATTTCTCATTTTATATTTTGGAGAAAATTTCTAATATTTTCTCATTTGATAATGATCTTGGTGAAAAATTGGTTGTCTCTTTTGGTAGGAGTATCAATTTTTATGATTTCAAAATTTCCTGAGTTGTAGGCGTCAAGCGTATTTTTCAGAGTATTTATATAATCGATAGAAGCGAGTTTATTTTTATCTTTATATCTGAGGGTTGCGAGTTCAACAAAAGGAGGATAGTGAAATATTTTTCTTTCTTCGAGGACTTTTTTGAAAAAATCTTTATAATTGAGCTCAACTATATTTTGTATCATTCCGTTTTTAGGTGCGAGGGTTTGTATCAAGATATCACTCTCTTCTCATAATCTTCATCATCTTCAGATAAGTTGCCTTATATTTTGATAGATTTTTTCTTCTGTATCGTATTTTGGAATTTGAAGTTCTTGTTCGAGTAAAATAATTCCAATCAATCAAATATTTCTCAAATCAAATCCAGTAGTTATCATCTTTGTTCCGATAATAATCTCAGCAGTTTCTATGTTACTCAGAGCTTCTTTTTTTCCAGAAATATTTCTCACACTATCGCTGTCCATTCTAAAAATACGTGTTTTTGGGAAAAGTATTTGGAGACTTTTTTCTATTTGTTGTGTTCCTACTCAGATATGTTTTAATTTTGTTCCATGACACTTTTCGCATTCAAGAGAAATATTTTCTGTATACATACAATGGTGACATACATATCTTTCAGGATTTTTATGTACTGATAAAGAGATGTCACATTTTAGGCATTTTTTTATATGATGACAATCTTCACACAAAACAAAATCATAGGCTCATCTTTTGTTGAGATAGAGAATAATTTTTTTCTTTTCTTTTAGGTTTTGTTCTATTTTTGAGAGCAGAGTATTGGAAATATAGGCATTTTGTTTACTTTTATCAATTCATAAATCTACCAAATAAAAATTTTTCATAGTCTAAGATTATTTTTAGGATACGGATATTATATCTATTTTTTTAAAAAAATGTATTTTTTTCTTGACAAAATAATAAAAATATGTAAAAAGATATCGTCAGTTTTGACGAAAAAAAGGAGAACACCATGCAATTGGAACGCTATAATACGGCACACATGACGAGTGAGACCTTGATCGTTAAGGGTTTTCCCTTGGCTCAGATTTCTGGCTCATTCAAGGCGGTTATGAAACAGTTTGTTTCGCTTCGTCGCCTGCGGCATCCCGGCCGTGATTTTCTCAATAATGATGGAAATCCGATCGTGGATGGCGACAGGAGAATGATTCTTACCGGATGTGAATCGTCAGCAAAAATGTTGCAAGACTTGACGGGGATTACTCCTCGGCGAGTTACCTATCCTCGATGAAAAATTTTCTTTTCGTTTGGGGAAACAAACCTTCGTTTATTACGAAGGTTTTTCTTTTTGCAAAAAAATCAAAAATCATATAATCATCACACCAATATTTTTAGAAAAAAAATTATGAAACAAAAACTCCTCCATGTCTATTTTCAAGTATTTTGATTTTTAGCAAAAAAATATATAAAAAAACAAAAACCTTTTGTGATTTGAGTCACAGGAAGTATAGGAAAAACAAGTTGTAGAATGATTATTTCAGAATTACTCAAGCAACAATTACCGGAAAAAATTATTGCTACTTCGAGTAAAAATTTTAATGGAGAACTTGGGTTGAGTCTTTCTGTTTTATGAATTTCTGATTATGAACCACATTTTTTATCGGTTATAAAAACACTTATAAAAGCTTTTTGCACGTCATTTTTTTGAGAAAAAAAATATGATATTATCTTTTTAGAGTATGGAATAGATCATATTTGAGAAATGGATTTTTTACTTTCTATTGTTACTCCAGAAATTGGAATTGTAACAAAAATAGATAAAGTACATTCCAGTCAATTTGAGTCTAAAGAGGTAATAGCGAGTGAAAAATATAAATTGCTTCAATCTAGCAAAGAAGTAAGTTTTCTTAATATGGATGATGAATTTTCAAAAATATATGAAAAAACTATTGTTTCAGATAAAATATTTTATACTACTTCCTGAGAGGAAAAAGAACAAAAAACAGATATTCAATGAAGAGAATATACTTTAGAAAAAAAAGATGGAGTGGTGACTTCCTCTTTTCAATTGGTATCCCATCATAAACAAAATTTAAAAATTACCTCAAATTTAATCGGGCAAGAAAATATTTGATATATAAGTGTTTGACTTTGTATAGCAGATATTTTATATCGCAAATACTATAATAAATCTCTTTTTTCTCTTATTTGAGAAGAATTATATTTGAATTTTACTTTGCAATATTCAAGATTTTCTTGTTTCCCAGGAATAAAAAATTCTATTTTAGTTGATAGTTCATACAATGCGGCACCCGAAAGTATGAAAAAAGTTTTAGAAAATTTTTTCCTTTTATCTCAAAAAATATATCCAGATTATGAGATGATTTTATGTCTTTGAGAAATGAGAGAACTTTGAGAATACACCAAAGCAGAACATGAAAAATTAGCGCATTTTTTAAAAGAAAAATCAGGAAATATTTTTATTGTTTGAGAAAGTATGCAAAAATACTTTTTACCTCTCGTTCCTCAGGCGAAACATTTTAAAAACTCAAAGATTTTATGACAATTTCTGCAAGAAAAATTGCAAACAGAAGATAAAAAATATATTCTTTTATTTAAAGGAAGTCAGAATACTATTTTTATGGAAGAGGCATTGAAATATATTTTACTTGATAAAAACGATGTGTTAAAAATTTGTAGACAGGAAGGTTTTTGGATAGAAAAAAAGAAAAATTTTTTTGACAAGTAATTTAAAAATAAATATAATGCTTCACACAAAAATATTTTACAAAATAAAAATAAAAATATGTGAGTAGGACCATTATGAATGCCAAGTGTATTTTGACATATGGCACAAGAATACAAAACAAATGTAGCATCAGATAATATGAGAGATGCTAAAATTATCCATGAAAATGGAGTGAGAAGGATAGATTCTATGAAACAAGCAGGGGATGTAGTTCCAGGTACTGCTGCGGAATATTTTACAAAGCAATGAAGAATGGTATCAGTTGCTCAAAAAGTGGGAAATATATTAAATATAGAAGTATAACTTTTTACTGTGATGCTAACATAATACAAAATACAAAGAATGCAAAATCTTGAAAATATTTTACAAAACACCTTTCATCTGGAATCTTTTCGAGACGGACAGGAGGAAATTATTAGGAGTGTTATTGAAGGAAATGACACTCTTGTTTTTATGCCAACTGGATGAGGGAAATCACTCATATATCAATTTTCGTGAGTCGTAAGAACTTGATTGGTACTGATTATTTCACCGCTCATTTCTCTTATGAAAGACCAAGTCGATAAAATAAATGCTTTGTGACTCAGAGCAGAACTCGTGAATTCTACGATTTCCAATTTTGAAAAACAAATGATTCTTGATGAAATTTCTCAAAATAGTTTTGAAGGTTCTTGAGATATCAAGTTTCTCTATGTTGCACCAGAAAGACTGAATGACGAATATTTTTTAAAAACCATTCAAAAAATTGATATTGCACTCATTGCTATTGATGAAGCACATTGTATCAGTCAATGGTGACATGATTTTCGTCCGAGTTATTTAAAAATCAGAGATTTTATAGAAAGTTTGAGAAGAGAAAAATCTTTCCCAATCATTGCTCTTACGGCAACGGCAACGAAAAAAGTAAGAAGTGATATCGTTGAGAGACTGGGACTTAAAAATTATCAAATATTTACCAAAGGGTTTGATAGAAAAAATCTCGCTTTTATCGTGAGGGAAATTTCAAAAGAACAAGAAAAACTTGAAAAAGTATTAGAAGTTGTGAAAAAAACTCCCCCATTTGGAATCGTGTATTGTTCGAGCGTGAAAGCGGTTTCAAAAGTATATCAATATTTGCTTCAAAATGGAGTGAGAGTAGGAATTTATACCTGAGAAATGGCTGGGGAGCTCAGAGAAAAAGAACAAAATAATTTTATGGATTCAACCTATGATGTCATCGTTGCTACGAATGCTTTTGGGATGTGAATTGATAAAAAAGATATTCGTTATGTCATTCACTTTAATCTTCCTGGAAGTATCGAAAATTATTACCAAGAAGTCGGAAGAGCTGGAAGAGATGGAAAAAATAGTTATTGAGTGATTATCGCCAGTTATCAAGATACGATTATCCAAGAATTTTTTATCGAAAATACCTATCCTCCGAAAGATGATATTTTAAAACTCTATGATTATCTCTATAAAGATTTTAAGACTTGAGAATGATCTGGAACTCAAATTTTAAAAACCTATAATTCTATCGCTATAGAATCAGATCTTAAATCTGATATGAAAGTCGGAAGTATCATAAAAATATTTGAAAAATATGGAGTGGTAAAAAGATGATTTGATGCCAGAGACGGAGAAGTAGACTTTAGGTGAAGATGAATTACCTTACAACTTCCAAAAATGAAGCATGAGGATTTACCTATTTTGTGGAATCATCAGGATATTTTAAAGCAAGAATCTTATTTTAAACTCGAACAAGTTAAAAAATTACTTTTTAGACCTGGGTGTAGAAAAAGATTTATTTTAGAATATTTTGGGGACGAAGAGGATTTAAAAAATATGAGTGAAAATTGTTGAGTATGTGATTATTGTATCGATAAGAAAAAATACGATGGACAAGAGACAGAACACCTCATACCTACCCATATTTTTCTTTTGGTTTTAGAGTTTGTCAAAAGGCTCGATAATAAATTTTGAATTCAAATTTTATCATGAGTATTAACAGGAAGTAAAGAAGCAAAAATTATAGAGTGGAATCTCGATCTCGATAAAGATTATAATATTTTATGAATTTATTCTAAAGAACTCGTGGGAGCTATTTTTGAAATTTTAATAGATTTTGGATATCTGTATAAAAGTGCAGGACAATACCCAAAAATATGTATTTCTCAGAGTTGAATTGCGACTATTTTTAATAACTCTATTTTATTTGATGAAGAAAAAGAACTTCAATCAAGCCTCTATTTTAAATCAAGATTTATAAAAAAATCATCCTACACGAAAGAAAAACCAGTGAAAATAAAAGTTGAAAAAATCGATACGTATACTCAAACTTTGGAGTTATTGTGAGAAAAACTTTCTCTTGTTGAAATCGCTGAAAAAAGACAAATGACTCTGCAAACAATAGAAGAGCATATCGTGAAACTCTATGGATTTAATAAATTGACTTTATCAGAGATTTTGAAATATTCTTCTCTTGAAAAACTCAAAAAAATAAAAGAAGTGGTAAAAATAAATAATCTTTCTTCAGAAAAACTCAAACCTATAAAAGATATGTTATCAAGTGATGTGAGTTATTTTGATGTAAAAATAGGACTTGCGATGATAGAAAAAGGGGATTTATAAAAAGAAAAAACGGTAATAGTGATATTACCGTTTTTATTATTGGGGCTAAGGATAGGGATCAAGTAGTTTTCGTTCTAATCCCTTGTTCTTGTAATGCTTTTGTATAGATATGTTTCCGTGTATTACTGGGAAGCGTCAAAATTTCAGGATGTTTTTTGCGAAAATCCTTTTTCCATTTGCGAAATTGAGGCCAATTACTTTGGTTTTTTGTCATCTCTTAGTCTCCGTATAAAATATTTAATCACTATTATTTTATGACCCCATGTCAAAAGATAAGGATTAAATATGTGAAAAAGTATATCTAAAAATATAAATTGTCAAATATAAATAGTGCTTAAAAACCCTATTTGAAGCCTATATATTTTCTAGAGGCATCTTTTTATGACTTTATAAAATAAATTGATATTTTTTAAAACTATGCTAAAATTACTTGAAAAAAATAATCCTAAGCATTTTTTTATGGAAAAGTATGTGCAAGAACTTTTTGATAGACTTGGTAATGAGATAATAAAATATAATCCATATTATAATAAAGAACTTTTACAAAAAGCATTTTTCTTTGCCTATGAAGCTCACAAGTGAGTTTATAGAAAATCAAAAGAACTCTATGTTACCCATCCACTCCATATCGCCCTTCATTTAACTCAGATAGAAGCAGATGAAACCTCACTTATTTCAGCTATATTACATGATGTTTTAGATAATAAAAAAATCACGCTTTCTCAAATTGAAAAGCAGTTTTGAAAAGAGGTCGCCTCTATAGTACAATGAGTAACTCAATTATGACAGTTATATTATACGCTCGATATGAATAAAAAAGATATCGAAAATCTCAAACAATCACTCGTTTCAGTTGGCGACGATATCAGAATATTTTTAGTAAAAATTGCAGATAGATTTCATAATTTAGAAACTTTAGAATATTTACCCAAAAATAAAAGGTATAGAATCGCTCGTGAAACTCAAGAAATTTATCTCCCTATCGTAAATTTTCTCTCTATTTGAGAATTTTTAAGTCATATGCATGATTTATGTTTTAAATATACTGAGGAAGAAGAGTATAAAAAACTCGATAAAATTTTTGGGAAAAAATATGAGTACCATAAACAAAAAATTATTGAGGCCCACAATAAGATTCAAAAAGAATGTGCGCAAATGAAGATTCCTATAATCAATATTGAATGAAGAGTGAAAAGTTTGTACTCTATATATAATAAAATAAAAAATAAAAATATTGATTATAAGGAAATTTATGATGTTCTTGCTTTGAGAGTTATCACAAAAACCCTGCAAGATGCTTACACAGTTTTATGACTTATTCATAAACTCTACAATGTAAAAAATGATAAATTTAAAGATTATATTTCTACTCCTAAAAAAAATGGATATCAATCTATTCATACTACGGTATATGATGAAAATGGAGACTTTTTAGAATTTCAAATTCAAACCGTATGAATGTCAAAACTCAATAAATCTTGATTGGCAGCACATTTTATTTATAAATGATTTTGAGTTGATTACAAAGAACTTCCAGATTGGATGAAGGGAGTTTTAGATATTCAAAAAAAGACGATTGATTCAAAATCATTTTTTGAAAAACTTTCCCAAGAAATTATTATTAGTGAAATAAAATGTTTTGATGGAGACGGATGATTTCTTTTACTTCCGAAAGGGGCTGTTTTGATAGACTATGCTTTTTTGTATAGTCTTGATTATGGAAAATTTTTTTCTGGAGCTTTTATCAATGGGTTATTTATCCAAGACCCTTTTTATGCTTTGAAAAATGGGGATATTGTTAAACTTAAAAAATCAAATAAAATTTATATTGATTATAAAATAGAGAATTTTTTTCGTTTAAAAACAAAAATTGCCAAGGATCAAATGAAAGAAGTGTTTAAGAAATATTCACAAGGAAAATCAGAACAGTTATGAAAATATTTACTCAATACACAATTGGAAACTTTATGATTTCGTCATTTTGAGAGTAACCCCAGAAAAATCAAAAAGAATGTTGTAAAAAGTTTATGACTTGCCGATGAAAAACAAATGTATCTTTTTTTAGGTTTATGAGGGATCGAAGTAGAAAAAGTAATCAATAAAATTTCTCTCCTTAATGCAAAAGATGATTATAACAAAGAGGTTACTCTCAAGATAAAGTTTAAAACCAGAGACTTTTTAAGTCTCAATAATATTACAAACACATTTTATAACTTAGATATTGAAGTAAAAAAAATAGTGTATAGGGAAAATAAAAGAGGACTTTTTATTAGTTTTGTCATTGATTCAAATACGAGTTTAAATGAGCTTTTAAAAGAACTCAAAAGAAGCCCAAATGTTTCTGATATTACGAGGGTTTTTCCTCTCAGATTAAAGATATATTACATCTTTTATGCGTTGAGTTTATTTTTGATTACAGGGATTATTTTTATGGTAAATTTTCTTGATATATCAAAATATCAAAAGAATTTATTTTTAGAATTAGTTCTTTTATGAAGTAGTTTTTTTATGTTATTTATCGTATTCTTTTTAAAATTTGTTGTAAAAACTATTTTACCAGATGTATTAAAATATAAAAGATTTTGGCTCTCACTTTTTTTTCTTAATACGTTTATTTTCTTTATTATTTTTTGGGAAATTTTATACTTAGGATTTAATGTAAATTTTATTTTATATTTCTTGTTTTGTTTTTTTATGTATTTGATGATGTTTTATGAATTTTTAGTGAATAAAAAGTTGAAAAAATAAAAAAGCAAGGGGAATTATTCTCTTGCTTTTAATTTTTCTTCTTGTTCTTGTTTGATTTCATTTTCTATTTCTTGCTCTATTTCTTTGGTAATAAGAATTTGTGCCAGAGAGAGCTTCTTTTTTTTCTTTTCAGTCTCTTTTTTACGATTGAGAGAAAAAGAGTAAAAAGAAGGAATTATATATAGTACTAATCCTATGATAAAAGCTATAGAAATTCCCATGAGTATCATTTCTATAAAAGAAAGATGAAAAAGGGGAGTGATACTCTCCATAATTTCCCCAGGAGTTTTATAGGTATATTCTATATTGATATTTGACATATAATAAAATTAAAAATTATTCTTTTACGAGTTCTCATACTACTACCATTCTATTTAATGTGGTTCCTACTGGCCAACATGTCATCAAACTAATTTCAGAGATATCATTATTTCTTTTTAATACTGAAGTATCTCCAGGTTTAATTATTTTCTTTTCTTTTACTTTATAGATATATTTTTGTTGTCCATAGTAGGCAATAATTTCATCTCAAAAACTTAAATTATCCATAAGCGCAAAGACATCATTGTATTTTCATTCTAACCAAGGAAAATTTGATGAATGTCCAAATATAAAACTATTTCCAGGTTCTCCAGGTCTCGCACTTCCAGGATATCTTACGATCCCATTTACTAATTCTTTCATAAAAATATCTTCTAATGCTTTTACATTTTCAACGGTTTTATTTTGTACATCAAGCAGAGGAATATTTTTTCAGATTTTTGGAATAACGATTCTGTTTTCATACGGAACGATTTCAATATTCATATCTACTGAATTTTTTGAACCATGAATGAGTTTATCCATAGAGTGGTAGGTTTTATTTTTTACCATCTCAATTTTTTCTGTAGTATTTTCAAGATTCACTTCTTCAGGAGTATCAGTGGCTTCTATTTCTTCAGATACAGGAGTATTTTTTACGAGAGTAGCATTTTGAACAGAAGCAAGCATTGCTTGTTTGTTTTGTTCTAGGGCTTCAGGATTGAGATAACTTCTTGCGATTTCTATGTACGCGCTGTAGTTGGTTGAAGCTATTAAAAGAGCAAAGATAAAACTAGAAGTTCCGATATATTTTAGAAAAAATACACATCCTGAAAGTATTTTTTTCCCAGCAGAGATTTTTTTCTCGCTTTGTAGGTGAATATTTTCGAGTTCTTCTAAAAAAGTATTTTGAGTATTTTCTACTTGTATTTCAAAACCAGAGAGAATATCACTTTTAGTAGTTTCTGTATTCTCTAGACTGAGAAAAGAACTTTCTTCTGTATGATAATTTAAATCAGAATTCTCTGAAAAAATACTTTCTTCAGCAGAAGAAAGGGAAAATATTTCGGTTTCTAAAATATCTTTTTGTTGTGATTCTTCAAATAATTCAAGAATATCGGTATTTGTATTTTGAGTAGTCATACTGTTTTTGTTTTAATAATATTTTGTTTTTATATTTGTAAGAATATTTTAGCATATATTATTTTTTTACGCAAATTGTGAGGTGAAAATAAATTGACAAATAGAAATAATATATTTTTATGATTTTTTTGAAAGTCAGTTTGCAACTTTTGATTTTTTGATTATTATGGAGAAAATTATTTGAAACTGAATATTATTTATGGCAAAAATTTATGAAAAAAGTTCTGGAGGAATTATTTATCGCAAAAGTCAAAAAGGGGTAGAAGTACTCTTGCTTGAATGGTTGAACTCTAAGGGACAGTCTGAGTATGTGATCCCCAAGTGACACATGGAAGATGGTGAAACAGCAAGTCAAACGGCTCTCAGGGAAACATCTGAAGAAACTGGTTTAGATATAAAAGATTTAGAAATTGTAAAATTTATTACGAAACTAAATTATACTTTTACTGCGGGATATCGTGAAGATAATCCGTTAGTAGATAAAGACGTATACTTATTTTTAATTAAATATAAGTGAAACAAAGATCCTATTCCTCAAAAAGAGGAGAGATTTATAGGGTACAAATGGTTTGAAATGGATGAAATAAAAAATTTAGAAGTGAAGTTTGATCTTCCAACTATAATTAATAAAAATAAAGTTTATTTTATATAATAGAATTTATGATAGAAATAGTAAATGTAGGAAATATTTTACAAATAAAAAACTCTGATAATGTGATAGTACGTTGTAATAAAGATACGTATGAAGTTGCTATTGATGATTATAAAATAGATTTTCCAGGGGAATATGAAAAATCATGAATACTTTTAGAAGTAGCGGAGTTTCAGGAAAAATTATTTTATAGTTTTCTCATAGAGGGGAAAGTGGTATTTGTTTTATTTTATGATGATTTTGAATTAAAAGAGGAAATTATTTCATTTTTCTGAGACATAGATATTTTGTTGGTGGTTGGAAGTAAAAATGCACCAAAAATAGTTGAAAATATCGAAGCAAGAGTCGTAATTCCATTTGGAGAAGGAAAAGATCTGTTCTTACATACTCTTGGACAACACAAAGAGGAAATAGAAACCTTTAAATTAAAATGAGAAATGTGACTAGAAAATACAGAATTTATCAATTTAAAATAAAAAAGTGAAAATTATTTTTCACTTTTTTATTTGAGTTTTCATCTGATGATTTCATTTTTCTTTACTTCTCCAGAAATAATTTCAAAATTATTATTGGTACATTCGATATAATTTTGTGTCCATCATTTAAATAGACCATCTTTTACACTTTCAATCAGTACTTCAAATATGTGTCATTTTTGAGAGTCAATAAATGCATTTCTCACTTCTTCACCTGCTTTCATGAGAGTATCAAGACGTTGTTTTTTTATTTTTTCATCGATTTGGTTTGGGAAAAAACTTGCAGGAACATGTTCTCAAAGAGTATGGTTTGAAAAAGGAAATGCATGAACTTTAGTTATAGAATAGTTTTTTACCAAATCAAGCGTCTCTAAAAAATTTGCTTCTGTTTCTGAGGGAAATCATACGATGAGATCAGCTCAAATACTTACTTTCACACCATCTTCTCTTTTTATATTCAGTGTTTTTTTGAGTAAATCTCTCATATAATCACCGTTATAATGTCTTCTCATAGCATGTAATACCTCTGAACTTCCTGATTGAATAGAGTAATGAAAGTGAGGATAGATTCTTTTATTTTCAAAAATCTTGAGTACTTTTTCATCAACAAACTCAGGTCCAAGAGAGCTGATTCTAATTCTTGGAATTTCTGTCTTTTCTAAAATATACTCAAGTAAATCTCATAGTTTTGATTGTGAGTATTGAGTTGTATTTTCTTGTCACCAAGCTCAAAGATTGACCCCGGTAAGTACGACTTCTTTTCCTCCGAGCATTTCGAATTCTATAATTTCATCTACAATATCTTCTTGGCTTCTATAAAAGTGTCTCCCTCTTTTTATTACGGTAAGACAAAATGTACAAAAACTATCACATCCTCACTGAATAAGTAGGAATTTTTTTGTGGTGAGGGTTAATTTATTTTTAATACTATTTAATTTACTCGTATCAAGTTTGGTATTTTTTTGTTCTTGAGGTTTTTCTCAAAGAACCTCTATTTTATCTTTATATATTTCTAAATCTGGATATACATCAAAAAAAGCAATATTTTCTTTTCATTGCTCAAATGCTCAACATCAACTGATATACATTTTTTCATGCTCTTTGAGAAGTGGAATTTCATGTTTTACAAATTTTATCCATTTCTTTTTTGCGTTATCAGTTACGACACAACTTGCTATAAATATTCCGGATTTATTTTCTAGATATTCGCTATTGAGCCATTCATCGGTATAATATTTATTTACTTTACATCAAAAAACCTTGTATTTCATTTTTACTTACTAAAATATAAAAGAGAGAAAGCTAAAAGGAAAGAGAATTATCCTTTTAGCTTTCCTTGAGAAGAGAAAAAATATTACTCTTTTTTGAAAGTTTCTAGTATTTCTTTTGCAATTTCTTTTCCTCCGAGTCAAAAAGCAAGTCATCAAGCGAGAGCTAACATTCATACAAACCCTATGAGTACCGTATTGATAATAAACATACTTACGATTTTTGTGTACTCTAAAAATACCATTAACGTAAAAAATAGTATAATAATTCTGGCTCATTCGGCTATGATTTTTGCTGTTTTTTCTTTGGTGAGAGTAAGAGTATGATACACAACATCGTATACAAAATTTGCAAATCTAATACCAAAAAATCCTATAAGAACTCATACAAATAGATTGGGAAGATAATTCGTAACATCTCTTAAAAAACTTTCAACCTCCGTAATTCCAAGATATCCTATCGAAAGACGAAAAAATATAATCAAAAGATAATAACTCATCGCTTTTCCAACAACATCATCTACCTTTATTTTATCAGTAAAACGAGTTTTAATAAATCTGGCTTTTTTTTCTTTTCCTTCTTCTGAGAGTTTTTCTTCATCAAAATTTACTTTGAGTCTATCAATAAATTGGTTGAGTTTTACTTTTTTAAAAATAAACATCAAAAAAAGATATACTAACCTTGCGATAATACCACCAATAACGATAATAATCATGGCTCCAATCATTCTTGGTCAGATTATTTCCGCCTTTGTGATAAAATTTTCATATATAACTCCAAAAGAATTTTCTATATTAAAAATCATATTGTATATGTTAGAACTAAGGGTTAACATCCGCTTGAACAGCTTCCACAACTTCCTGAACTACATCATCCTCCTGATGATCATTCTCCTCCTCAAACAATACTTACAAACATAGATTTTAATTCTTCGATTTCTGGAACGATTCCTTCAAAAATCATATCTTTAAATTCAATAGATTCTTCTTCAATAATAAGTGCTGGTTCTTTTGATATATTGAGTTCATTTTTTAAAGCTTCATCATTTGTGATTTTAGCATTTATAAAGTCATTGAGACCAAGTTCATCAATAGCAAAATTTACCCTTTCTAAAAGAGCATTTGTATCAGAGTTGCTTCCGTATATTTTAATTTCCATTTTCAATCATTTTACAACAAATAAAAAATACCACATTGGTGATATTTTTTATTATATGGAAAAAATGCTTTAGTCAAAATTTATATTGTCTCAATTTTTTTATAGAGTCAAGCATCTCTTATTTTTAATATATGTTCATCAAAATAATAGATTTTTTTAGAGTGAGGGAATTTTACTTTTACTAATTTACTTTCAAAATAATGAAAGAGTCACATGGCGAGTACTTTTTCACTTATTTGATTATTTCAAGTTCAAGGAGCTTCTTTTATAAATCAAAGACTTTCTAAATCTTTTTGAAGTTCATCAAAATAAGTATTTTTATCTTTATTTTTCTTTTTGAGAATTTCATCAATATTTTCAAAAAAATCATTGACATAGTTAATGATATCAAATTTTCTGATAGGAATCCCTAAACGAGTTAGTTCTCTAAATCTTTTTGCGTAATCATAAACCGACTGTAGAGCAAGTCCAGACTCATTATCATGTCCACCAATAACAAATTTTATTTCGGTACCAATTCCGTATTTTGATGCTTCTTTTCCTTCTTCTAGAGAAAGATCTACCTCTCCTATGAGTTTAATTTCTTTATATTTTCCTGAAGTTGAACTTTTTCTTTCATTGTGCTCTTTTTCTTCTTCTGAGGTTTGCTTTTGTGATTTTTTTGTTTCTTCCTCAAGTTTGAGATAAAACTCCTCATTGAGATAGGTTTCTTTTTTTACTTTTTGTAAATCAAGGCCATTTTTATTTTTTATTTCAGCCGTTCACTTATAAATCATTTGATCTATAAATTGCATCATAAGTGCTGCCTCAGCATCGTCTTTGAGGTAAATAGTTACTCAAACGAGGTCTCTAAATTGGTCTACTGAGTAATATTTCGCCTCAGCTAATTGCTTTCCTATGATAGATTCCATTCATTTTTGACGAGAAATAAGTTTAAAATTAATGATTTTTGTCGTTCCTCCATCATTTACAACTACTTTCCCAATTCTATAAATATTTCCATTTTCATCTTCAAAAGAGTCATCTATTTGAAAAGGTCTTTCTAAATGTTCTCTTATAAACTGCTGATCAAGAAATCTCTCTCTTCTTACTTTTTCATTGGAAAGGACATCATCAATCGCGTAAGAAACCTTTGCTAACGCACAATTTATGGCGCCACTCACTTTGTTTGTTTTTGTTTCATGAAGAAAGTTAATCAGAGATTGAGCATTTTGAAATTTTATTTTGCTAAATCTTACAGGAATTTTTTTCAGGTATCTTGTTTGATAAAAATCAATTGCTTCTCCAAATATGGAATTTATTTTTTCAATTCATTGTGGGGTATCAATATCGATTTTTAATCTTTTCAAGATAAAATCTTTAATTCCAGCATCTGTAGCAAGAGGAATATTAAAAAGATCCATAACAGTTACGTCCACTCCTCAAATATTGAGTGGTTTTAAGTGAGATATAATTTTACGATAATCATCCACATAAAAGTCAGACATATCAATAAAATGTTCTTGTTCTTTACAAGCACATTTTTCGCATACATCTTGAGCAGTTATTGTTTTATTCACCATATTTTTTATTTTAATTGTAAACAAAATATTTCTCTCCCAACTAGTTGAGAGTCTCTTTTGTAAAGCAGACTTCCAGATTTAGTTTCTAAAAACTCTATATTTTCCGGAAGTAATTTTTCTGTTTTACAATACGTGTTTATTATATCATATATTTCTTCAAAATAAAAATATTTTCACTTCATTTCCCAAAAAGGGAAACTGATCACTATATTTCCGTTAAAATTCAGCTTTTTAAGTCCAGAAAAAAATCATTCATAGAGTTCAGAGAGTTTTTTTCTTTGTTTTTCAATTCTTTCCAGAGAGATATTATTTTGAGTCATAATTTCTCAGAGATATCATTCGGTTACTATTGCATCTACCTCATTTAAAAAATCTATTTCATGAATATATTTTGCATTTTGGAAGATAATATTAGAATCAAATGAGAAATATTTTTTGAGATTTTGGAGATTATTTTTCGAAGTTTCTACCATTCTTTCATTTAAATCACTTCCGTATACTTTTTTGTTTTCCATATAAACAGATTCTATTAGTACCGTTCAAAGTCAAACAAAAGGATCATAAATATTTTTTCAACCAGATATATTTATCATCATTTGTGCGAGCTTCGGGGGAAGCATTCCGATATTCATATCTCTATCTTTTCCATAATCTCTATTTGAATATCCATAGATATCTTGTACAAAAATAGTATGTCAAAAATAAGTTTTTTCTCATGTGAAAATAAAATTAAAATCAGTTCATTTTTTAATAAGCGCTTCTTTTATAATCGCAACCGAAGAAATATTTTTAAAATCTTGATTGATAAAACGAGGATTTTTTCCATGCTCTTTAATGATTTTTTTTGAAATACGCAAAAGTTCTTTGTGACCTATTTCTGATTTTCAAAAAATATTCATAGCGTAGTTGAATTTTCATTCATGAGTTTCAAGTCAGATGTTTTTTTGTAAAATATTTTCAATATCATTGTCAACCAAAGAAACTTTCATAACTTTGATAGATCAACCTATATTTTTTACTTTTTTTAATAATTCTTCTTTTGAAATACCATCGAGAATAAGGATTTTTTTATCACAAAAAACAGTATTTCCGTTTTTAGAAAATACTTTAAAAATTTCAGCAATTGAGAGTTTAAATTCTCTTCACAGTTCAAATGCAAACATATTTTTTAGTTATTATAAATATTTTTTAAATCAAAATACCGTATCATTTTCAAATCCAAATTTGATGTAAACTTGATGAAAATCAGTATGTCTTTTATTTGAAAGCAGAACTATTTTATAACAATCAAACATTCTTGCCGTATTTTCAGCCTCTTGCATGAGGGCATTTCCTACTCAAATTCCTCTATAATTATCAAGAACACAAAAATTTTCTATCATAGCATAAGGATTTTTCCCAGCATTTAAACAGATAGATAAACTTAAAGTTCCTATTATTTTTCCATCTAACTCATATCAAAATAAAAAATCACGAGAAGATTTATTCATAAGATAGACATTTTTTGCAGAAACTTCATATCAGGTTCAAAAGATTTTATAGAGTTCATTGAGGTCGGAGATATCTTTTGGGGTTGCTTCTAATTCTCTTATTTTATATTTATTGAGTTCTGCCAATCACAATGCTTTTTCTATTTCTAAAGAAACGCTTGAAATATCTTTTGTAGCATCTATTTCAATAACTTTCCCATCTTTTTTATAACTTTCTATTACCGGAATGGTTTCATTCACAAATATATCAATTCTTTTTTGGAGTGCTTTATCATCGCTATCATCTACCCTGACTCATATTTTTCCAGAACATTTTTCACAAAATTTATGTTCGTATGTTTTTGGGTAGGTTGATTGACAAGAAAAACATATTTTTCTTCCAATAACTCTATTTTCTGCTTCTGATTTTGGGAGGTTTAAGTGGATAACTTTAAAGTCTCATACCACTCTATCAAAAAAATCTTTTTGAGCGAGATTTCTAGGAACCCCATCAAAAATAATGTTTACTTGAGGAGACTGATTTTCTAAAAAATTTTTTACCACTTTTTCCAGTATATTGAGCGGAACGAGATTTCCAGCATCAATAATATCTTTTATTTCTCTTCCTATTTCACTGTCTTCACGGGCAATTTCTCTTATGTGCGCTCCGGTATCAAAAATTTTAAAATTATATTTTTTTTCTAAGATTTTTCATTGGGTTCATTTTCCAGATCATTGTATTCAGGCTAAAACTATTTTCATTCAAAAAAAATTAAAAGGTAATTTATGCAACTTCTCCTTGTTATGGTACGATATTTTTTCCGCATAAACAGTGGAAAAATGAGATGTTTTTGGAGAGTTTATTGTGTTATTTAAAATTTTAGCAAGAGTAATAAGCCGGATTCTGTACTTCTACATCAATCTATCTAGGATGTGAATCACTTCACACCTCAAGCTGAGTATATTTTTTGTTACCAATAGAGGAATAAATAACAAAAAATACCATTCCCATTGCTCCATACACAGTTTACCAAGTATTATATTTTGCAATATAACTTCAAAAGTAGCGAAATAATCTTACTTATAAAAATTTATAAAATTAGTTTATCCCACACCTTTTGACTTTTCACCTTTTGAGATTGCTCTCTAGTATCGTCTCTGTGGCACTCGTGGTATTTGAAGTTTATGAATTATATCTTCAAATCAAAGCCGTTAGCTTTTGTAATTTCCTCGTGGAGTCCAGACTTTCCTCACTTTATTCAAGATAAAGCGTAGATGTATGCTCTTGCTAAAATTCAGGAAGTATTATATGAAAAAAACGATAAAAACAAAATTTAAAATCTTGTATTTTTTTAAAAAATTTATAATATCTACAAAAATATTTTTTAAAATACAAAAATATGCATAAAAATATCTTAAAAGTAACAGAGATTGTAAAACAATTGTCAGGAGTAGAAGTGCTCTATAAAGTAAGTTTTGAAGTAGGCGAGTGAGAAATTTATGGATTTTTATGACCAAATTGAGCGGGAAAAACTACTACTATGAAATGTATTATGGGTCTTATTACTCCTGAAAATTGAGAAATAGAAATATTATGAGATAAAACGCTTTCTACTCAAACAAAATCAAAAATAGGATTTATGCCAGAAAATACGTATTTATACAAATATTTAACCGGAAGAGAATTTCTTAGATTTAACGGAAAATTTTTCTGATTAAAATGAGAAAATCTTGAAAAAAAGATAGAAGCTCTTTTAGAAAAAGTAGGACTTCAGGAAGCAGGGAATAAATATTTAGCAGAATATTCAAAGTGAATGCTTCAAAGAGTAGGTCTGGCTCAATCTATCATCAATAATCCAAAAATACTTTTTTTAGATGAACCAATGAGCGGACTTGATCCAATTTGAAGAAAAATGGTAAAAGATCTTATTGTAGAATTGAGAAATGAAGGAACTACTATATTTTTTAATACGCATATATTAGCGGATGTAGAAAGTATTTGTGATACATTTAGTATTATCAATAGAGGAAATATAATAGTTCAAAATAAAAGAGTAAAAGATTTACAAAAGAGTTTAGAGGATTTTTTTATTGAAGAAATTGAAAAAAGTAATAATTCTTTGGAAAATTAAAAAAATTTTGAAAAACTATATTTTTTTATATAATGAACGTAAGGCATACACTGACTTGTGGGTTATCTCCTTTTACCCTCAGTTGCTGTATGTCTTTATAGATTAAAAAATTATTATAAAAAGAACTATGTCGAAGGAATATTATTCTATATTGTGATTATCAAAATGAGCAAGTGAAGAAGAAATTAAAAAAGCATATAGAAAACTTGCTATGCAACATCATCCAGATAGAGGATGAGATGCTGAAAAATTCAAAGAAATAAATGAAGCTTATGGAGTACTTTCAGACTCAGCAAAAAAAAGAGAGTATGATACGTACGGAAGTGTATGATGAAGCCCATTTGGAAGTGGAGGATTTTCTTCTGCTTGATTTGATGTAGATTTATGAGATATTTTTGAACAATTTTTTGGTTGATGAGGAAGGAATACTAGGTGAAGAAAAAAATCTTCAAATTTTACGTGAGAAGATATAGAAAGTCTTTTAAGTATTGATTTAAAAACTTCAGTAATTTGAGGAAAAACAAAATTAAAATATGAAAAATACATAGTTTGTAGTGATTGTAGCTGAGCTTGATGAGAATGAAAATCTATGTGTCCAGATTGTCACGGAAGCTGATATGTAAAATACAGACAACAAACTATGTTTGGTACGATAGAACATACCGGGGCATGTGAAAGATGTTCTGGAAGTGGAGAAACTTTAGAAAAAGTTTGTACAAAATGTGGAGGGCAAAAAAGAATAAGAAAAACCGTAGAGCTCGATATTGATATACCAGCTTGAATTGATGATGGAATGGTTATTCGTATAAATGGTGAAGGAAATGATGGAATTTGAGCTTCAGCTTGAGATTTGTATGTAAGATTTAAAGTAAATACCATTGAAAAAAATCTCATTAGAAAATGAGTAGATCTTCATCTTGATTTAGAAATAGATGTTATAGAAGCAATTCTTGGAACAACCAAAGAAGTAAATATTCCAATTATTGGAAAAAGAAATATTGTCATTGAGGCTGGAACTCAAGTTGGAACGATTATAAAAATACCTTGAGATGGAGTAAAATATATTGATAAAGATAAAAAATGAGATTTATTTGTAAATATCATTATTAAAATTCCAAAAAAACTCTCTGAAACCGAAAGAGAATGCTTTGAAAAAATTGCTCGTGAAAAAAAATTAAATGTTCACAATAAAAAATGAATATTTGAAAAAATTTTTGGGTAAAAAGATTTTTATTATAATTCTTCCCGAACTAATAATAATTCTATAAAAAAGAATAATTATTTTGGTTCGGGATTTTTTATTATCAATATTTATTGACAAAATACTTTAATAGTATATCATTTTTATGTTTTAATTTTTAATTTATTACTTCTATGAATATACAAAAATTAACGTTCATAATTATTTTATCGGTATTTCTTTTTTCTTGTAATAAAGATACACCGCAGGAAGTTCAGATAGAATCACAAAATAAACCAATATCTCAGCAAACACAAACACCTATTGTTCAAAACAGTGAAAATATTGACCGTAGTTCACAAAAATTATATGGTGAAATGAAGGAATTAGAAACTCTTTTTCCTACTATAGAAAAAGAAAAACTTACTCTTTTGCAAACAGCAATACAAGAAGATGATTTTATCGCAGCTCAAAAAATAATTCCATCTATTTTGGAAGATATAAAAAAGGATAAAAATACCGATAAAAATGTTATACAAGCATTACAATACCATTATATTTCTTCTATGCTAAATGAAGGAACATATTTATACAAAGAAGATGAAAAATCAAAACAAGCGATAGAGTATATTGATACAGTGATTTTAAAAGATCCTGATTTTGTAGACCCATTTTATTCAAATTATTATTTGTGATATGCACAAGAAATAGTAAAAAACTATAAACTTGCATTAGAATATTATAATAAAGCGCTTGAGTTTGCTTGAAATGTAGAAAAAAATAAAAAACTCAAGGCGGTAATTTTGAATCAAATAGGACATGTATATGATTTGAGTGGAGAACTTGATACAGCATATAAATTTTATCAACAGAGTTACGAAACTTATAACCAAAATCCAGAAAATATACTTAATTTATGAAGATATTATGTCAGAAAAAATGATCTCAAAAATGCAAAAGTATATTTTGAAAAAGCACTTAGCTTTACTCAGGTAAAACTATTGAAATCAGAAATATATTATAATCTTTCTAGTCTTTATTTATATGATATGGAGAATGAAAAAAGATTGGAGATTTCTCTTTCAAATGCTGATAAATCTATAGAATTAAATCCAAAATCACCCCTTTGATATTTATGAAAGGCAAGAGTATATATCTTGAAATGGGAAAAATTAGAAGAGGCTGAAACTCTCCTTAAAAAAGCAATTTCGCTTCATCCAAATTTTTCTACCGCATACGAATGGTTAGGACTTTTACAACAAGGGAA
>JANJUN010000004.1 GCA_024710565.1 Candidatus Altimarinota bacterium | reverse complement strand
GGGTGGCTTTCCAACTTAGTTCGCCGGTGGTTTTGTTGATGGCGTAAACGTTTTTATCGAGGGAGGTGATGTAGATGTTTTCCGCATCAGCAACAGGGGTGGACCAGATGGAGCGGCCAGCCGCAAATGACCACTTCAGGCCGCCATTGACATCAAGAGCGTAGAGCGTGCCATCACCAGAGGGTGCGTAAACGGTCTCACCATCAATCAGAGCACCGGCCATCCACAAATCTTTGGCCGCATCGAACGTCCAACGGGTGGTCAGGGTGGCGGGATCGAGGCCGAACAGCTGGTGCTTGGTGGTGACGGCATTGCCGACAACAATCAAATCTTCACTCACAGCCGCGGGAGAATAGATGACAATTTCACCCACATTGGGGTCGGCGGGAAAACGCAGAGGGCGGGTTCCATCGGTGGTGGCAGTGGTCAACGCCATGCCGCTGACACCATTCACCGCGTAAAGGTGCGTACCATGCGAAAGATAAACCGTTTCACCGGCAACATTCAAAACAGGCCACTGCGAAACAGTCGGGGCGCCCTGGCAGGCGCTCAGGACCAGCATCAGCGCCGCAAAGACAAAGACAATACCAATTCGAGACTTCATCAGGAAAATGCTCCTAGGGAACGGGGTCGTAACCCCCGGGGTTAAACGGATTACAGCGCAAAATGCGCCACGCGGCCATGAGCAAGCCTTTCAGCGCGCCATGTTTGTAAATTGCCTGGTATCCATAATGCGAACAGGATGGATAAAAGCGGCAAGAGCCCGGCGGCAAAGAAGGCGACACTGTTTTCTGGTAGATACGAATCAACCCCAACAAGGGAATACGCGGCCAATTCGCGAAGGTTCGCGGAAGGTCGCGCAAACGCGGCTCGTTGGGGTACTCATGTTTGGGGAACAGGTCAGGATTCATGCTAAAACAAGACCGGCCCGGTCAAGCAAAGTCTTGACGGTTTGCATGACTGCATCAAAACGGGCAGAAACAATGGGCGCGCGTGCGATAAGCATCAAATCCCAACCTTTTTTAATGGATGGCAACCAATGCCGCGCGGCCTCGCGCAAGAGCCGTTTGGCTCGATTCCGCTGGACTGCGCCCCCCACACTGCGCCCGGCTGTCACACCAACCCGCAAGCCGTCTTCCGTTGAAGAGGCCTTAACCAACACAACAAGCGGGTGCGCGTAAGACTTTCCAACGCTACGCACCCGCTTGATGTCGGTAGAACGGGTCAGGCGAAAATTGCGCTTCACCTACACCTCGTCATTGTCCGAATGGGGACCACCCGGCGGTGGCGATTTACCACCGAACGCGCTTGACGTGGTTGTTCTTGGATACGGTCAGTTTGTGGCGGCCCTTGGCGCGACGGCGCTGAAGCACCTCGCGTCCATCGGCGGTGGACATACGTTCGCGGAAACCGTGAACGCGCACGCGGCGGCGAATTTTGGGCTGATAGGTTCGTTTGGTCATTCCAGTACCTCACATAAATGATTACATCGCAAACGCGACTTTGGCTTTTTCAAAGGCGCGTCATTATACCGTAAGGATTTAGAATGGTCAAAGGGATTCAGGCTGATTTTGGCTGGGAAAGTGGAACCTGGATAAAGAAAGTACTTCCCTGCCCCAGCGTACTCTCCAGCCACACTTGTCCCCCGTGGCGTTCTGCAATCGAACGGACAATCGCCAAGCCCAGGCCGCTCCCCTTTTGTTGGCGTGCTTCGCGCTGTCCGCCGCGATAAAACTTCTCGAACAGGCGCGGCTGGTCAGCGGGGGCAATGCCAATGCCCGTGTCCGACACTTCAAAATGGAGCAGGTTTTCGCCAAATCGGACTGTGGCTGTGACCTGCCCACCTGAAGGCGTGTATTTGATGGCATTTTCGACCAGATTATACATGGCCTGTTGGAGCAGGGCCGGGTCGGCTTCAATCATCGGGCCAGTTTCGGGCACGTTAACAGTCAAGGTAATTTCTTTTTGGGATGCCTGCAATTGCAGGGTGCTGGTGGCGCGCTCAACCACATCCAGCGCCGGGAGGGTCTCCAGTTGCAGGCCCACGCCGGCTTCGATGCGACCCAGGTCAAGCAGGTTATTGACAAGGCGCGCCATACTTTCCACGCCGATAATAATCTTGCTAACGTATGTTCGTTGTTGTTCGTTGAGTTCGCCGACCATCTCAAGCATGGTCGCGTAACCGCGCATCAGTGTCAGGGGCGAGCGCAAATCATGGCTGACCGTGCTGACAAACTCCGATTTCATCAAATCGAGTTCTTTGAAATGGGTCACATCGCGCAAGATGCAGACGCGCCCCACCAATCGGCCATCGGCGGCGACCGGGGATGCGGTGGCGAGATAGGTCTGGTTGCCCAATTCCACTTCGGCAGATTGCTTGTCAGGCGAAGCGGATTGCAGGATTTCGAGCAGAGATTTTTGCTGAATCAGGCGCTCAATGGGCTGGCCTTCGCCCGTTCCAACAGCCGCGCCGAGCGTCTGCCAGGCGGCCGGATTGGCCAACAGGAGACGATTTTGATGGTCAGTAACCAGCACCGGGTCGGGGGTGGATGCAAGAATGGCGGCCAGGCGTTGGCGTCCTACTTCCGCATTCAGGAACAGGTGCGTGTTGGCCGCGGCCAGGGCGGCCTGCCCGGCGAGGGTGGTCAGGTAACGCACGTCGGCTTCAGAGAAAACGCGCGGTTGGTCATAGCCGGCCCATAAAACGCCATATTGACGGTTTTCATGCCGCAGGGAAACCCCAAGCAATGAAGCAGGAGCCTGCTTTTCGGGGAGGATTTCGAGCCCGCGCACGCGATGGGTGCTGGTGAGTATCAGTCTTTCCTGCTGCTGGGTCAGTGCGCGCACCTGTTCATCGAGATAGGCATAAACATCTTTGGATGCGCCCAGCGCAAACAAGGAGGGTGACTCATCTTCATCTGCGGTGCTGGCGACCGGGTTCATGATGACGCGTACCGAGCTGGCTCCCGTTGCGAGGACTGCTTCCAGCACCGGCTGGATAGCGTCTTCCATTTGCAGGCTGGAGGCAACGCCCTGACTGACCAGCAAAAGGCGATTCAGTTCTTCCAAGCGGGATTGCAGGCTGACACGCATCTGCTCAAAAGAGCGGCGCAACTGGCCGACTTCGTCCACGCCTTCAATGGAAAGCGAGCGGTCGAGCTGTCCCTGCGCAATGCGGACGGCTTCGCTGGTGAGCGTTTGCAGGGAACTGGTGACAACGTTCAGGCCGACTTTGAGAGATACAAGCGCAATGACCGCCAGCAAAATGATCATGCCGGCCAGCGGCGCGGCGATGCTGAGCGCGAGTTGTTGCGCCTGCTGGGCCGGAACACTGACGACCACCATCCACGCGCGGCCGAGGGTGGGTTGCGAGTAAATCAGGCTGCGGGTTCCGTCCGGGGCGGTATCGTCAAAGAAGGCGGCTTCGGTGGGCAGGAGTGTGGGGTAGGTGCTCATCACTAGGGCGGGCGTGGTGGAATGATAGAGAATGCGCCCCTGTTCATCAATAAGCATGCCCGAGCCGGAAAGTTGCGACTGGCCGCCCAGGGTTGCAAGGCTAGAAATTAAAGGCTGGGTGAAAGGATTGGCCGCCAGGCTGGTTCGCCCAATCAGCACACGCGAGGGGTACAAGGCGGCAAGAAACGAGACGCGCGCTGGCCCGCCCATTTGCGCAGGCGGGATGGTGTAGATCTGGCTCGAAATGCCGCTGAAGGCCAGGCGAAGTCCGGCCACTTCTTCGGGGTAGAGGATGCTAGCCGTTTCGCTGGAAGGAGGATATACGGCGAGGAGCGTGCCGGTTTCATTAAAGA
>JANJUN010000073.1 GCA_024710565.1 Candidatus Altimarinota bacterium | reverse complement strand
TTTATCTAAAATATTTCTGGAAGTAATAACATCAATTCTTATCTTTACTTTTTCTAAATCCGCAAGAGTAAGTCTTTCAAATCTTGGATCTTGAAGTGAGTAAACACTATTTTGAATGAGTTCATTTACGATATCATTTTCAAGCTCCACTACATTTCCACTACTTCCAACGATATTTCCATTTTTATACAAGGTTACAAATACCGTTGCTTTTTTTTGTAAGAGGGAAGTATCAGTAATAATAATTTCGTTTTTTGTTGGTATTTTTCCATTACTTAAAAAATATTGAATGGTTTGTTTTACTATGTTAATCATATATAGTTCGATAAAATAATAAAAAATTAGTATAAATTACTCTCACTGGCTGCTTGATTGTACTCATCAATATCTTCTTGTTTAATTTGTTCAAAAATATCTCCGAGTTGATCTTTTCCTGTTACCATGAAATATTGATAATACAATAAATCAAAGAGTCCTTTGAAGAATAACATACATGCATTACTCAAAGGAAGGATTAAAAGTAATGAAAGTAGTTTTGCATACCCGTCTCAAAAAAGAGAAAAAATAAATACGACTGCAATAGCACTCAGTCATAATCAGAAAAAACTTGCATATACTCAGAGTAAAATATATCTATAATTATTTAAAAGTTCTAAAATCAAAATCTCTCAAAAACTCAAGAGTAAAATATGAAGAATAAAAACATACATAATAGCATTGTAATTATTCATACCAACTACCACATACACCGGAATAAAAATGATGTAAATAATAATCGCAAAAAATGATATTTGTCAAAAATGAATAATCGTTTTTTTGTATTTCTCACTATCAATAATAGTCAGAAAATAATATGTTACCATAGCAACAATCACAGAAACTACAAAAGTTATAAATGAAAGGACAAATGGAAATAATGGGTTATTTCATCACATAGACAAAGTAACTCATTTAAATTGAGAAGGAATATCAATAATTCAACCAAATAAAAATACAATAAAAAGTAATAACACACTTCCGATAACTCAAGCAATGAATGCTCCAGCAGTTGTCATAAGGACATCAATTATTTTTATTTTTCTTGGTCAGAAAATATTATCATTTTGGCTCATAATTCTTTTTATTTAACAAAATAAGACTGAGGATATATAAACATACTCACACGGAAATAAAAATATCAGCAAAATTGAAAACGCTAAAATATTTTACTCAGATAAAATCAATTACTTTTGAATGAAATACTCTTTCATATCCATTTCAAAGAGCTCAAGCAAGAACAAATATAAAACTTATATCAATCAATTTTGAGTTATTTTTTTTCTCTTCTGTGAGGTAATACCAAAATATTACTCATATTAGAATGATAGTCAATACTTTTAAAGCAATTCCAGTCAGTGGAATTGAAAAAGCAATTCAGATATTTTCAACATACTTTAAATACAAAAAATCACCTACTAAGTTTTTTTGAACTTGTAGGTCATTTTTTGCTATAAATTTGGTAAATAAATCTATAAAGATAAGAAAAATTATTCAGAGGTAAAACATATATTTCTAGTACAGATAGTGTAAAATTTTAAGTGATTTTTATCTCATAAGTTCGCTTCCAGCTATCAATTTTGCTTCTTTAGTCATTCCTCTTCATTCTAAGTCTTCGTTGAGATATACGAGTTTTGTTTTGTCAGAATTTCAGATATTATTAAGAGTTTCAATTCTAGAAGAATCCAGAAGAAATTTTAATATTTTATCTCCATCTAAGGTACTATCAGCACTTTTAATCATTTCTACAGATTCTCTAAATCATTTTGCGATTTCCATTCTTTGTCCAGCCATTCATTGTCAGATGAGTATTTTTGCTTCTTTATCTGCTTCAGCTCTTTTTACTTGCATAATTTTTTCTGCTTCTCATTCATTTTGAGCAGCTTCTTTTATTTTTAGGGATTCTACTACTTTATTCATAGCATTCATAACAGATCCTTCGAGTTTTATATCTCTTACTTGAATAGAGTCTAGAGTATACCCAAATTGAGAAAGTTTTTCTCTGAGGTTTTCTTCAATAGAATCTCAAATTTCCTGTCTTTTGTTAAAAATTTCTTTATGATTAAAAGTAGAAATCATTGCTCTTAATTGTTCATCAATTACTGATTCAAGTATTTGTGTAAAATTTTGTACTGAATATACTGATTTATAAATTTGTCCATTTTTTGAATCATCACCGTTATCAAAAACATAATACACTACGTTGAGTCTTACATAAACAGTTACATTATCAGAACTGATACTTTCCACATTTGAAGTAAAGTTTTTTCTCATGAGATCTTGGTGTCTTGTCCATTCAATAAATGGAATAAGAAAATTGATACCAGGCCTTAAAATACGGTTATATTGTCATAAAAATTCAACTGTTTTTACGGTGTTTGGAGTCACTATTTTTACCGATAAAAATATTAAAATAATATCTAATATAATTGCCGGAAAAATAAGCCCAGTTACTCCTCAAAGCACAAGTATTCAGATAACTAAAATTGGAATTATAAATCACATATTTACAAAGTTAGAATATAAACAAACAAATTATATATCAAATCATAGGATTTCAAAATTATTTTGTATTTTTCCGATGTAAGATTTTTAAAAACCTCGTTACTATTCCATCACTTGGACCAGTCACGTTTGGATTTAAATTGTTATTCGCAAAAGTATTTCCTTCCAGAGTCGTATTTGCACTCACCCCGTTATATAAAATTGAATGGAGCCTTAAATCTCTGAGAGTGTAAGATGAATAGGTGAGATGTAAATCCTCTTCTCAAAATCTTTGCTTATAGTTATGATATTTATTGGTATTAAAATAATTCCATTTATTTCTTGAAAATTGTATAAATGCTTCAATAGAACTTTCCAGTTCAATGAGTCAAATATTTCCTGGTTCATAGTATTGGCTTGTGATTTGAAATATTCACCAACCATTGGCAGGATTGTACATATTACAATTGGTTTCTTTCCCCCAAGTTGCTATAATAAGTGCGGTTGGAAAATCATTTCTTTTTGCGATTTCATCTACAAAGTCATAGTTGGTTTTACATTTTTCAGGAACTTCTAGTTTCGTAGTAATATCAGCACCATATTTTTCAAAAAAATCTCATTCTCACATAACGTCTGTTTGAGAGTTTTCAGAAATATTTTCTCAGTTATCTCAAGATATTAGCTTCTTTTCTGATATTACCATTTCGAATTCTTTTTTTAATTCGTTAAAAATAATCCAGTATCTCGTATCTGTTTTATATTTTGAAGCTAAAATATTGATTTTCTCAACTCTTTTTTCAAACCACTCTACTTCTTTCTTTTGAGATAAAACAATGATCATTTTTTTTGCTTCATCAAGAGCATTGGTATCTTTTTCACTGAGTTCATAAGCAAAACTTTGATTTATTCAAAGACTCAAGACAATAAAAAATAAAAAGATTTTTTGTATCATACTTAGTAAAATTATTCAATTAAACATGAAGTATAATAAAAAAAAATCTATAAAAAACAATTATTTTTATTTGTACAATAGAAAAAATAAGTTATACCTTAACTGTATTTTTCTAAAATCTTTTCTCAGATAATCATCCCATCAATTGAAGATGAAGTAATTCATCCTGCAAATCAAGCTCATTCTCCAGTTGGATAGATTCATTTTATGTTAGATTCTCAATTGTCATCTCTGAAAAATCTCACTACTGCTGAAGTTCTGGCTTCAATAGCTATAAGTATAGCATTTGGATCAGCAAATCAGTGAATTTTTTTATCAAACTCTGGGAGAGCTTTTTTAAGAGCTTTTATAACAAAATCAGGGAGACATTTTTCTAAAGAAGTAAAATGAAGACTTGGTTTAAAAGTAGTATTTACATTTCAAAAGTCAGTTGATGGCTTTCCTGCGAGAAAATCACCAACTAATTGAGCAGGAGCTGACGCGTCACTTCATCCAGCCTCAAAAGCTTTTTCTTCCCAATATCTTTGAAATTCGACTCCAGCAAGAGGATGGGCACTTCAAAAATCACTTGGATTTACATTGACAAGAAGGGCTGAATTTGAATTTATATTTTTTTGTGCATAATGACTCATTCCGTTGACACAGAGTTTTCCTGGCTCTGAGGAAGCATTTACTACTTCTCATCCAGGACACATACAAAACGTGTAGACACTACGAGTTTCTTCGTTGTGAGCAACGAGTTTATAATTGGCTGTTGGGAGTTTTATATGTTGACATGAGTCTCAAAACTGAGCAGCATTGATGATTTCTCTAGGATGCTCAATTCTTACTCAGATAGCAAACGGTTTTTGTGTCATCTGAAGTCCTGCATCATAAAGCATTTTATAGGTTTCTCTGGCTGAATGTCAGAGTCATAAGACGAGGTCATCGGTTGGGAAAAAATTATTTTCTGGATAATTTTGATCTGAGTTTTCTTTTGTAGATTGTACATAGACTCATGAAATTTTTCCATCTTTAATACTGATATCAGTCATCATAGTATCAAAGAAAAAATCACCTCCAAGGGAAATAATCTTTTTTCTGAGATTTCTTACCACTCATCTGAGTCTATCAGTTCCGATATGAGGTCTCGCTGAATAGAGTATTTCTTCTGGTGCTCAACAGGCAACAAATTCAGAGAAAATAAATTTACTCCTTGGATCATTTACTAATGTGTAGAGTTTTCCGTCAGAAAAAGTTCCGGCTCATCACTCACCAAATTGTACGTTTGAATTTGGGTTTAAAACTCTTTTTGTCCAGAAATTATGAACATCTTGTACTCTTTGATTAACTTCACTTCCTCTTTCGAGAATAATTGGATTGAGTCATGCTTGTGCCAAAAGTAAGGCTGAAAATAATCCACTGGGTCAGCTTCCAACAACAATAGGTCTTTTTTTCACTTTATTTGGGTCTACTTTTTTGATATCATACAAAAAAGGTTCTTGAAGTCTTATCTTGTGCCTTTTGATATTTTGAAGGAATTTTGTATGATGTGCTCAAGAAAGAAATTTTTCATTATCTCATATATCAACTAACACACTCCAAACGATTAAAATATTATTTTTATTTCTTGAATCAAGCGCTCTTTTTACTTTTTCAAGAGAGAGAATTTGCTCTTTTTTTATTCATAAAATTTTTGCTGTTTTCTCGTATAAACTTGCTTCATCTTCATTTTCATCAAGGGAAAAATTTATTTCTTCGATTTTTAAAAGTTTTTTATTCATGTTGGTGTTATAGAAAAGTATTTGCTCGTATTGTATATTTTTTCATATGAAATACAAATTATTATTGTGCTGAAAAAATATATCATTCTCAGTGAATATTTTGGATCCGAGTATCGATTCCAAAAGGAGAAAGTCACTTTTTTAATCTAGATATATTTACTCTTAAGTTTCTTTCTATAATACAACAGATATCTCACCAAATTTTTTCGATTAAAAAATTTTCAGACAATAATTTTTCTCTATGAACAAAAAAGAGGGATAAAATATATTTACTATTTTTTGTAAGAGTTATTTTTTTGTTTTGAAAATAAAACTCATTACTTTCTATATCATAAGAAAGATCTTTATAAGACTGTATATTTCCTAAAAAATAGATATGCGAGAGATAATAATTTTTAAACCAATTCATAATTCTGACTTCCAACTCTTTGAGTCGAATGGGTTTTATAATATAATCACTCGCTCAACATTCAAAAGCATATCGAAGATTTTCAACATAACTATTTCCACTGATCACTACGATAGGGATTTTTAGATCTTTTTTTCGTATTATTTGTATGATTTCAAAACCATCTTGATTGTTATATTCAGGAGATAGTTTTATATCAGTGAGAACAATATCATAGGATGATATTATAGAAATATGATGATAAAATTCTTGTAAAGAAGAAAGAGTACATACACGATTGGTGACTACTTTTGATTCAAAAATATTTCTTATTTTCTCTCTTAAAAATACATCGTCTTCAATAATTAAAATATTCATTTCGTATAAAAATTATCTTTTTATGTTATAGGTATTTCAATGGTAAATTGAGCTCATCCAAACTCTTCTGAAACACCAGCTTGAATACTTCCTTGATGCATGGAAATAATTTTTTTACATAAATAAAGCCCCATTCACAATCACACTATATTCGTATTTCATTTACTATATTTATCAAAAAGTTCTTCTATTTGAATGCCTTCAAACCCATTTCCGTTATCTTCTATTTTTACCACTAAACTTTCTTTTGTTTTATATCCAGTAATACAAATAACCCCATTTTTTCCTTGCGTAAATTTGATCGCATTTGAAATCAGATTTTCTATAACTTGTCTGAATTGTATTTTATCTATTTTTAGAAATCAAATATTTGCTTCTATTCTATCAATAAATTGTATATTTTCATTTGTATGAGTATGAACTTCGAGTTCATTTTTAAGTAAATGGGAAATATGAATTTCCTCCAGATAGAGTTCAATATTATGAGTATCATAGTACTGAACAGCAAATAATTTTGTCGTAAGTTCTCAGATTTTTAAGAGAATAGAATTGAGTATTTCGAGTTCTTGTTTTATATGAGATGTATTTCCTGATTTCATATCATCAAGCATACTATCAGCCTGAAAGATTGCCGAAGCTACTGGAGATCTGATTTCATGAGAAATCATGGCAATAAATTCTTTTTGTTTATTGATAAGGTTGTTGTATTCGATAGTTTTTTCATCTATTTTTTTATCTAAATGAACTCATAATTCTCTGATTTTCTCAAAAGATTTTATGTATTTTATATGATGTTCTAGAAAAAATAGAAACTCTTTTATCACTTCCATTTCCATTTTATTATAAAAATCTCAAAATGTTTTTGTCCCCAGAGAAAGAGCTCAAATATTTTCTTTGTGATTAAAAATAGGGAATATTAAAAATGCTTCGTCTTGTACTCAGGAAGTGATAATTTTCTTATCAAATTTTGATTTATTTTCTTCTATAAAAACGATATCATTGATAAAAAATTTCATCCCATTATCTTTTTTAAAAAAGTTTTTTAATTCATCATGAGAAAAATTTTCAAATAATTCTAAACGACAATAATTAGTTTTAAAAATATGTTTTAATTCTTTTTCTAAATACGGATTGAGTTTTTGAAAATCCGTGATAAGAGAAATATTTTGTTTGAGTTTATTGATCGCTCATTCAAAAGGATTATGATCATATTTTCATAAAAAATAAAGATAGAATATTTTATAAAAAACAAGATAAAAAATAATTCATATCACGATATTTCCATATCAAATGAGGCTTGTATTTCACCAAAATCAATTATTTACATTCTCATAGAGATTGGTAAAAAGAAAAATACTTCCCAGTGATAACAATCCTGAAATACATCAAAGAATTATTTTTCATACCGAATAGTATAAATTGGTAAAATAATATCTTTTAATGACATATACTACTCCAGCAATAAAAAAAGTATAGATTAAAATAATCTCTTTTTCAAAAATCCGAATTCACATCATCGGTAAAAATAACTGAAGAGTGATAAGCGAAAATAAGAGTAAATAAGAAAATACAGAGATGTATTTCAATCTCAATCTATTGATATAAGAAAGGTGTTTTACTTTTATAAACGCCATAATAATAAAAGCAATTACAAAAAAAGACTGAAAACACACATGTAATAAAAACCATTTCCCAGGGATTTCGCGATATACTCATTCTTCAGGAGAAAATTCTAGACTTTCTATAATCCTATCACTTCCCATATAAAGAGCTAAAATAGTAACAAAAAAAACTCAGATAAAGAAATAAGATTTTTTTGAAAGTCACTTTTTTCAGATATTAAAAAAATACAAAGAAAACAAGAGACTATATGTCGTTAAAACTCCTATTCAAAAACAAAAACGAGAAATAAATAAAAGAGTTTCCACATCACGAATTCAGGAAAAGAATAAAAAGAACAAAATAAACCATCCCGACATAAAGATCGTGAATAAAAGAAAAAATATTCCAAAAGCATTTTTATAAATTTTATAAACAAGATATCCTCAATAAATAGAAAATACAATCGAAACTATATATATCAATAAATAAAAACTCATAATATAAAAAATAAAAAATAAACTATCTTTTTTCTTTTGCTAACGATAAAAAATGTTTTGCTCCTCACGATAAATAATATCTATATTTTTCTCATATATCAGGAATAACTTTTAGATGACTTTTATATCAATGACCGGTATTTATAATCTGTTCACGCCAATCAGGAGTTTCTTGAAATCATAAAGAAATTCATCACATCACATTCGTAATCATATGCAAACTATTTTTTTCATCTACCTCTGTAATAGCTGGAAGAGAAAGATATTTTTCAGGAAGATGTAATGCAAAATACTTTAACACCTCAAAGAGGGTAAAAAAATTGATATATTTCTCTAAAAATCATATCGATGACATCACAAACATTTTTTCTGGAGTATATCATAAAATATTTTGAACTCTTTTTTGTATCTCAGGAAGTCAGATTTTTTCATAATGATAAGCAAGTTCTCTTGAGAAAATATTTTCTAAACTATCAAAATATCCTTCTTCATATCCAACTATTTCTCATGAGCTATTCTCACACACTACCAAAAACGATTCCTCACTTTCTAAAAGTCTTTCTTTTATATTTGTTACATGTTCATGTCAGTATACAAATTTTGTTTCTCCATTACATGATATACACGATATGCTCTCTATAGAAAGTATTCACATAATTTTTTGAACGGTTTCATCATATATTTCTTTTTCTAAGTGTCAAAAGATATCTTTCTTTGACATCATTGTATGGCAACTTTTACATTGTACAAACTCTCAAATTCCATCTGCCCACATATCTTGGGTGACTTCATTAAGTCTTTCAAAATCTCATTGACTGAGTTCTCTTGGATTGAGTGATTGTACTGTAATATTTTTCTTCATAAACTTTTTGTTAACAAATAAACAAAAAGTTTATAAAAAATAAATGTTACATTTCTGTAACATTTGCATAGATTTTGAAAAAAATAGGGAAGTATCTCCCTATTTTTATTTTTGTAATAAGTATCATCCAATATTTGCTGAATCATATTGTATATTTTCTTCTCATTTATAGAGAGGATTTTGTATATTTATATTTTCTAAAATAAGTTTGTAGCTATATTTTTCTCCTTGAAGTTCATACACCGCACTATTTTTATAAAAGGTTGCGGTTTTTGTATCTTTATAAATCGAAGCAAGCGTGTCTACTACTGAGGAAATATCAATCGTATCTTGTAAGTCTCCATCCTTTAACTCAAGAGTTTTCTTTTTTAAATCATATGAAAATGAAACATTTGGAGTTTTTTCATATAATGCAATTTTGTACATTTTAGTATATCAGTCTATTGAAATTGGAAATATTTTTTGAAAATCAGCTCAATAAAAATAAACGTTTTCTCATTCTGATTCAGGATTGTGGTATGATCTTACTCTTATTTGAGTCGTAATCTCACTCACTACTGACCAATTTGAAGGAGGGATATATTTTCTTTCTACACGTTCTTTTCCATCTGAATTTTTGAGTTCATTTTTTTCATATTCATCAAATTCTTCTCTATGTTTTTTGAGGAAATCAGCATATATCTGAGAAAATAATTTCTTTACACTTTGACAATCATTGTAATCACACAAATAATCAATTCCTTCATAGATTTCTTTTGAAAGTTCATTACTGATATCTTCATAATTTTTGAGAGGAATGATATTTCCATCCTTTAAAATCCCAGCTTGTATCAAATTTTTTTCTAAACGAGCATATTGCCTTGATTCTGGAAGAGAGTATACTCACCATGGCCCCAGAGAAACAATAACAGTAAAAAGAGTTAATATAGCTGGAATGGTAGCAATTTCTTTCTTTTTTGAAAAGATAAAATAAAGAGAAATCACCAAAAGCCAAATACCAAATACCACTACAAAGTATCTATTTACTGTGATATCATATTGAGCAATTCTTAAATAAATGGCATAAAAAAGCATCGCTATTTGAGGAATAACCACCAACGGAAAGTATTTCCTAAAGGTTTTAATAAATCCGCTTTGTTCTTCAAAATAAGAAGAAAACATATAGATTAAGTACCCAAAAATACTAAATCCGATTACCATCCAACTCACTTCTCACTTTGGCCAATCTCAAAAATGTAAAAGTACTTTCACACTATACGCATAGAGTATGATAAAATAGACATAAATAAAAGGAGTTGCTATATATTTTACTAAAAATGAAAAGAATTTATTTTCGACGATTTCTTCTTTTTTAAAACTCTCTTTTTCAGGAATCTGAGTGAGTCAAAAAAGAGGAGCAAAAAATGCTAAAGCTAAAATAGCCCAATCTGAGTAAATATTATTGTATGCCCAACTGATGTCAAACAAAGCAAATACGGCAGAAATTCCTATCGCTCAGAGTCAAAATAAAACTCATCCGAGTATAGAAGATATGAGAAAAACAACACTGATATTATAAAAATAATGATAATACACTCATTTTATAATTTCTCATGAAAATATTTTTTTGAAAAAAGGAGCGATATATAAAAATCAGATAACTCCGACTCCAGTCAGCATAAAATATATCAAATTATCGATACTATCAAAATCAAGAGAAAAGCTAAAATAAAAAAGTATTGCAAACACAAACGGAAAAAGTTGAAACCACTGAGCATCTATTTTATAGCGATGTGTTTCTCAAAAAAGATATACTCATAAACTCAAGAAAAATCAAATAATAATAGAGAAAATGATTTTCCCAATAACAAGCTCTATATCAACAGAAAAATCACCTCTTGTTAAGAAAAATAATAATATCGTAAGAGCGAAAATAAGAAATACTCCAAGCGGAAATCTCTTACTTATTCTTACGATATTTTCTTTTAAAGTCTCAAAACGAAATATATTTAGTACTTTCATAAGAAAAATAATTAAAAAGTAAACATGTATAAATATATTGTTTTTTTGATTATTGCAAGAGATAGTGAGAA
>JANJUN010000039.1 GCA_024710565.1 Candidatus Altimarinota bacterium | reverse complement strand
CCATCAAGATCAACATATCTTTCTCCGATTTGATGCGCAACACGAAATAAATTTTCATAAAAATCACCTGTTTTTTCATGAAATACGACATCAGTAGTTTTTGTATCGATATGTATTTCTAGCATTTCTAAATATGCTTTTAATGCTTTTTGATATAATTCTTTCATAGTTTGATAATTAGATTTTAAAATGAGAACAATTCTCATTTATATAATATAAAAAAAATCTTTTAAGTCAAAAGATTTTTATATCAATTTTTGTAATTCATAAATAACTTCCTGTTCCACTTCATAAATATTTTTACCTTCTACGACAAATCAAGAGGCTCTTGCGTGTCATCATCCTCACCATTTTGAGCAAAACACATTTAGATCAACGAGATCAGTTTTTGAGCGAAAACTTCATTTAATCTTTTTATCAGGAAGTTCATAGAGTAAAAATCATACTTCTAGGCCATCAAGAGTAGTAAGAAATTCATCAATGAGACCTGAAATATCTTTATCAGTTGTTTTTGTTTGTATAAAAAGAGATTGAGGTACGCTGTTCCATACTATTTTTCCATTTTTTATATCTTTTAGATTTTCTAAAATATGTCCCCATAACTTGAGTCTTGCATATGGTTTTTTCTTGAAGAGATTTATGATGATATCTTGATGTCTTGGTTGAAATTTCATGATTTCTGAAGCAGATTGGAGTGATTTTGGTGAAGAATTTGTGTTAAAAAAACTATTGGTATCAGTAATGATTCCTGTCAGTAAAAAGGTGGCAATTTTTGCGTCCATATATTTTTCGAGTTCAAAATCTTTTATGATATCCCATACTATTTCACAGGTAGAAGATGCGCTTGTATCTACTATATTTATATTTCCAAAAAGATTATTGGATATGTGGTGGTCGATATTTACCCAAGTAGTATTTTGAAATAGGGAAGTGTTATTTTTATAAACATTTCCAAGTTGTTCTAAAGAGGCAACATCAAAACTAATAATCAGCTCAGGAGCAAAGTCTGCTAAGGCAATATCAGTATCAAAAATCTGATTTTCGTCGAGGAATTGAAAACTTTCTGGAGTGATTTCATCGTTGGTAGCAATTACTTTATAATTTCAAAATTTTTGAAGCATATAATAAAAACCTGCAAGGCTTCCATACGCATCTCCATCCATTCTTCTGTGATTTATAAGGAGTATTTTTTGAGAATTTTTTAGGTAATTTTTAAACTTTCATATTTCGTTTTGTATATTTCATTCAAACATGATGAATAAGTTATAGATTATTTTTTGATGTCTCATTATATCTAAAAATAAAATAAATCAAACTTTTGACTATAAAAGAGCAATATGCTACAATATTGCATATTGAATAACTTACAAATATGAAAACACAAATACAAACACAAAGTCACTCTATTTTGAATACTATCACCAATCTTAAATCCAGTAAAAATCCATTTGGTGTTTTTTTTGTATTGGCAGATTTAAAAGATATTTTTATTAGTATTTGAGAAATGGTTTTAAATTCTATAGAATTACACTATTCAAAAGATGCTCAAGAACAATACAAAAATATTACTCAAAAATATAAAGAGGCTGGTATTTTTGAAGCTTTATATGGACATTATTTTCATATGAATTGACTTCAAAAATTTAAATATGAAATCGATACATATTTTGAAAATGCATTTTTTATAGATATTTCTTTTTTCTTTTTCACTCTTTCTAGAAGTCAAAAATTTGATACTTTATTTGATATACTTCTTTGCTTCCATCAAGATAATATTCAGGGAAAAGAGTATTATACTCTTACGACATATTTAGAAAAAAAAGAATTTTTATCCCAAAAAAATCATAAATTTTCTCTCATAGAAAGTGATAAAATAAGTTTTTACATTATTAAATTTTTAAATCAATTTGAAGGATTTGATTTTTCTTTTATTTCTTTGGATTGCGATGGAATCATATGAGATAATATCAAGATGATGAAAAAAACAACCCTTTTTATTTTAGAGAATAGAGAAAAATACCCAAGTCTTTATGATTTTCTTATTGAATCATTAGTGTATGATAGAAATATTTACGAAGAGGTAATAGAAAAACTGGAGGAAGAAAAATTGTTTGAAGTAATCGCTTTTTTAAAAAATGATATTCATTCATGAATAGATACTATTTTGCTTCTCAATTATGAAATAAAAAATAATATTTCAGAGTATTTAAAAATAGCTCAGAAAATTGAGATACTCGATATTCCACAGAGAGTTGATTTTTTACTTCTCAAAGAAAATGAGTTTGCATCTCTTTCTCAAGACAAAGCAAATTTTGCGCGCTTATCTTTTAAAAGACAATTTTTAGAACAAAATCATGGAAATATTATTGATTTAGTTCTTGGGATTACCGATATTCCATCGGAAGTATTTTATAAAGTAAAAGAGCAAACTCTTGATGTAAATCTTGAAAATATTTCCTTATATAATGAGATAAAAGATTTGATTTTGTATATTGATAAATCATATTTTCTTAGTTTTGTTCGTCCTTTTTTACTCAGAAAAATAGCAAGATATTTTAATAATTCTGACCAAAGATATTATGTGATTAAATTTATTGCATGTGTAGTTTTATCTCACAGTTATAGTGAGTATAAAGTTTTATCAAAGTTTTTTTATAATTTAGAAATGTTTCATAGAAATACTTTAGAAGCCTATATTTCAAGAGTATTTCAATTTGGATGGATTTTTATTTTTGTATGAATTATAGGATATTTTTTACCATTTTGATTTTTTTTAGCACTCTTTTTGTATCTTTTAAAAGAAATAGCACTTTTTTTTATTACCAAAGTTTTTCCCAAATTAAAAATGAGTTTAAACTTTCAAGTGAATACCTATATTATTCTTTTTGCGGTTATGTCTCTTTTTTTATGATCAACACTTTGATATAAAGATAACGTTCACCTTACTTATGATACGCTAAAACCGATTATAAATGCAACGATACTTCCGGCTCATGAGAGTATTAAAATACTTTCATGAGAATTTCAAAAAATAAAGGCCGATATTTTTTGAGCTCCTAGTATTTCCTCTTCATCAAATATCAAGTTATCAGAAATTGATTACCTTGAAGGAGTTGATTTATACGATTTAAAAAAGAAAAGCTTACCTCAAGAGTAAGCTTTTTTCAAAAAATGAGACAGTAAAAAAGACCAACTTGGTAGCGGCCTTTTTAGAAGAGTAAGAGTATTCACTTCTGTTGACGATTATAAGAATATTATGGTGTCAGCAGGGAATAGTCTATATGTTGAAACTTAATCCATAGTTTCGGTTTTTCAAGGAAATTACAACGACGAATCGTGAACTTGACTTGAAAAAGAATTTCTACCTTCCTCGGGTGATTTTTTGATTGCTATTCACCGTGCAACTTTATTTTTATTTTTTGAAAATCTCTAATTTGGGAGATTTTGTAAAATTTTTGTTTGGGTTTTTAAATTATCCCTTTTGTTTAAAACTTTTTTTAAAAAATTCTAAACAAAAGGGATAATACTTTTTCCGTTTTTGTTTTTATTTTTTTTGTTATTTGGGAGAATCATAGGATTTTTATTATGATGCCCTGCTTGGAAAGTAAAATTCTTGTTAATGAGCAGTTGTCTAAGAGTATTGCCTTATCAACTTACAAAGTAATTATATCAGAACTATGCGAATAACTCTAATACTTATTATTGACAATAATATAAAATATTTTATAAAATCAAGTTTTTATTCATAATTATTGAATATAAGCCAAAAATAAATCATAAAAATAAAATATTAGTAGGATATTTTTTGATTTGTTTTTTTGAAAAAGATGGTAATAAACTATATATAGTATAGCTTATTACCATCTTTTGTTCATTATTTGTATACAACTTTTTTCACTATTTTTTGATTGTTAAAAAAATGTGAAAAAAAGAAAATATAAAAAACGAAAGAATTCTCTTTCGTTTTTTATATTTTCCAATTGGTATATTTTTCAAGTCCAAGTCTTTCATCATCAAGCAGGAAGAGTTTTCCATTTTTTGAGAGTATTTTCAAAACTTCATCAACTATTTTTTCAGATACATTTTCTCAGTAGAGATTTTTTCACTTCATCTTTTTATTTCAAATGGCTCCTTTTATGATTTCAGCAATGAGATTTGAATTTACTGGAGGGGCTATTATATTGGTTCCAGCTAAAATAGTTTCTGTTCTATCACTTCAAAATCTGAGTGTTACACAAGGAGTTCCCACAATATTTGCTTCTTCTTGCATACTTCCGCTATCAGTTACAACAGCTCCAGCTTTTGAAATCATATCTATTACTTCAGAGTGATGAGCGAGTGCTGGACCATATGCAAAGTTTTCAGGATAATTTTTTATGAGTTTATTCAGATCATCTCTGAGTCCATAGTTATCGATAGCAAAACTAGAAGCATACAGTTCTAAAAAACAAACTGGAGTTCATGCTTGTACTAACTTTTTTAAAGCATAATAGAGGGTTAAAAATCTTTCTTTTTTCTCACAATTTTCTCTTCTATGAATAGTAACAAATATAAAATCTTTTCATTTCATATTTGGATAGATTTCAAATGCTTTTGAAGATGATATTTTTTTCTTTGAAATTTCTATCGCGTCAACTACCGTATTTCAAACGACTTTTATCTTATTTGGATCGTGTCACTCATTGATAAGAGTTTCTTTATAGAGTTCTACCGGTGCGGCAAAAAATCAAGTTGATCCTTCGATACTTCTGGTATCAAATTGTTCTGGAAAGGGCTCAATACTTCCTAGTTCATAAATTTCTCTTTGCTTAAGAGATGAGTAATAATCATCCCAATTAAAAATTCATTTTTCAAAATTATTAAATAGATTTCAGTAAAACCCGGCATTTGGAGTAAGTGTTCTGATACCAGCTTCTACGTGAACAACAGCAAATTTATTTAAAAAAGCGGCCTTATCGGCAGTAGCTGCCGTAAGAGTATCTCAGTGAACGTAGGGAACAGGAATCTTTTTATAATTATCATTGAGTTCTACGAGAAAATTTCCAAGTCTTTCTACGATTAAACTAAATTTTTTGTGGATAGGTCAAAAAATATTGAGATTTATATCCACTATCATACCAAACTCTCAGAGTACTCATTGAGAAAGGTTATAATCATAATGTTGTCCGGTATGTACTAAAATTACGAGTTCTCCTCTTTTTTTGAGTTCCAAATAGAGAGGAGCTTGTTTAATAATATCAGGTTTTGTTGCAATCATGATAATATGGGCATATTTTTTATTTGACTGCTCTATTTCTTGCCAGAAATTTTCTCTTATAAATACTTCATTTTCATTCATAAAAATATATATCTTAAAAATATTATATGTGTAATGTAATGATTTTTTTTCTGAAAGCAAAAAATTTGATTTTCAAAAAATATACCTATAATCACTTTAATATATTATTTATATAAAAATTATGAATTATTTAGTCTATTTACATAGTATCTGATTTTCACAAAGAAATTTATATAAAATCTTTGAAAAAGAAAATGATTATAAAGCATTTTATGAAAGTCTTTCTTTTGATATACTTCAAAAGTATATTGATAAACCAGAACAAAGAGAAAAAATACTTCATGCTCAAAAAAATCTTGATACAAAGAAAATCGATGAAACGATACAAAAGTTATCCATTCAAATGATTCCTATCTCTCATAAAAATTATCCTAAGCTTTTAAAAAATATTTCAGCACCACCATATTTTTTATACGTCAGGTGAGAGTTACAAACGGATGATAATTTTTTTTCTATAGTTGGATCAAGAAAGATGAGTTCATATGCTAAAAAAGTATGAGAAAGTATTATTCCAGATCTGAGTGAATATTTCACTATTGTATCTGGGGGAGCTTGATGATGTGATAGCTTTGCTCATCAAATATGTGTAGAAAAAAATACTAAAACGGTAGTGGTATTTGGAACATGAATAGATGTCATATATCCATCTTGAAATAGAGGATTATTTGAAAAAGTGCTAGAAAAATCTGGAGCACTTCTTTCTATTTTTCCTCTTGGAACCTTATGAAATACCTACACATTTCCTATGAGAAATGAGATAGTTGCTGGAATGAGCTCTTGAGTACTTGTTTTAGAAGCATGAGAAAAATCAGGAACTTTAATCACTGCGAGATTAGCTCTTGATCAGTGAAAAAATATTTTTTGTGTTCCAGGAGATATTTTTTCAGAGAATTATATTGGAGCAAATACACTTATCCAAAATTCAGAAGCAAAATTGATAAAAAATACGCAAGATATTTTAGAAGATTATGGCTATCAAGTATGAATTCAAAGTAAACAAATACATTTTGAAAATCAAATTCAAGCAGATATTTATACTTTATTAAAATATAATATATCTCTCGGGATTGATGATTTAATAGAAAAAAGTCAGTATGAATACTGACCTTTATCGTACCATCTTTCCCTTATGGAATTACAAAAAATTATAAAAAAAGATGTTTTTTGAAAATATCAAATTTAATTTAAATTTATACTATTACATTTTGTATCAGAAGGATTTACGCTTAAACAATAATCTTTTGCTCATTGAAGAGAGCTTACACTTTGTCAGTCTTTTTTATTATGTCCTGAGTCATGATTTGGGAAAGTGAGAGTAGGAGTTCCAGAGGAAGTATTTTTAAAGAAGATATTTGCTTCAATGGCGTAGTTATGAGCGAGATAAGAGCTATCAGAAGCTATT
>JANJUN010000022.1 GCA_024710565.1 Candidatus Altimarinota bacterium | reverse complement strand
TTTCTAATCTTTCATCGTTTACATTTACCATTCCTATATTTGGTTCAATCGTACAAAATGGGAAATTTGCGGCTTCGGCAGCATAATTTTTTGTCAAAGCATTAAATAAAGTTGATTTTCATACATTGGGAAGTCCTACTATTCCTACCTTCATTTTCTCATATTTAAAAAATAATTTTGCTCATTATATGAAAAAATCCTTCAAAGCAAAAAAGTTTTGAAAGATTTGATAAAAAAATCTTTTATGATTAAATAAAGAGAAGATATAAACTCTTTACTTCCCACTTTTGACTCTATTACAATTTTTACAAAGCATTTGGCAATTATCAATAGTTGTTTTTCATCATTCGTGCCAAGGTGTGATATGGTCAGCTTCCATTTCGTTTAATTCAAAATAATTTTTACAATGAATACAAATTCAGTTTTGTTTTTCATAACTTTCTCTTTTTTGATTTGGACTAAATGCTCTGATACTGAGATATTTTTCATTTCTTGTAAGAATATATTCATAAATTCAGGACTTTTTTGTGACATCTTCATCTTGCATAAGTTTTTTAATTTCTTCTTCTAATTTGCTTGAGTCAAAATATGTATTTTTAAACTCATTATAAAGTTTTCAGAAATTCACTCATTTCATCTCTTTTCTGTAGTTTGGAAATGTAATTTTTATCCAATTTATAACATTTTGAAAATATTGCCAAAGTTCGTTTGCATTTTCGCTTCATTGATTTCTTGCCATGTACTCTTCAATATTATCATTTGAAATCCATGAAATAGCTGTTTGCAAATAATCTTGTCTAATTGGTGAGCCGGTCATATAATCACTTGCTAAGTTGTAAGCTGGACAAGAGGTTTTTGAAAAATGTCTTTTTGCATCAGTCAACCAAGGTCAAGTATAAATAGCATTTCTGAGTTCTTGTTCAGTCAGTTTTTCTCAAGCTATATTTATCGTTTTAAACCAATCAAGTTTTTCTTTATCGTTTCATTCGCAAATATAAATCATCAGTTTATAATCAAGGATTTGATTTTTTTCGTTTTCTTGTAAATTATGAAAATATTGTACTTGATTTTCATTATTTGTTAGAGAAAAATTTCAGTTAATATATTCGCAAATACTTATAGTTCTTTGTTGTCAGTCTAGGACTTCAAAAGTTCAATCAGTATTTTTTACCCGATACATCACATTGAGTGGAAAGTTTTTCTTTATAGTTTCTATTACCGAATTTCTTTGACTGTCTTTATAAACAAATTCTCTTTGGTATTTTGGTCTGATATTTAGTTTTCAGTCAAATCAAACAACTCATTCTTCTTCGTTGTTTATATAATTTTTTGCAACTTCTCTAATTGCAATTTCTTGTAATTCTATTTTCATAAGTAGCCTAGTTAATAAGTAAAATCCCTCCCCCTTAGTCCCCCTCAATTGAGGGGGAAACGAGCGACAGCGAGTAGGGGGGTTTTGTAGGGAATAAATATTTTTGTTTTTGGATTTAGAAAGGTAAATTTTATATTTTTTTGTTCTTGATAATAATTCTTGCGTAAGGAACTTCTATAATTCAATTTTTCATCATGTATAAATCTCCGTCAACTGCTCCTCTTTTTTGAATTTCTTTTCTATATTTTTTATGTTCTAAAGTATAAGGTTTTACTCAAATATCTATTCAAGAACTTGAAATTCAAAGTCAAATAATTTCAAATTGTTCGGGATTATGATTATTTAAAAATGTTATTGGAACTCACATATATCAATTATAATCCATTGGAATTTCTTTTACTTTATCTATATTTATTGCATCAAAATTATAATATTTTGGGTATTCTTTTTCGTTGTAAATTTTATATAGAATTAAATCTTCATGTCTTTTTTTGATTTCTAAATTTGTAAACCAACTAATTGCTGGAGTTTTTATATAATTTTTTCAAAAATATCATTTTTGTTCACAGAATTTTAAATTAGCTTCAAGATTGTTTTCATAAGGAGATTTAAAAACTAAACTGAGATTAAATCAATATCAAGACCATATTTTGTTTTCTTTTATGAGTTTAAAAATTTCTTTGTAAGTTATAGCATTCATATTTCATAAAAGTATAAATTTTTTATCATATTCCATAAGTTGTGCTATATATTCGCGAAAAAGTGAAAATGGAGGATTTGTGATGACTATATCAGAGCTTTTTAGTATTTCTATACATTCACCACTTCTAAAGTCTCAATTTTCTTGTAATGATATTTTGGTTGTGTCTTTGAAATCTATTTTTCAATCTTGATTGATATCAAGTCATTTGGTGATTTCTAATTTATAAGATGGTTTTTCATCTTGGTAATGGGTTGAAACTAATTTTTTAAGTCCTAAATGGTCAAAATTGAGAGCAAAATATTTGAAGAAATTACTTTCTTCTGGGTCATCACAATTACAAAAAATAGTTTTTCATTTAAAGTGTTCTTTGTAGTGTCCGAGTTCTTTTTCTATATCTGAAAGTTGAGTATAAAATTCATCATTTTTGGCTTTATTTGCCTTTCTCAAATTTGAGTTTCAAGATTTTTTTGTCATAAAAAAGCATATTATAGGATAATATGCCAAAATACACTACTTTTGAAAAGTAGGTTTTAAAAATATAAGGTTTTTTGACAATATAAAAAGGAGGAAACTAGTTACCTGATTATATCGCCAAAAAACCTATATATATTTTCAAAGAAAAATACTTAAAGGAGAGGAAAACTAGTTTCCTCCTTTTTATCTTACTTTGAAAATAATAATATATATGTGTTTTTTGGCTTTTTTAGTTTAGTAAAAAAGCTGGGATTTGCAAGTTTTGAAGAAAAAAATATAATAATCTATAATATTTATTATTTTATAAGTTTATGAGTAATGTTAAAAAATATAATTGTAGGATTTGTATATACGATAATGAAAAAATATATAAAATTGCTACAATATGATACTTAAAAGATTGCGGTTATTTTATAACATGATTATTTAATCATCCTGATTTTGAATATATTGCATCTAAAATTTCAAATAAAGGTCAAATAGAAAATAAAATTTCTGAGGGTTCTATATTTCATGTTCCTTTTGATGAAAAAAATATGTTTACATTAACTTTAAATAAACCAAAAATTTCTCATCATTTAGATTGAACTGCACATATATCGTGAGATTGAATTAGGTCTTGATATTATGATGATGGTACTCCTAAATGATTATCAATAGAAAGTTGAAATTTGCATAATTCAAATGATTGATGACCTTTATTTTGATTTTATATATGATCAGAATTATTACATTTTTTTGAACCAGTAGAACTTGATGAAAAAATATTAAATAAACCTCATTTTCTGTTTCCATGAGAAAAATGTCACGATTTAAGAAAAAATAAAGAAGAGCCTTTCATGTATGTTATAGATTGATTTTATATGCATAAAAGTGAATTACCTGATGATATGAAAGACTGAATTACATTTTTAAAACAACATAAAAAATATTGATTAATGGAGTTTTTTCCTATAAAAAGCCCTCCAGAAGCACCATATATTTTATTATTACATGTATCAAGAAAGAATCTAAATTATTCTAATAATACTCTATTTTCATATTCATGAGCTCCTTGAATTATACAAAAAGATTGAAGTTGGGAATGTTTGTGACTTATTATAGCTAAAAAATGAGAATTACACTTTTCTTCGCTTGAATATAAAAAAGATTGAAAATATTAATATTTTCAATCTTTTTTATATTCTTTATCAAGAAGCTTTATCTAATGATTTTCTATAATTTTTATGTCATTTTATAGATACAATAGCTAATTTATCTCATTTATTCCATTTTGCATAAGCAACTTTTCTTTTTCAAATAGTCTTTTTTCAAGGTCTTAAAATTAAATGTTTTAATTTTACTCATAAAATTTCAACTTCATCACAATTTATATCAATATCTGTCTTTAAATGATTTAATTTTAAATTATGCTTTTCTCATAATTCATAAACTTTATTCATTAAAATATCAATCTTGTCATCATCTGTATTATCTATTGAAATACTAATATCATCAACAAAAACTGAAATTTTAGGCTTTAAATTTTTATAATGTCTTTGTAAAAAAAAATTTAATTGTTTAAAAAAATCTAATGAACATAAAATAGCAATTCTCGTTGAAGTGTGAAATCACCTTGCTAAAACTTTTTTATTTTCAGCATTAAAAAATTCTCATTCAGGAACACAACATAGTTGAGCTATATTAACAGCTCATTTTACATTACATCAACACTTTGTTACTAAGTTTCAAATAATTCTTTCCATATCAATCTGATCAAAATATCTTTCCAAATCAAATTTTATAAAACTTCTGTTGTATTTACACTTATGAATTTTTACAGCTTGAATATGATTTTTATCTGAAATTCATCAAAAAATAAAGTTAGGTAATTTTTTATCTAACTCTTTTAAAATAATATCGTTTATTAATCTATTTAATAACTCTAAAGGTCATTTTGCAACTCTATTAAATTTATTTTTTTCTTTTTCAGAATTTTTATGATTATAGTAATATTTTCATAAATTTTCATTTACCTCATTTATAATTTCAATAATATTTTTATAATCTCATCATTTTGATAAGTGTTTTGCTAAGTCATTTTTTGTTTTTATATTTAATTGTATCATCTTTTTAAGAAATTAGTAATTTAGATTTTTTCTCTATTAGTTCTTTTTGTAATCATGATCATAGTTCATAGAGTTTTTTTTCAATAAAAGATAAATTATCAAAATCTTTAACTTCTTCAATTGATAAAAAAGGCATTAAAGAAAAAGAATTTACTCATAATTTATCAGATAAAATATTTATTATTTTTTTTGAAGGTTCTCTTTGTCATGTCTCAACCATAGCTATTAACATAGTTGAAACTCATAATTTTTCAGCAAATTTTTCTTGACTAAGTCCAGTTTCTTTTCTTATAGCTTTTAATAAATCAGGAAAAGATAAAATAACATTATTCATAAAAAATTATTTAATTTTAAAATATAGTAGAATCTAAAGAGGTTATTTGTATAAATCAATTAATATACTAATTAATTTAATAATTCAGTATCAGAGATTTAAAAACCTCTTTAGATGAGATTTAAATTTAGTAGAGCTTTTTTTCAAGTTCTGTTGTCTTTTGGGACTTACTTTAGTTTTCATAGTAATTAAATAATTACAATATACACCCATTACAGGAAATAATAGTAAATATTCAACTATTTTTACTAGGAGGTAAAATATCTCCTAAATTGGAAATATATGAAAAGCTCTACTAAACCTCCTAATAAATAATAGAAGATTATCTACTTATCCAAAAAACTGATAAATAATATTTTTTTTATTTGAATTAATTATTTTAATATTTATTATCAATAATTTAATATTTTTTTTGATATTATTATTAAATTAATGTTTTATGTTAAAAATTAATATATTATTTGAGTTGCGAAGCATATATCAAAAATTGCATATATTTCGAAATCAGCTATGGGGAAAATCTTAAAATACAATTAAGTATTTTTAAGTCAGATATACTATAAAATAGCTATCAAATTTTCATATATTCCAATAATTTTAAAGAACTTGTAAATTTATATTATACTTTTTGTAAAAGATGTCAAAAGATTTTATACATTTTGTATAACTTTTTTTTTAAAAAAAAGTAAAAAATCAAACCTCGCTTACGCGAGGTTTTGTTTTGACTAAAAAGCCTTGAAGATGAGAAATAATCCTATCAATATATAAAAGACTCAAGCAGTTTGTATGATTCCATTTGAAAATTTGAATTTTTTCACCATATCTTCAAATACTCTTGGAATCGTCAAAAGGAGCGCTGATTTTAAAAATATAAGCCAACCTAAAAGAGTTATAATTACTCCCCAACTGAATTCCCAAATATTGTGAGATTGAATCATAAGTAATCAAGCTAAAAATCCTCACACAGCACTTGCATAAAGGGCGATTGATTCTGATAAAAAATTATTCACCATTTTTCTATACATTTCTGCATTTAAAACGAGTCAAATTCAGATAACAAAAAGTAAAGGTCCTAAAATAGAAGCTAAATATAGTGATGTTTCCATACATAAGATATTAAAAAAATAAAAATATTTTTCCCTTATAATGGTTATGAAATAGAAAAATCTTAATATATTAAGACAACTATCATTATAATTTATTTTAAAATAAATCAATAGTCAGATGTACAGTATTTACGATAAAAACCAAATCTTTAGACAAAACACATTTTTTCAATATACTAAACTTCTTTACAAAAAGAATATATTTTTTCACAAAAACACATGTTATTTAGCGAATTAAATCTTATAGAACCGATACTAAAAGCCCTTGAAAAAGAGTGATACACAACTCCAACTCCTATCCAAGCTCAAGCTATTCCACATATTTTAGCTGGAAGAGATCTCCTTGGATGTGCACAAACTGGAACTGGAAAAACAGCAGCTTTTGCTATTCCAACTTTACAAATCCTCTCAAGAGAAAAAGAATTATCTCATACTGGAAAAACGATAAAATCACTTATTCTCACTCCTACCAGAGAACTTGCGATTCAAATAGAAGAAAGTTTTACGAGTTATTGATCAGGATTAAAGTTAAAAAAAACCGTAATTTTTGGTTGAATTTCTCAACACTCACAAGTCAGAAAACTAGAAGCCTGAGTTGATATACTCATCGCAACTCCAGGAAGACTTTTAGATCTTATGAATCAATGATATGTAAATTTAAAACACATTGAAATATTTATCCTGGATGAAGCCGATAGAATGCTCAATATGTGATTTATAAACGATGTAAAAAAAGTGTTAGCAAAACTTCCACCTAAAAAACAAACTTTGTTTTTCTCAGCAACTATGCCAAAAGAAATAGCCTCACTCGCAAACTCTATACTCGTAAACCCTGTAAAAGTTGAAGTAGCTCCTGTTTCTTCAACTGCTGAAAAGGTGCAACAAAAAATATTTTTTGTAGAAAAAACCAATAAAAAATTACTTTTGGTTGATGTACTTAAAAATCCTGAAATATTAAATGTTCTTGTTTTTACTCGTACCAAACACGGAGCAGATAGAGTTGTGAAAGATCTCTCTAAGTCTTGAATCACTGCCGAAGCCATCCACGGAAATAAATCTCAAAATGCTCGTCAAAAAGCACTCAGTAACTTTAAATCTAAAACTACGAGAGTACTTGTTGCAACTGATATCGCAGCTCGTGGGATAGATATTGATGATTTATTGTACGTAATCAATTATGAACTCCCAAATGAGCCAGAAACATACGTTCATCGTATCGGAAGAACGGGAAGAGCTGGAAATAATGGAATTGCATTTTCATTTTGTGATAGTGAAGAAGTGAAATATTTAAAAGATATTCAAAAGCTGATTGGAAAAACTATTGAAATACAAGAAGATCATCCTTTTGCTGTAAAAATAAATATTTAAACCTCTCCAGCACCAAAAAAGCAAACTCAAAGAAAACAAACTCCTAAAAAACCAAATGGACCGAAAAGTAATTTTTCTGGAGAAAGAAAAAAATCATTCAGAAGATAAAATATAAAAGTACCGTTTACAACAAAAAAAAGATTTCCATCACGTAAATCTTTTTTTTATTTTCCTAAAAATTTTTCTTTTGAATGCTCAAACCAATTATTCGATTTCTCAAAAAGTTCAATCAATTTTTTATATACTCTCCCCTTTTCTCCTCATATCAGATACAAATACCCAAATACAGAAGCGATTAAAGCTCATAAAGTATCGAGTATTAAATCATTCATCGTATCTATGATTCCCAGTCTTGAGTCAAAAACTTCGTCTAAAATTCCTAAATTTCTTGCTTTTTGCATATCAAGCACAAATATAGTATCCATAGCAAATTCTGTAATCTCCCAAAGTGTTCATAAAGTAACCGCAAAACAAAAACCAAATAATACTATCATCATTGGTGGTGCTTTAAATTCTCTGGTTTTATAAAAAATATACGGAATCAAAAAACCGATAAATCATAAAGCCAGTCACGCAAAGCTATGCAATACGATATCCCACCAAGGAAAAATATAATAAAATTGATTGATATCTCACAAAAAAAGTGATGAATAAATGAAAAATATAAGCACCAATTGAAAAATAGGCGGAATAATGATGTTATACCTTTTAAAAATGAGATGAATATAGGTCAATCCTAAAGTCAGTAAAATAACAAATAAAATTGCCCAGTTTGCTTCAAAGATTGACCATCATACTGCTAAGACTAAACTTCATCTCATGATATGTGTCCAAAAAGACACCTTCCATAAAAAATGTATCATAATGTAAATAAAATTTTATTCTTCTGTAATTTCTGTTCTTTTTTTGAGTTCATCCCAAACATCTTTTGGGATATTTTTTGCTATTTTTACGCTCGGATAATTTTTAGCTGCAAGGAATGGTCCTCTTTTTGAATTTTTTACTACGAGCTCTTCTCCACTTTCTGCATCGACTAAAAGTCATTTTTCTTTCAAAATTTGCTCTAAAAGCTCGTCTTTTTCTGAAACTATCTTTCCTATCCATTTTACTCTTGGATATTCACTCGATGCAAGAAAAGGCCCAAATCTTCCTGTTTTTACAACCACGGTTCCCTCAATTCCATCAGGACAAGGTTTTCACTCATATTTTGCTCTGAGTCCAGCCAATCTATCGACTTCTTCTTGAGGTTGTTCTATGTAATCACATTCTGGATATCCAGAACATCCGATAAATTTTCCAGCTTTTGAAAACCTATAGATCAAATCTTTTCCACATTTTGGACAAGCTTTTCCTACTTTTTCTATAACTTTTTCTGCATTTTCTCCTGCATTTTCGATATCTTTTTTCAAGGTTCCTACCCAAAATTTTTCAAGCATTTTATCATATTTGAGTTTTCCCTCAGCAATTTCATCAAATTCCTCTTCTACATTTTTTGTAAATTTATAATCCATCATTTCCTTAAAATACTCCTGGAGAAAATCATTCACTACAAAAGCGATTTCTGTTGGTGAAAGATATTTTTTCTCTACTTTTTCTACATACCCTCTATCGATAATTGTAGAAATAGTCGGAGCATAGGTCGAAGGTCTTCCTATTCATTCACTTTCCAATTTTTTTACCAGTGACGCTTCCGTATATCTTGCTGGAGGACGAGAAAATGATTGCGTAGAAACAATATTTTTTGATGGAACCAAGCTTCCAACTGATATACTTGGAAGAACTGCTGTTTCTTCATCTTCTGACTCATCGTCACTGGATTCAACATACAGTTTCATAAATCCATCAAATTTTAACACTTCTCCTTTCGTAATCCATTCTTGATTTGATTTATTCTCAGGTGAAAAATTGAAAGTCGTTACTTCTACAATAGCATCTTCCATTTGACTCGCAAGAGTTCTTTTCCAGATAAGCGTATAGAGTTTTAAAGCTTGTGGTTCTAGGATAGAAGCCAAACTTTCTGGAGTAGTCGAAAGATAGGTTGGACGAATCGCTTCATGCGCTTCTTGTGCTCACGCTGCTTTTGTCTTATATTTTCTGATTTTGAGATATTCTTTTCCAAACTTTTCTTCTATGAGTTTTCCAGCCTGTCCAAGAGCATTTTCTGAAAGATTTACGCTATCAGTTCTCATATAGGTAATAAGTCCCGTTCTTTCTCCATTTCCAAGGTCTACTCATTCATACAATTTTTGAGCGATCATCATCGTTTGTTTTACTCAGAAACCAAATTTTCTTGATGCTTCTTGTTGGAGCGTTGAAGTAGTAAAAGGAGCTCCTGGACTTCTTTTACTGTCTTTTGTATCAACAGAATTAAGTTTAAAATTGAGTATTTGAGAAATAGTAAGTTCAGTATTTCATTGTTTATTTGTTGTTTGTTTTACTTCTGGTAGATCTTGAAATAATATATGAAGAAATTTTTGTACATCTTCTTTTGATTTAAAGTTTTTGTTTTTTCCATCGAGTTTCGTAAATAATGTTTTGAATTTTATCTTATTGTATTCAAGTTCTGCAAATATTTTCCAAGTTTCTTCTGGTTTAAAATTTTTGATTTCTCTTTCTTTTTCTACTATGAGTTTTACAGCAACTGATTGTACTCTTCAAGCAGAAAGTCATTTTCTGATTTTTTTCCATAAAATAGGCGAAACTTTGTATCAAACAAGCCTATCTAAAAGTCTTCTTGCTTGTTGAGCATCCACTAATTTTACATCGATATTTCTTGGGTTTTTAATAGAGTGAGTAATCGCTTCTTTGGTGATTTCATGAAATACTATTCTTCTCACATTTTCAGGATCGAGTCATAAAATATGACATAAATGCCACCCAATAGCTTCTCATTCGCGGTCCTCATCGGTTGCTATCCAAATACTCGGATGAGTTTTTGCTAATTTCAAAAGTCCATCTACTGTTTTTTTCTTTTCCTCAGTGACTCCATATTCTGGAATAAATCCATTTTCAATATCAATTCCAAGAGTTTTTTCAGGAAGATCTCTGATATGTCACATCGATGCAACTACTTTAAAATCACTTCATAAAAATTTTTCAATTGTTTTTCCTTTTGCCGGAGACTCCACTATAACGAGATTTTTTGCCATAAAAAAAAGCTAATACTAAATATCATATTAACTTTTATATTTTTTTTGAAGTAAGTCAAAAGATTTTTTTAAAATTTATATGACATAATATGGATCTACTTTGTAAATTTCTAATTTTCTTTGCTTTCCTCTGAGTTCTTGTATTCATAAAGTTTTAATACTATAGAGATCTTTTTTGGAAAGATTTTTATATACATTTTCTGAAATGATAATATTACATTCATACTTTCTTGTTAAATCCTGTAAACGAGAAGCTGTATTTATCGTATCTCCTATCACCGTTGCCTCCATTCTTTTTTTGGTCCCGATCGTTCATAAAATCACTTCCCCATAATTAATTCAGATACCGATTTGTATTTTTTTCCCAAGTTCTCAAATCTTAAATTTTTCTATAAATTCATTGATTTCAATAGATGCTTTCATTGCATCATCAATATTATCACTTTCAAAAATAACCATAATTCCATCTCAAAGATATTTATCAATATATCCGTTATTTTTCATAATAATTTCCCCAATTCCATCAAAATAAACATTGAGTAAAAAAAGTGCCCTTTCTGGTGTGATTTGTTCAGAAATAGAAGTAAACCCTACCACATCTATAAACATAATCGCTATTTTTTTTATCTTAAAATTTCATAAGTTAATAGTATTCATCCCTTTAATTCAGAGTTCCGCATAAATATCTTGTGGAAGGAATTTTTTATGAAATTCACCCATATCATGCAAATCTTTGGTAATAAGATTATTTTTTAAAATCAATTTTTTAAAAGTTTTTTCTAATGCATATGCCTCCTTAAAAGTAAAATCATGATTTAATTTTGAAAGATCACAAAAATTATCATCACTAATACTCATATTTTTACTCATTTTTTTCAAAAGTTCTAAATCTTTGTAAAAATAAAAATTTAACACCAAAAAAAGTGCTCAAAGAATACTATTAAAAAATAATACATATATTCTGATAGCAGAAATATCTTGAAAAAAGAAAAATATCAAAAAATTTACACTAAAAAAGAGAAAATATAAAAAGAGATTGTAAAATAAAAATTTGTTTTTCATAATCAGTAAGGTTATTTTTGCGTAGTGTATACTATTCCTCTTAAAAACACAACTTTTTTATTTATTTTTTGACAAAAAATATTTTATGGTATAATAAAAGTTAATTTAATAACTAATTTATTTTCATGTCTTGAGAAAATCTCCCCATTCCTCTAAATGCAAAAATAAATCCTGAAAATATCATTAAAAGTGACTTAAGTTTTCCTAATATCGATAAAACTCGTTATAGAAAAGCTCTTGACGAATGAGCTGACCCTAACCTTATTTTAGAAGCATTACAAGCAGAAAGTATAATAAGAAGCGATGCTCATTTTCCAACTATTGATAAAACTCGTTACAGAAAAGCTCTTGATGAGTGAAATAATCCTCTTTTTATTTTAAAAAAACTCCAAGCAGAAAATAGTATTAGGAGTGATGCCTCTTATTCAAATATCAGTAAGGCTCCTTACAAAAAAGCGCTTGATAGATGAGATGACCCTCTTGAAGTTTTAAAAAGATTGGAAAAAGCTCATACTGCCCTGCTAGAAGTAACTGAAAGTATAAAAAAAATGGCTCAAAAATTGTCTCAACGCAAAATATAAAGTAATAAAAAAAAGTAGAATTTTCTACTTTTTTTATTACTTTGTGTATAATATCGGCCATTTTCCAGTTTCTTTAAAAATTTGCGCCTTTCTATAGAGTACTTCTAATAATCCCTTTTCTGATAAATTCATCATGACATTTTGCCCTCCTGTTCCAGTATATACATCTGGTTTACATCAAAATGAAGTATAAAAAGATACCAAAATCCTAAGTCTTCTTGACATATCATGAGAGTGTTTTTTTTGTGGGTTAGCTTCTCACTTTATTTTTGTAAGACCATTTTCATACGCATATCTGATAATACTTAACATAGCTTCTACTCATTTTTTTGGCATTTGTATCATTTGAATAGAAATGATTCCAGATTGTATTTCTATCTTATAGTATCCAAATTGTCAAAAGTTACATTTTATAATTTTATGTATTTCATCTCAAAACTCTTCTACTTCTAAAGGTTCTGGAAGTATTTCATCGAGTAGATCAAGAAATAACAATTCAATATCTTCATTCACAATTGATTGCACTTTATCTCTGGTATGATTTTGTAAAGCGTTTATAGAAGAATTGAGCGATATATCAGGATTTTGTTGTTGATTTTTTAGTAATTCCATATTTAAATACTCATTATATTTTTAACTAAATTTCTATGGTCATAAGGAAATTTATAATTTTCTAAATATCTTATGATAGTCGCATATAAAGACCATTTATTTTCATTAAGATAAAAAAAACTATTTCCTTCACTTTGAAGCGGATCAAATTCTTTTAAAATTCCAGAAAGATGATTATTATTTGGTAAAATAGGAACTATTCAGAGTTTAAAATATTCTCACAATCACTCCATTTCATTATCACTCACGACAAAATCAAATCCTAGGAGTAAATCTTTTTTAATTTCTGATGAACTCGCAATGTTGGCTTTTTCTCAAAGTTGTTTTTTTGTCTTTATTACAAAATCACAAGACAATACTTCTAGTCCATCAAGTAAAAAATCTATACTCGCTTCATCTTGCAACAAAATAAGACCAATTGCTTTATGTTTTGTATTAAAATGATAATACTCTTTTACCATCTTTGAATATTTCTTTTTTTCACTTAAAATTGATTCCGACATAGAATTTTTATTAGTACTAAATTTAATTTATACAAACATTGTACCATATATTTTTTTAGAAATGAAGAAAAATAATTTGACTTTACCAAAAATATTTTGAAATATAAAAATTGAAAAATAAAAAAAATCAATATAATCCTGTTTATATTAAAAATAACTCTGAGGAAATGAAAGATTTTTGGAAAAACTTGAGCGCAAAATGACCAATAGCGTTTCTTGCTCCTATGGATGGATATACCGATAGTGCGTATAGACAAGTAAATAAAAAAGTAAATCCCGATATTATATGTGTCAGTGAATTTTATTCAGCTGATGGACTCGTACATTCAAAATTTTTGGCAGATAGTGTGCTTCCCCATCAAGATATTGAAAAGCCTCTTATTATACAAATTTTTGGAAAAGATCCAGAAATGTTTGCTCAAGCTGCTAAAATTATCGAAAGATATAACGTAGCAGGAATTGATGTCAATATGTGATGTCCTGCAAAAAAAGTAGTCAATAGTGGACATTGATCTGGTCTTATTATCAATCGTGATACCGCTTTTAAAATAGTTGAAACTCTCAATAAAGCAACCCACCTTCCGATCTCAGTAAAAACTCGTCTTGGATGGAATGGTCCAGAAACACTCATAGATTTTGTAAAATGACTTGAAAATGCAGGAGCTGGACTCATCACGGTTCACGGAAGAACGACGAAACAAGCCTATACTGGATTTGCTGACTTTACGCAAATTTATGAACTCAAAAAAAATGTAAAAATTCCTGTTATTTGTAATGGGGATGTTAAAAACTTTGACGATGGAATGATGAAAATATATTCTCCTGATAAACAAACTCAACTCGATGGTTTTATGATTGGAAGAGGAAGTTTTTGAAACCCTTGGTGTTTTCTACCTGGGAGATACGAACCGAGTTTAAGAGAAATTCTTGATATGATGAGCTTTCATGCTAACGCTCTTTTACTCTCTAAATGAGAAAAAAAGGCAACTCTCGATATCAGAAAACATCTCGTTCAGTATTTAAAATGATTTCCTTGAGTTTCAGCATATAGAAAAAGATTGGTAACAATAGAAAGTATAGAAATACTCGAAGCAATTCTCTTAGAAATTAGAACTGAATTTTTAAATAGCCTTGACTTAAAGCCAAGTGAGATAAGTATATAATACACTTATGATAACAAAAATAAATTTTTTACATGAACAAATAAAAAATGAAGGAGTTGCTTTTGTTGATACAGAAGTCCTCCAATCCATTATGGAATTAAAAGAATTCTTTCGTCCTGAAATAGTGAAAGAAGTGGAAGAAATTTTACAACTCCCCTCAGATCATAAAGAAAGAGAATTGAGATTTATAAACTTTTGTCAAAAAAATATGTAATAAAATGTTTTATTGACAAAATGTATTTTTATTTATAATATATTTACTCATTGATTTTTTAAAAAGGAGAACATCATGAGAACATTACTCGTGAGTTTTTTTCTACTCATTTCTCTTTCTGGGTGTGTGGTTGTCACCACCCCCGTCAGACGTGGGTATGAAGAACCTCATATCGTGGTTCATCGTCCGGTCGTAGTGCAGCGAGAAGTCGTTGTATACCCCCGTCCTTCGAGAATTGAGAGGCGTGTGATTATTGAGAAACCTCGTTCACATCAAAGACGTCCTCATCACCACCATCAACATTGAAATGTTGATGCATTAAAAAAGACCAAATTACTTTGGTCTTTTTCTATTTATTTACTATTTCCATCATATATTTTTTATATGCTTCTACCCCGGGTTGATTAAATGGATTTACTCAGAGCATATAAGCGCTTAGTGCACATGATCTCTCAAAAAAATATAATAGTTGCCCGAGATAATATTCATTTCATTCAGGAAGTATGATTTTGATAATGGGAACTCATCATTCTTTATGAGCTTGAATCGTTCATGTTAATGCTGAATTATTTACAAAAGATACTGGTTTTCAAGCAAGAAAATTAAGTCTATCATCATCATTTTCTACATATGGAATTTTCAAATTTTCTTGTTGGTATTTTATAATCAAAAATGTTTCAAAAAGATTCCTTTTTCCATCTTGAACATACTGTCACATAGAATGCAGATCCGTTGAATAATTTAAATTTGCTGGAAAAATCCCTTTCCCATCTTTCCCTTCACTTTCTCAAAAAAGTTGTTTCCACCATTCAGAAATAAAAGAAAGTTTTTTCTCAAAAGTTGAGAGGATTTCTATATTTTTTTCATTTTCTAATAATATATTTCTCGCTCCAGCATAAAGATACGCTGGATTTTTAGAAATATCTTTGGTTTCATCAATATATTTTTGCATGTCAGAAGCTCAAAGAAGCATTTTTTCTATATCATATCAAGCCACTGCAATTGGGAAAAGTCCTACTGGAGTAAGTACTGAATACCTTCCTCCAACATCATCAGGAATCACAAAAGTTTCAAATCCATTTTTTGTCGCAAAATCTTTTAAAACTCATTTTTTCTCATCGGTGATAGCTACGACTCTTTTTGAAATTTCTAAAGAGGAATATTTTTTTTGTAAATCTTGTAATAATACTCTAAAAGTTACTGCTGGTTCTAAAGTAGTTCCTGACTTTGAAATCAGAATAATTCCATAGTCTTTATTTTCTAAATATTCTTGTAAATCTTTGAGATAATTACTATCGAGTTGAAATCAAGCAAAGATGATCTTTTCATCTCAAAAATTTCATTTCAATGCTTCTAAAACTGCTTTTGCTCAGAGATATGAACCTCAAATACCAATCACCACTACTTTTTCAAAGGTTTGAAAATATTTTGCTAAGTTTTTGATTTTTTTTATTTCGTCTTGAGAAACTAAATTTTGAACATCTAGCCAACC
>JANJUN010000055.1 GCA_024710565.1 Candidatus Altimarinota bacterium | reverse complement strand
GGCAATAGTGATGTGTTGTTCTTTTCCTGTTCCTTTATCTTTAGCTTTTACTTTTAATACTCAGTTTGCATCAATATCAAAAGTTACTTCGATTTGTGGAACTCATCTTGGTGCTGGTGCTATACTATCAAGCATAAATCTTCATAGTGATTTATTGTCAGCAGCCATTTCTCTTTCTCATTGTAATACATTGATTTCAACACTTGGTTGGTTATCAACGGCAGTTGAGAAAGTTTCTGATTTGCTTGTTGGAATAGTTGTATTTCTTGGAATCATTCTTGTTGCAACTCCTCACATAGTTTCAATTGAAAGTGATAATGGAGTAACATCAAGTAATAATACGTCAGTTACATCTCATCCGATAATTCCGGCTTGAACTGCAGCTCACATAGCTACTGATTCATCTGGGTTAATACCTGTATTTGGTTTTTTTCCGAAGAATTCTTCTACTTTTTTTACTACCATTGGAACTCTTGTAGATCCTCAAACGAGTAATACTTGGTCTAAATCTGAAGCAGATAATCAAGCATCTTTTAATACTTTTTTACATGGTTCAATACTTCTTTCAACTAAGTCTCAGATTAATTCTTCAAATTTTGATCTAGAAATAGACATCATTAAGTTTTTTGGACCAGTAGCGTCAACTGTGATATAAGGTAAATTTATATCATAAGAAGTAGTAGATGATAATTCTTTTTTTGCTTTCTCAGCTTCATCTCTCACTCTTTGTAATGCCATTGGATCATTTCTTAAATCAATTCCTTGTTCTTTTTTAAATTCTAGAACGATGAAATCAACAATTCTTTTATCAAAGTCATCTCAACCTAAGTGAGTGTCTCCGTTGGTAGCAAGTACTTCAAATGTTCCTTCTTCTGATAATTCTAAAACTGATATATCAAAAGTTCATCCTCATAGGTCATATACTGCAATTTTTTCGTTTTTATTCTTTCCAGCTCCATAAGCAAGTGCCGCAGCAGTTGGTTCATTAACAATTCTTTTTACTTCAAGACCTGCAATTTTTCAAGCATTAATCGTTGCTTGTCTTTGATCATCATTAAAGTAAGCAGGAACGGTAATAACAGCTTCCGTTACTGAAGTTCCTAGATATTTTTCAGCATCTTCTTTTATTTTTGCTAAAACGTGTGCTCCGATTTCTTCAGGTCTCACTTGTTTTCCATTGAATTCTATGAGAGCAGATCCATCAGAACCTTTTACAACTTTAAAAGGAACGTTTTTAATTTCTTCGGCAACTTCATCAAATTTTCTACCGATAAATCTTTTTGCTGAGTAAATAGTTCCAAGTGGGTTTGTAATAGCTTGTCTTTTTGCTGGAGTACCAACAATAATAGCTCATTCTTTGTTGGTGGCAACAATAGAAGGAGTTGTTCTATTTCATTCTAAATTTGGGATAACTTTTGCTTCTCAACCTTCCATAAAAGAAACACAAGAGTTTGTTGTACCAAGGTCAATACCAATAATTTTTCACATACCTTTATAAATTATTAAATAAAATTGTTGTTAGGTTTCTAACTTGAGAGATATTTTATGAAAAATTTTTTTAATGTCAAATATTTTTTAGCACATTTTATATTTAAGTGCTAGTTTGAATATTTTCTTCCTGGAAAAAAACTTGAATATTTTGAAAAATATGCTATAATGCATACCGTAAAATATAAATATAATAAAAAAGTATGGCAAATACTATGGAAGCAACCCAATCTCAAGATATCTCAGAAATGTTAGAATCACCCGATGTACGCTCTTTGCAAGAAAAAACATCGACTTCTATTTTGAGTGCATTTTATGCAAATTATTGACTCTTTTGAGAAGTAACTCGAATTATAAAATGAGAAAAAACCCATCCATCAAACCTCATCCAAACACTAGAAACAACCAGAGCACAATTTAAAAAGCTCAATCTTCCCGAAGTTTCTCACGATACACATCTTGAAACTGTTGACTAAACCTTATTTTTATAAGGTTTTTTCTTTACATATTTTAATATTTTTATACAATGGGGATGTTTATTTTTTTACATTCAATAGTATGATTATGAAAAAACTTCTTATTGTTTGAGGACTCTTGTTTCTTACTTCTTGTTTTTCTGAAAAACCACCAGTAGAAGAAACTCCTAGCGATATTCCTTCTCAAGAACAAGATCTCAGTTCAAGTGGAGAAACACTTTCAGCATCATGAGAAATCATAGTACTTCCTCCTCATGAGAAATCAACATCAGTTGAGGCAGAATTTTCAGAGGACTTAAATGACCTTTTGAAATTAATTGATGAACCAACAGAAAATGAATAATGATATATTTCAAAAATTAAAACAAAAAATAGATACTGGATGAATATTTCAACCAGTCCTTTTTTTGTGAGAAAATAAAGAGTTATTAAATACTCAAGTAAAAAATATTATTTTTGAACTCTTTGAACACTATCAGATTGATAAAAATAATCTCTTTGTTTTTCCTGATAATAATGAAAAAATAAAAATTCATGAACTCAGAAACTTCATAGCGCAATCATATATAAAATCAAATTACCAATTTCAAGTATTTTTTATAGAAAATATTTCTCGTGCTACTTGAGAAAGTTTTAATGCGTCACTGAAATTTTTAGAAGAACCTTGAGAGGGAAACATTGTATTCTTAACGAGTCACTCAGAATCAGGGATTCCGGAAACCGTACTTTCAAGACTCCAGGTGATAGATACACTTCATTCTTCAAAGAAGGAAAAAAATGAATTCTTTTTTCTTTTGATAGACGAATATATTCAGAAAAAAAATGTGAATATAATGAAATATTTTTTTCAAGATAAAAAAATAGAAAAACAAGAATACATAGATTTTTTACAAACATTTTTACTCTATATTAAAGAAAATCTTGTTTATACGGAGCTTTTGGACCAGGTATCACAAAGTATTTTACTTATAGAGAAAAATAATGTGTTACCAAAATATGAAATTGATAAATTATTATTAAAAATATAATATGAAAAGAAATTCTTTCGCATTTACGCTTATAGAAATATTAGTTTGAGTGAGTATTTCAATTATTATTATGATTTCTGTTGGAGTATTTGTAACCTCTGGAATCAAGAATATTACGCTTCAAAAATCTATTCTCAATCAAGAAAATGAATATATTTCTCTTTTTGAGGATTTTACGGAGGTGTTTGATACCGAGTTTGATATTATTTCTCACTCTCAGACAGGATTTCTTGTAAAAACAGAGGGATTTAAACTCGGGAAACCACTTCTTTATGACTTCTCTCTTCAAACTTTTACCTGAGAATGTTTGAATGATGTGACTCAACAGACTAAGTACCTTCAACTCAAGAATTATAATCCATTTTTTCCAAGTTCTTGACCTTTTACAGGGAGCTATTTGAAACATGAAGTATACCATTCTGTACAAGGGAAAGTAGTTTGAAAATGAATTTTTTGAGATAATTTTCAAGAACTTGCGCTGGGGAAAGAAATACTTTTAAATAATCCTGGATGATTATCAAGAGATGGAACTCAAAAAACCTATATTTCTGATACAGGAAATAATAGAGTGATGTATTATTCATGAGCGAAAGTCTCATCTATACTTGATTTTGAAAAATGACTCTATCAACCGACGTGACTTTTTTACGATTCATGAGACTTATTTGTCTTAAATTCTGGGAAAAAAGAATTGTTAAAAATTTCTAGTAAAACAGCCGCTATTCAGCCTATTAATATTTCTCAAGTAATAGAAAAAGATATCATATTTGATACTATTTCTTTGGCAGTTTGAGATAATTTTACTATTTCGGGAGCATATAATACAGGAAGTTTTCTTTTTTCATGACTTTCAACAGGAACTGGCGATAGCGTTTCTCTTGGGGATAACGTGTTGTCATATACTTTTGCTGCAGGACAAAATGTAAATTCTGGAAATACGATTTCTTTACAAGTTCCAGGATTTACAGGGGCATTTAATTTTTATGGAGGGAGTTATTTGGATGTGAAATTTTCTCTTGCGGGAACACAGGTATATCAAAAAATACTTCCGTATGCTATACATTCAGATACTAATTTGCTGACTCCTGGAGATAATAATATTCAAATACTTACCAGTGCTTTACCAGGATATTTTACTGATATTTCACCTACAGGAGTAAATCTTCTGCTAAAAGACTATATCCAAAAAAGACAGCTCATTCTTACAAAAACAGGTGCTTTTGTGAGTTCGGGTGCTTTAGTTTGAACTATCCCAAATTTTGAAGCTACGATGAAAAAATATGACATGAAAATAAAGGATATGCAAGTTTCGCACTCTTGATGACTCTTTACTCTCAAAATAGACTATTATAAAAACTTTAATTGTGAAAATGAAGATGAAAATAGAGTAAAAACATTTTTATTTAAAAAAACACTTTCTGATTAAGAAAGTGTTTTTTGTTTTACTCCAACCGCACTGATTATTGCAATAGTTGTTATTGCGACACTACAAGCAAGACAAGCAAGACAGTAGATTCCAACGAGGTATTCATTATAGATGATATAACTATTAAACATCATTCCTCAGATACCAAGACCTAACATGATATGGAAGGCTTTTTTGCATTTTCCTAAAATTCCTAAAAGAGCTACAAGAGCGATAATTGGATATACAGCCATAGCAATTGCTGGAAATGGAATTCCAAAAATCCATGCAAAAGGGTATGAAAAAAGACTACTACAAGAAAAAGTTGCACTTACATCACAAAATAAAGCAGATGTATCTCAAGCTTTATAATTAAAGGCTGAAATAGTTAAATAAATAGCATTTCAAAGAGAAATAAGAGCCAAAGCTAAAATAGCATATAGTTTTTTCATACGAGAAAAATTAAGAATAAAGTACCTATTATGTAGGTAGACAGTATTGATTGTATATTTTCTTTTATTTTTGTCAAAAAATATTTTTGTATAATTAAATTATACAAAAAGGAAAAAATAGGATTTTTCTTTTCTTTTTGTATCCGTGTTTAACGGCATAAGAAAAACAAAAATAAAAAAAGTTGATATTTTTTTGAAATAATTATAATGCTGGTCCTTAGCTTTTCCCCCATTTTTTAAAGAGGATGTATATGTTTTTCAGAAAAAAACAAGTGAGTGGGCAACGGCAAACTGGATATATTTCGATGATCATGGCTGGAGTTATCGTCACGGCTCGAACAATCGAGGAAAAGGAAGTTTTGATGCAGATGGGCTTTGTGCCAGTTTGATGTTCTGAAACTTTCTCTATCAAAAAAGAAGGCGTAGCCTTCTTTTTTTTATGATAATTTTTCTTGAATATAGCTAAGAATATTTTCCTTAAAAATATTTTTATCAAATTGGAGCGCGTGCTCTCTGATTTTTTGAGCATCAAAAGTCATATTTTCAAAATCTTCTATAGCATTGTTTAAACTCCTTACGGATTGATTTTCAAAAAATACTCCACTTATTCATTCTTTCACAGTTTCTAAACTTCATCATTTTTTATACGCAATTACTGGTGTTCCAGATGCCATAGCAGCAATTGGGACCAGTCAAAAATCTTCTTCTGGAGGAAATAAAAATGCTTTTGCTTTTGAGTGGATGGTGTTGATTTCATCAAGAGAAAGTCAAAATTTCCAAGTGATATTTGGTTTTGATTTGGCTTTGAGGTCTCTATAGAGTTGATTATCAGTATTGGTTGCTATAATTAATTTTTTCCCATTTTTATTGAAAGCATCAACGATTAAATCAAATTTTTTATACGGAATACATCTTCCATTATAAAAATAATAATCCTCTTTTTCTTCTGAAAAAGGTATATGTTCTAAATCAAGTCCGGGATAGATGACTTTTGCTTCTTTTTTATAGTATTTTTTAATTCTTCACGCGGTATTTTTTGAATTTGCTATAAAGTAATCGACTCTTTTTGAGGCGAGGAAATCCCACATTCTTAAGTGATGTACGAGTTTTGGCATGAACCATTTTGCCAGAGGATTTAATATTCCAAATTCCATCATGCTGAGGTACTCATGGTAATGGCTCCAAAAATATCTGGTTGGAGTATGACAATAACAAAAATGAAGGGTTTCAGGTTTAGTGATAATTCATTTACTTTCTGCGCTTGAAGAGGAAATAACGATATCATATTCACTCAAATCAAAGCTTTCAAATGCATAAGGTCTTAGCATTAAAGCTAGTTTATGAGATGTATTTAAAAGAGGAATATTTTGTATAAATGAAGTGGTAATTTTTCTTCCAGTAAATAGAGGATTCTCTTTCATAAAAAATACGGAAGTAAAAATATCGGCATTTGGAAATATTTCTAAAAGGTGAGAAATAACGATTTCAGCTCATCCAAAATCCTTTAACCAATCACAAACAATGGCAATTTTTTTATTTTCTAAAGCAGTCATATAATAATAGTTATTTTTTTGATTATATGAAATTTATAAAAAAGTAAAAATCTTTTGAAAAACCAGAAACTTTTTTTACAATAGAAAAAATAATTGATATATTATGATAATACTAGAAAAAATTTATAAAAATAAAACTAAAGATGCCTTTTGAGAGATAATACAGACATACAAACAAACCTGATTTTGTGTCGTGAATTATCTCTATTTTGCCAACCTTATTTCAAATGGGATTATTGGATGAAAAAAAATAAATAAAGCATTTTTACAAGCACTTGAAATAGGGCATTTTTTGCTTCCTGATGGAATTGCATTACAACTTTATTATAAAAAATATTTTTGAATTCCTCTTCAAAATCTCAATGGGACTGATTTTGCTGAGTATGTACTCAAAAATCTTAAACCAGAGGAGTATAATCTCATTTTGTACGGGGCAAAAAAAGAGGTCGTTGAAAAAGCTGTTCAAAATATCGAACAAAAATACGGTATAAAAGTTGCTTATTTTCAAGATGGATATAGTGAGTTTGATTTTGAAAAATTAGAGAGTATGCTTTGAGATTTTTCTCAGCTTGAATGATATAGCGATAATTTTTCTTTTTCTGAAAGTAGATGAAGATTGTCTGAATCGCAATTTGAGCATCAAATTGGTTGAGTTTCTGAATTTGCTGAAGAAAATAAGAAAAATGGAAGTAAAAAAATAAATATTTTTATGATTTGACTCTGAACCCCACGTCAAGAAATTTGGATAAAAAATAATTTAGAAAATATTAAAAAATACCATCTACTTGCTTTTTCTCAAGGATGAACTTTTGATTTTTGGGCTGGAAATGAAAAAAGAGCACCACAAATTTTTATTACATGGAAACTCGAATGGTTCTGGAGATTTATCACCAATCCAAAGAAAAATTTTAAAAAAGTGTGGTATAGTTTATATTTGTTTTATTATTTAAGTATGAAAAAGAAATAAAACTTGATTTTTTCTCAAATTCTTTATAATTACACTCACTGGCGTTTGAGCAGAAAACAACTGCGAGCTCAAGGAAGAAAGGGAAAAACTCCTCAGTAGAACCTTGCGAAGTCGAAAAACTTCGTTAAAAAATATAAATTAAGCAACAATTTTCGGTGGCACCTTTCAAACTATAATTTTGAACCGAAAGTACAAAAATACTTTTTTAAAAAGAATATATTTTTGTACTTTTTTTATTTTATAACTTTATTTAATAATTATGTTAAGAACACATACCTGTAATGATCTTACACTTAAAAATGTTTGAGAAGAAGTTACTCTTTCTGGTTGGGTATCAAATAGAAGAGATCATGGATGAATTATTTTTATCGATTTGAGAGATAGATACGGACTGACTCAAGTTGTATTTGATCCAGAGCATGATGCTACAGCGCACTCTACAGCTTCTGATTATAGAAGTGAATATGTTATCCAAGTAACTGGAACGGTAAGATCAAGACCAGATGGACAAGCAAATACTGCTTTACATACAGGAGATATTGAAATCATCGTGACTCAAACTCAAATATTATCAAGATCAAAAACTCCTCCATTTGAACTCGATGAATTTGGAGTACAATCAAATGAAGAAGTGAGATATAAACATAGATTTATAGATTTAAGAAGAAGAAAAGTTTTAAATAATGTTTTATTTAGATCAAAACTTTTAAATTTTACCAGAAACTGGTTTTATGGAAATGATTTTATCGAAGTACAAACTCCATTATTTACCGTATCAAGTCCAGAATGAGCGAGAGATTTTTTAATTCCTTCAAGACTTCATCCAGGAAAATTTTATGCTCTTCCACAAGCACCACAACAATACAAACAACTTTTAATGGTAGGGGGAATTGATAAATATTTTCAAGTAGCACCATGTTTTAGAGATGAAGACCCAAGAGCTGATCGTCACGCATGTGAATTTTATCAAATCGACTGTGAAATGAGTTTTATCCATAGAGAAGATGTATTCGCTGTAGTAGAATGATATATCAGAGATGCATCAAAAAATTTATCTGATAAAACCATTATGGATGATAAATTTTATACCATGAGTTATGATGAAGCTTTAGAAAATTATGGTTCAGATAAACCAGATTTGAGATTTGGAATGAGATTTGTTGACCTTACAGATATTTTTGTAAATACAGAATTCTCTGTGTTTAAATCAGTTTGTGAAACGGGAGGGGTGATTAAGGCTATTAAATTGGAAGGACAATCAATGTCGAGAAAAGATATTGATGAATTAACAGAAGTTGCTAAAAAAGAATGAGCAAGAGGACTTGCGTATATTATTTATGATGATAATGAAGAAGGAGGAAAAAAATCACCAATATTAAAATTTATGTCTGAAACTGAAATCGCAGCACTTGAAGAAAGATTACAACCAAAAAATGGAGATATAATTTTCTTCTCAGCTGATGAATTTAAAAGAGCCGTATGAATTTTAAATAAAGTAAGACTTGCTCTCAGAGATAAATTTAATCTCGCTGATCCTAAAAAATTAGCTTTATGTTGGATAATTGATTTCCCAATGTTTGAACAAGACGAAGCATCTGGAAAAATCGATTTTGCTCATAATCCATTTTCTATGCCAATAGGATGACTTGAGGCTTTTGAAAAAGGAGATTTATTATCGATGAAGGCAAATCAATATGATCTTGCTTGTAATGGATATGAAATCCTTTCTGGATCTATTCGTAACTATGATGTAGAAGTTTTAGTGAAAGCTTTTGAAGCTGTTGGAAGAAGTAAAGATGAAGTGATAAATAAATTTGGAGCTATGTATGAAGCTTTTCAATACGGAGTTCCTCCTCATGGATGATTTGCGATAGGAATGGATAGATTTATGATGATTTTAACAGATGAGCCAAATGTAAGAGAAGTGTTTGCTTTCCCAAAAGCTGGAAAAGCTCAAGATCTCATGATGAATGCACCTTCTATCGTTGACGATGAACAATTACAAGAACTTCATATTCAAGTGATAAAAGAAGAAGAATAATGAAAAAAAACTACCATATTGGTAGTTTTTTTAATCAAAAGAAAATTCAATACTATCATTATCCCATAATTTTCATGAAAATTTATCGTATTGTTCTTGCGTAATTGCACGCATAGAGATAAGTATATCTAAAAGTTTTTTTCATTGATATGCGGGATTTCTTTTTTGTTCCTCTAAAACCATATGTAATAATTCTTGGGAAATGATTTTTTCTTTTACCAATTGCTCACCAACTCTGAGTTTTATACCACGTTGTTCCAAAAAATCATAAAATCCATCTTGAGTGATATATCATAATTCAATAGCAATATCTCAAATAGATTTTGATACTCCATTACGAGTATTTTCTATGATAATTTTTTGAATATTTTTATACTGTTCCTCATTTAACATTCAAAGGAGAAATAAAATTTCCCCAAGTCTGAGTTTTATACCACGTTTTGCTAAAAAACTTATAATAGAGCGCCTTTCTACAATTCATGCTCCAATAAGGATTTCTCCAATACGTACTTCAAATCATTTTCTTGCTAACTCAACTTGTTTATTGAGAGCAAGCTCTAAAACCGACTCTGATATTATTTGATTTTCTACCAGGAGATCTCAGATTTTTTTGTTATTTCAAGAACTTTTTCACATAGACATACCTATAGAATAAAAGAGTAATTTTCTTTTATTGTACCATATAATAAAAAAAAATGCAAAAAAGAGGTATTTCTTGATTTTTTAGAGAAAATATATAGAGTAATTTTGTAATTTATTTTTTGAATTATAATATATGACACAATACAACAATATACATCAACTTCTTGAAAAATATGTGATTGAATTTGATGAAATAAGTCATGAACCATCAACGAGTTGCGAACATTCAAAAGAATTGAGAATGAAAGCTGGATTAGAGTGAGTTGGAAGTAAGAATATTATTTTTCATGCTAAGTGAAAATTTTATCTGGTTACGACTCTTTGAGATACTGATATAAAAGCAAGAAAGTTTAAAAAAGAATTTGGAACAAAAGATATCAGATTTGCTTCACAGGATGAAATAACAAGTCTTTGACTTGGAACTATTGGAAGTATTGCGCCATTTTGATTTGATAATCAAGAGATTCCTGTATATGTCGATAGTCAAATTTTTCAGCATAAATATTTTATGTTTAACCCTGCAGATCCTGCAAAATCTATCAGAGTCCAAACAAAAGATTTGAAAAAAATATATGAAAATATGAGCAATCAAGTAAAGTTTTTTACACTCACAGAAGAAGAAATAATTTTTGAATAAATACGGCTTTAGATTTTTTAAAAATATATATAATAAAAGGAGAATTTATTTTTTAATTTTTTACCCATGAAAAAAATAGTATTATTTTCATTATCGTGTATATTTTTATTGTGCACTTCTTCACTCCACGCAAGTCAAAATATGTCTGCGACTGAAAAATATGATGAATATATAAAAACAGCATTAGTAAACCCAAATATTTCGCCTCGTGAAAAATTAGAAAAATATATCCATCCCAATTATTATACTCCTAAAAATACAAAAGCAGTGAAAGTATACATTATCCTTTCATGAAAATTTAATGAAAGAAAAAATGCACTTTTAAACTCAAAAAGAACGATTACTTCTGCGGATATCGATATATTTAGAAACTATACCGTATCTCTTTATAATTTAATTTCTGGGGTTGATGCTAAAAAACCAAGGTCAGAATTAAAAAAATTATGAAAATATTTTTTACAAGATTATAAAAATCTAATACATTTAAAATAATATGACTTCATTACTTGATGTTGCACTTCAAGCAACCAAAGATATTTTAGAAAAAAATTTATACCTCAAACATCCAGAGATTTGTGGAAAAAAAATAGTCTTAGTATACGATACAAACTCTCAATTGGCAGACTTGATTTCTAGGTGATATATTGAAAATTTAAAAGAATATTCGAATGTAGAAATTATACTTTTTCAGGAAGAAAAAGGATCTGAGTTAAAAGAAAAATTACTTTGATTGGAGGCATATTCTACCGTTATTTTAGTACAATCAACCAATTTTAGACTAGAAAGTTTTAGAATTCGTATTTCATTACAACAAAAAAATGTTGGATGTATTGAGCATAACCATCTATCTTATATAAAATCTTCTCAAACAAAAACCTATTTGGAAGCGATTTCTTATCAATCTGATTATTTTCAAGAAGTATCGGATTATTTAAAAAATACTTTTGATAGAGGAAATACTTTAAAGATTATTTCATCAAATGGATCTACATTTGAAATATCGTGAGGTTTTGAGGATATGAAACAAAATACTGGAAAATTTTCACTTGATAACAGATATGCTACCTATCCGATAGGAGAAAATTTTACAGAAGCAAGAGACTTTTTAAAAGTAAATGGAGAATTGTATATTCAAGCATTTCCTTGAGAAGATTTACAGGTAATATTTCCTGAAAAACCATTTCCAATGAGTATTAATAATAGTTTGATTTCTTATCAAGAAGAAAATATTCCAAAAGAATTTTTATCAACACTTAAAAAAATTAAGGAAACTGAAGGTGAAATTATGATGAGGGAACTGGGATTTTGACTTAATAGGGCGATTAGTTTTGAGTCTCCTTTAAGCGATGTGAACGCTTTTGAGCGTATTTCTTGATTTCATCTTTCACTTTGAAAAAAACACGGAGTGTATAGAAAAAAGATGTCAAAAGATGTCGTGCAAAGATACCATATAGATATTTTTCCTGATGTTGAGAAAATATTTGTGGATGATAAACTCATATTTGAAAAGGGGAAATACTTTTTGTGTGAGTAAGAAATAAATATATTTATTGAATTTATCATATAAAATAGGACTTTTTTCTAAAACTAATAGAAAGAGATATCTTTTTTCAAAAGAAATGGGTTGCAATTTCCAAAAAATCAATATAATTATAAATACTATATTTTATATATTAAATTTTTAAATTATGTCTGTTTTAGTATTAAATGAAGAAAATTTTGCTAGTGAAGTAAGTTCAGGAGTTGTTTTAGTGGACTTTTGGGCTGAATGGTGTGGGCCTTGTCAGATGATGTTACCAATTTTATCAGATTTTGCCAATGATATCTGAGATAAAATAAAAGTTGGAAAAATCAATGTTGATGAAAATCCAGCTTTAGCACAACAATTCAGAGTAATGAGTATTCCAACTTTAATCGTTTTAAAGGATGGGAAACCAGTTGAAATGATGGTTTGAGTAAAACAAAAACAAGAATTAAACGAAATAGTAGCAAAATATATCTAAATCTTTTTATAAAAGGAATAAAAAAATAGAAACAAAATAGTTTCTATTTTTTTATTTGACAAAAAAAAATAAAAGCTATACTAAGTATAGTTTTTATTTTTTAAACACATACATATGAAATGAAGAATTAATTTTGATTTTTCTGGAACTACTACGGTAGTAACTGGTGGATCAAGTGGTATAGGTTTGGCAACTGCTGAGTTGATTGCTAAGTCTGGTTGAGATGTTATTGTTACAGCAAGTAGAAGTGCAGAAAAAACACAAAAAGCAATTGAAACGATTCAAAATGCAGCAC
>JANJUN010000048.1 GCA_024710565.1 Candidatus Altimarinota bacterium | reverse complement strand
ATTTTTAGAACCAGAGAATTTGAACAAATGGAAATTGAATATTTTTGTGAACCTGGAACAGATTTAGAAGTACATGCAAAATGGAAAGAAGATTGTAAAAATTTCCTTGTAAATACTCTTGGACTCCATGAAGAAAACATTAGACTCAGAGATCATGACAAGGACGAACTCTCTCATTATTCAAATGCTACGACTGATATCGAATACAAATTTCCATTTGGTTGGTGAGAATTATGGGGGATTGCTGATAGAACTGATTTTGATCTCAAAGCTCATATGGCTGAATCAAAACAAGATATGAGTTATTTTGATCCAGTAAATAATAAAAAATACGTTCCATATGTTATTGAACCTTCAGTTTGACTCAATAGACTGTTCTTAACGGTTTTATCTGACGCATATACTATTGAAGGTGAAGCAGAAGAAACAAGAACATACTTAAAACTTGATCCAAAAGTTGCTCCAATCAAAGTATGAGTTTTACCAGTAGTGAAAAAAATCGGAGATGATGCTAAAAAAGTATTTACACAACTCAGCGAAGACTTTGTCTGTGAATATGATGAAGTTGGAACTATTGGAAAAAGATATGCAAGATTTGATGAAATCGGAACTCCATTTTGTGTAACGATTGATTCAGAAAACTTTGCCAATGAAAAAGTAACGGTAAGATATAGAGACTCTATGACCCAAGAAGTAGTAGAACTTTCTGAACTGAATGAATTTTTAAGAAAAAAAATGAAATAAAAAATCGTGAGTAACATCACGATTTTTTATTTTCTTTTCATATTATCCAAAATAACCGCAGTGGCAACTCAAGCATTCAGACTTTCAGCTTTCCCAAATCTTGGAATAGTAATTTTTTTCGTCACTAATTTTTCAACTTCTTTTGAAATTCAATTACTTTCATTTCCAATAACTAAAAATCAAGACTTTTCAAAAGTAGTTTTATGAACATTTTCTCAATTCATAAAAGCTCCATAAATAGGGAAGTTTACTCATTTAAAATATTCTTCTAAATCAGTATAATACATATTTATTCTTATAAAACTTCACATAGTTGAAATAATCACTTTAGGATTATAAAATTCACAAGTATTATTTGATGCTATAATTTTTGTAATTCCATACCAATCAGCAATTCTAATAATGGTTCCAAGATTTCAAGGATCTTTTATTTCGTCTAAAATTAAAATAATTTCACTATTATTTTTTAATTCTAGATTTTCTTTTTGTTTCACAACCGCAATTCCATCTGAATTTGTAGAAAGGGTTGAAAGTTTGCTGAGTTCATCAGCTTTTAAGATTTCATATTTGAATTTTGAAACAAGATTTCTATTTTTTATAAAAAAATCTTCACTTATCACGAGAAGTTCCACTAAAAAATCAGAGTTTAATAATTCTACTAAACTCTTTTCTCACTCAACTAAAAATTTTTTTTCTTCGTTTCTTTCTTTTTTATTGTGAAGTGATTTTATGTATTTAATTTGGTTTTTAGAGAGCATATTATTAAAATTTAGCAAGTATATCACTGACAGCTTGAGAACATTTTTTTGAAATATAAGAACTATTTTGAAGAAGAAGGGGGATGTAAATTAAATTTCTTTTTCCACGAGTTCTTTTTATTATTTTTGGAGTTTCGCTCAGTAAATAATTATGGAATTCAAGAAAGAATTTTTTCAAATATTCTGGAATAAAATCCCCACTTTCTCATACAAGAAAATATCATTTTAAAGCCAAAGTATCAGTGATATCCGTTTCTCTATAATCTAAATGAAATAATTCATTTATCTTACTTGTATCAACTACCTCCATTCAAGAATTATAATAATCGGATTTTTTTCAAAACGAAGAATATATATTATCTAAATGGTAGGTAGCTCTTAGTTTTCCATCTTTTATATAAAGATGAGATATCGCCTCTTGTTTAATATATTGGTCAATTTCTAAAAATAATTTTTCCATAACTATGTAAATTTTAATATTATACCAGAAAAAAATTATTTTTTTCTTCTAGTAAACTTTTCTTTTATTCTTTTTGCTTCTTTTTCTCAAAGCTTTTCAAGTAACACCATATCCATTTCAGCTGATTCGTCAAATAAATTCATTTCAATATCAATTCCATGTTCAAGTTTATATCTATAATCTTCATAATTTCCATAACTTACACTCAATTCTCAGTCGCGAATTATCCACATAATTTCAGCAATTTTATTGACGAAATATCTATCGTGAGAAATAAATAAAACCGTTCATTTATATTTTGAAATAGCTTTTTCAAGAGACTCTCTTGAGTCATAATCAAGATGATTGGTTGGTTCATCAAATATGAGAAAATTTGACTCTTTTTGACCAAGAATTGCAAATAATACTTTTGAGATTTGTCCTCCAGAAAGATATTTTACAGGTTTATCAATACATTCTCTTGGGAGAAGGTAATAATTTAAATACCCTGTTAAGGTTTGATCCTCCATATGTATTCAATGATTTAAAAAATTATCTCTGACCGTTTTTTCTTTGTTGAGTTCTTCGTGAAGTTGAGAATAATAAATAATTTTTATTCATTTTCCTCTGGTAAATATTCCATCTAAAATCTCAAGTTGTCACATAATTGTTTTTAAAAGCGTTGATTTTCACGCCCCATTTTCTCAAACTATTCAGACTCTTTGTCATTTATTGAGATAGAGTTCATTGATAAAAAATAAAGGTTCTTTTCTTCCAATAAATACTTCCTTAAAATACAAAATTCTTTCATTTTCATCTCCAGTATAATCAAAGAAAAATTTTGGAGTAGGCGGAATATATGGTTTATCAAGTTTATCCAAACGATCTAAGGCTTTTTCTCTACTCGCAGCAAATCCTGCGCGACTTCAAGCCCTAAAACGATTGATAAGATTTTCCTCTTTTTTAATAAATTCTTGTTGTCTTTCCCATTCTTCCATCTTTTTTTCTTCAACTCTTTCTCTCTCTTCTACGTATTTAGAATAATTGCAGTGATAAAAATGTATCTGTCTTGCTGGTTGTAATTCATAAGTTTTAGAACATGTTTTATCAAGAAATTCTCTGTCATGAGAAATAATGAGATACCCATTTCACCATTTGTTTTGCAAATAACTCTCAAGCCATTCAACCGATTTCATATCTATAAAATTGGTTGGTTCATCAAGACAAAGTAAATCAGGCGATTCAACGAGTATTTTACAAAGTGCAACTTTAGTTCTTTCTCAACCTGAAATTTCATTTAATTTTCTCTCGAGTAAATGAAGAATTTGCATCCCATTGGCAACATTATGAATTTGATTGTTATAATTATAACCTCAAATATTATTAAACGTTTCTAAAAGGGAAGTATATTTTTCAATAATTTCCATATTTTCTGGGTGTTCAGACATTTCCTTTTCTACTTCTTCAAGTTTCTTTTCCATCTCACAAATATCTTTAAATCATTCCTTTATCTCTTGTCTGACCGTTTTATCTTCATTATCAGAATAAATTTGAGAAAGATATCAAATAGACATATTTCCAATATTTTCTATTTTTCCATCAAAATCTTTTATTTCTCAAGTGATTATTTTCATGAGCGTAGTTTTTCCTACTCCATTTCCTCAAACAAGTGCTACAGAGTCATTTTCATTGAGAATAAAATCTATATCTTTTAAAATAATATTCCCATCAATTTCGTATTTATCTATTTTGATTCGTAAATGTTTCATTTGTTCATTATAAGTTTTTATTTTGCAAAAACACAAAGTTTTTGATATAATATTGAAAAATATATTTTAATCAAAATTTATGAGTAATTTTGTAACGATTGAAAGCGAAGAAAATAAAATCAAACTAAACAATTTATATAATGTTGGAATTTTTGTAGGATTTGCTTGGATTGTATTTCACTTTACAATTATTTTTTTCTTTGGACTTGAATTACAATCTATCTTACTGGTAGGACTTTTTTTATGAATTGGAAATTTTATCGCCCTTATCTTAGATATTCCTATTTGAGTGTTACAAAAATATATTCAACCTAAAATCTTTTTGACTCTAGGAACTATTTTTATGATTCTTGTGTCAATAATATTTATAAAATTTGTGTACTTTCATGGAATTTCAGCACTTCTTCCAGAAGGAGGCGGTGGAGTTGAAAAAACTATCTCATACTTATGAGAGTTTTTGAATCATTCCTTTAATATCATTCTCTTACTTTTATCTGCCTGTTTATATGGAATTATAAAGGAAAGTTTTGATGTTACCATTATCGGATATATTTTTAATAACTCTACCCCTGGAGAATACGCAAGCATTTTATCGAAATACAATATCTACAATGGTGGATGATCGATGCTTTGATTGCTGTTTTCGGGGATCCTTTTAGCAATGAATATAAAAATAGCTATCATAGTTTTCATCATTATATTGATAGCATTTTTATGGTTTATTATAAAGTATTTTGACAATAAAATAGAAACTATTGATTTTGAAAAAATTAAAACTATAAAACTCGATATTTTAAAAAATGATTTACTGAGTAAAAAAGAAGAATTTATCGGAAAAATCAATACTAAAAACCTTATTGAACTTTCTCGCCAATCAAAAATTATTCTCCTCAAACCTATCGAAGTGAGAAAAAATATCGACATAAAAGAAATTTATAATTTTTCATTAAGTGGATTTGAAACTTTTTATAAAATTTTAGTTCAAGTACCAAGAAATATAATTATTTTATGGTTCTTAACTCTCATAGTACAATTTTGATTTTGGGATACTTTTGTTGCAACCTTTTTGGTCGAATTTTTAGAAAAAGTAATGAGTTTTAATAGTGATCAATATATCATTTCCCAAACCAGAGGTATGATTACTTGATATGTTTTACTTGGAGTACTCGTAATCCCTGCATTTTTATTCCAACAATTTTTTATCAATAAATCAAAAAAATATTGAGTATTTAAAACTATTTTGTTTGGGAATCTCATTTCAGGAATCTCTCTTATTTGTTTTTGATTATTTGATTCTATTATTTTAGTCATACTTTTTTGAATACTCAATAGTATTGGATATGCCGCAACTATGCCACTCGCTCAGGCGCATTTTTCATGAATATACAATGAGGAATACGCAAAAAAATTTAATCTCAAAGAAATTGATACTACTATATCGGCAGCTCCGTTAAAAATAGTTATCAATACTGCAAATGTGATATGACTCTTACTCTGAGCTCTTTTGGTAAAAATTTTTGGATTTAATTTATTTTTTATTATATTCGGATTATTTTTATTGGCATCATTTGTTTTCAGTTATACAAAAATGAGAAAAGTTTTTGCAGAGTTGAGTAAGAAAAATAATGACAACACTATTCAAGATGTAGATTTTGTATAAAAAATAATTTGGTATTTTTTTAAAATCTACTACACTCTCTTATAATATTTATTAAATTTTCCCGTATGATAAAAAAGAAATTTTTTATTTGATTTTTTTTATTTGGTTTTTCTCTTTCAGCATCTGCAAATCTTGTTTATCCTATACAAGAAATGAGCAAAGTGGAATGTAGATTTCAAAATTTTTCCACTCTCTGAAACGATTGTAAAATGGATTTGCCGATATTAAAAACGAGTGATTATACAAAATATAAAAATGACTATAATACTTATAGAAGAGTTTATACTATTTTATGGGGAGCTTCTTATAATTATGGATGGGATGTATGAAACGGAGGACATCAATGAGTTGATATAGCAACCGCAGAATGAACTCCTGTATATTCTATTTCTGATGGAAAAGTCGTTCAAGCATGATTTTTAGCTGGACGGGGAAGTAATGTAAAAATCGAACATACGATTAACGGAAGAAAAGTGTATTCAAATTATTCCCATCTTTCAAAAATAGATGCGAGCGTCTGACAAAATGTTGAAACAAAAACAAAAATCTGAGAAGTATGAAATACAGGAAATAGTTTTTGAAATCATCTTCATTTTCAAATAGATCTAGCAACTTCCTGAAAATGACCTTGGTACCGGTCGAGTTGTTCAGAAAAAAATTATGATACTATCGTAAATACAAGTGTATGTTTTTCTCAATTAAATACCAATACTATTGACCCACTTTTATTTTTAGAAACTAATTGAGCTGTAGTAAAAGCAACTACTGTTGATAAACCAACTCCTCAAATAATATCTCAACAAGGTATGTTATCAAGAGAGGAAATTTTAAAAAGAGAAATTGAAGAATTTTTAAGAACTTATAACGTTCAAGTAAATATACTCAATATAGCTTGAAATCTTGAAATGTGAAAAAAGGGAACTCTTAAAATAACGGTTTATGATAAAAGAAATGGAAAACCTTTTACTGGAACTTTCCCATGAGATATGCATTTTAAATATGATAACAAAAAACTTGAAGTATTTCCAACAGGAATACTACAAATCGATAGAGGAGAAAGAGAATTTACTATTACTCCAAAAATGCCTGGAAAATCAAGTATTGATATCTACCTTTGAGAGACATTTTTTAAGAAAATACCATTTTGAGTATTTGATACCTCAAAACAAATTATTCCAAAACAAACCGTGTATTCTATCTCAACCAATAATGTTCTCTCAGAAAATAAAAAATGAATTTTATATTTCAAAGATAATTTTTGAGTAAATATTTTATGATTTCATTTTAATGGAAAATATACCCTCAAATCAGATAATAATTCTATTAAATTTTGTATTAAAAAGGTTCCAAAAATATCTGATCTCACAAGAGTATTTAATACAAATTGTAGAGATGACCAATTTAAAGACCAAGTAGAGTTTACCAGTCAAGAGAGTGTATTATGAATTCTCGTTTTTAATTACAAAGTTATATCAGAATGAGCTACGACTCTTTCCATTTATAACTCAGAAGGAAAAACTATTTCAAATAAAAAATTAAACGGAATTCTTCCGGTAGATGTACCTGTTACGCATCCGTATTATTCTAATGTCGTTTTTCTCTCTAAATCAGGATTTGCTACAGGAATTAATAGAGGATATTTTTTACCAGATAGAGATCTTTCAAGAGAAGATGGAGTTGCATTTCTCAGAAATTATTTAGAGAATATGTACCAAAAATGTATCGATGATACCTGTAAAATAATTTATAGTGAACGTCTTTTATTACTCAATAAAGAAATATCAGATAAATATAGTTATTTTACTCGTTGAGAATATTTAGAATTAGTTGCAAAATATACTCCTACGAGCGAATATCAGTGAGGTGACTTTATGATATTTAGAGATTTAGATAGCGAAACCTTAACCTTTTCAAAAAATATTTTTAAAAATAAAACCTGGAATGATTACTTCTGACAAACCAGATATTTTCAACCAACAAAAACGATTACGAGATGAGAGGCCGCATTTTTATTAAACCAAATTGCTCAATAAGATAAAAAAATAATTTTTCTTTCTTGAAAAATTATTTTTTTTGCTATAATAAAGACAAATTTAGATACTAAAATCACGATTGTGGCTAAGAAAAAAAATACTAAAAAAGTAGTTTCAAAAAATACACTCAGACCAGATACAAAAAATATTTTTATCGCCTGTCTTTTTATTGTTCTTGGAGCCATTTCACTTTTTTCAGAACTCGATTCAACGGCAGGTTTTTATGTGTATAAAGTTTTAAACTATTTATTTTGAGTGTACTATCAATTTATTTTTTCTCCTATTATCTTATTGTTATGAATTTTTATTTTTGCAAAAGAATGATTTTGATTTAATAATTCAAGGTTTTTTTGAATGATTTTATATTTTCTTTCGCTCAATACTCTCGTTTGATCTATTGATAAGAATTATCAATCTTTTTTTAATTTTCAAAAATCATTTGCAAGTTTTTTTTGAGAAAATGCAGCATTTGTATTTATGCTTATGATTTTTTTCTTTAGTTTATTTTTAATGTTTCGTATCAGTTATAAAAAAATTATCAAAAAAGTAATGTCTTTTACTCCTGATTTAAATACTATTAAAGAAAATATTTCTCTCCCAAAATCAAAAGAGGAAAAACAAATAGATGAAATAAAAAATCCAAAAGCAAAAAAAGATCTCGAACAAATTCAAAAAATGAAAAAAGAATTAGAAGAAGAACTTTTAAAAGTAAAAAAATCACAAAAAGAACCAAAACAACTGGATTTAGAAGATGCACCAAGAAAAATTTCAATTGAGAAAAAAGAAGAAAAATCATTTTTTTCGAAAATGAAAGATGCTCTATCTGAAGACAATGAAGAGAAAAAAACTTCTATAAAAATAGAAAAAAAACTTTCTTCTGATGAAAAAACATTTACTTCTCCAAAATATGATTCTTGGAAACTTCCAAATCTTAATTTACTTGCTGATATTGGATGAGATATTCAAGTAAATGAAAATGATATCTATAACAAACAAGAAGAAATCGTTGATAAACTCGCTCAGTTTAAAATCAATGTCAATATGACTGGATATAGAGTTGGGCCAACGGTTATTCAGTTTAGATTAAAACCAGAAGAGTGAGTAAAACTCAATAAGATTGAAAATTTAAAAAAAGACCTTACCCTCGCTCTTCATGCAAAATCTATTCGTATCCAAGCCCCAATTCCTGGAGAATGAGTAGTTTGAATTGAGGTTCCAAATGAAAACAGACAATCTGTATGACTCAAAGAAGTATTAGCAAGTAGTGTATTTAATAATTCAAAACTAGATATTCCTATTGCGATTTGAAAAGACGTAAATGGTGATGTCATTGTTTGAGATCTTACAAAGATGCCTCATTTACTCGTTGCCTGACAAACCGCATCTTGAAAATCTGTTGGAATGAATGGATTTATTATTTCGATGTTGTATAAATTTTCTCCGAGTGATTTAAAAATGATTTTAATTGACCCAAAAATGGTAGAACTTTCTATTTATAATGGAATTCCTCATTTACTTACTCCAGTTATTACTAATTCTGATAAAGCCCTCAATGCTCTCAAATGGACGGTTGCAGAAATGCTCAGAAGATATGATCTAGCTAAAGCTCTCAATGCAAGAAATTTAAAAGAATATAACGCAAAAGTAAAAAAAGAAGACTCACTTCCATATATTGTGGTAATAGTTGACGAACTCGCAGACTTGATGATGAGTGGAAATAAAAAAGAAGTAGAAACCTCGATTGCTCGTATTGCTCAAATGGCGAGAGCTGTAGGAATGCATCTTATTGTAGCTACTCAAAGACCATCAGTTGATGTTATTACCTGACTTATTAAAGCAAATATTCCATCAAGAATTGCCTTTACCGTTGCTTCTCAAATCGATTCAAGAACCGTAATTGATAAAGCTGGGGCAGAGGATTTACTCTGAAGATGAGATATGCTGTATGCTCCAACGGGGGTATTAGAACCTGCGAGAGTACAATGAGTACTCGTAGAAACTCGTGAAGTAGAAAATATCGTAAATGAACTCAAACTCACGGTTGATCCAAATATGATAAATAATCTCTATGATGATAGTATCGTAAACGGGAAATCAAATGTTGCCGGAAGTATTTTAGAAAATTATAATTGAGATCAAGATGAAGATCCAGAACTCATAGAAAAAGCAATTGCAATAGTTCGTGAATCAAAAAAATGATCCACTTCTCTTATACAAAGAAAACTTTGATTATGATACGCAAGAGCTGCAAAAGTACTCGATATACTCGAAGAACTTTGAGTTGTTGGTCCAGCAAATGGAAGTAAACCAAGAGAAGTATATGAATAAAGACTTTGATTTTTATTATACAAGAAACTATCTTTTATAATAAATATTCTCTAATATCTTTTTATGCAAGAAACTCTAATACAATTTTTTAAAAATATCCCGATTGCCGATTATGTAATCATTTTCTTGTCAATAGGATTTTTTGTTATGTTTATTTATGCATGAATAGAAAAAATTTATAAAACCTATTTAGGAATTATTTTATGACTTTTTATTTTTACTACCATCAATCTTACTTTAAATTCTCTCAATAACAACGATATCTGAGTGAATGGACTCAGAGACTTCTTTTTAAATAACAAAGAATGAATTTGATTTTGGAGTATATTTTTTATTCCACTTCTATGAATACTTCTGCCTTTAAATAAAAATATTTGATTTAGAGTTTCTAAAAATAAAGCACTCAATCATTTTGTTATTTTCTTATTTGGGATCTTTTTCTTTTCGTTTATTGTCAGTATTTTTTTATCCATTATCAATAATAAATTCTTATTTACGATGGATAATACTATTATTACACAGGTGAGAGAAAGTTCATTTATAAAGTTTGTTTATGAATATTTTTCTCCTTCGTATGTATTTAATTTTTTGGTACGATACGATTATATCGTTAATCTCTGCATCATTATTTTTATATTTTATAAAATGACCATTGGTGGAATAGTAGATTTTCTTTTTTCAAAACTCTTCCATGCATTGGCAAAAATGTTTGAAAAAAATGAAAAACAAGAAGCAGAAAATCATGAAGAACACTAAAAAATTTGAATTATTTTTTTTCTCTATATAATGTTTGAAATTTTTAATATTAGACGCATATGTATTATAATTTAGTTTTGTTCCAGATTGAAGTAGTTATATTTCTTATCTCAATATTATACATATTGTATTTTTTTTCTTGAAAAATATTTTGAGTCATCATTTCTATAAAAAATATTCTTGGTATCGGGAAGGGGAGAAGTGATAAACCTATAACAAAAATACAAATTTCAGAAGATAGAAATCTCCATGCTACGCACTATGCGACTCAAAAATATCAAATTTCTCTTGAGGATAAAAATAAAGTATCAGAACTTCTCAAGAAAATAAAAATCAATATATCAAAAGCTGAATATGATTTAGCTAAAAATATTATTGTTGAATGACTCACGATAGATAAATTTAATATTGAGTTAAATCTTGAACTCGCGTGAATTTATATTCTAGAAAAAGAATATCATAAAGCTGAGTATATTTATAAAGATTTACTCTTAGTTCATGAAGAAGATTTTGAAGTATTAAAAAAATTAGCCTATGTTCTCACGATGCAAGAGAAATATGACCTTGCGATTGAAATGTACAAAAAATCAAACGAAATAAAACCAGAAGATAATGAAGTAGTAAATATGTTAGCTCATCTTTATTACTATAAATGAATGTATGTAGATGCTATTTCTTATTTAAAATTGTTTTTAAAAGATCACCCTAGAGACAGTGAAAATATTATTTTACTTTGAGCAAGTTATAGAAATATCGGAAAGATTCTCGATGCGGTGAATACCTATAAAAGAGCTCTTGAAATAGAACCATACAATAATGAAGTAAAAAAAGAAATCGAGGAATTAGAATCTCTGGAATATGCGACGAATGAGTAGAGTTTTTTAACATTTTTTTATTAACAAATTTTAAACTAAGAATTTAAAATTTGTTTTTATTTTAGCAAAAAATACATATAAATAGTACAATAATTTTTAATTTGAAAAGAGTTATGCTGAAAATACCACCACATAGTTTAGAAGCTGAACAATCAGTTTTAGGAAGTTTACTTATAGATAAAGATTGATTTTTAGTTATTTCAGATCTATTAACAAAAGATGATTTTTATGATGATAGAAATGCGAAAATCTATGAAACTATGCTTGAGTTGTATACTAAAAATAAACCCATAGATATTATTACCGTAAAAGAAAGATTAGATGATAAAAAACTATTAGATGAAGTAGGGGGAATTGCCTATATTATTGAGCTCACTGAAATAGTTCCAACCAGTTCAAATATTTTTGAATACGCTTCAATCGTAAAAAATAAATCCGTAAATAGAAAGCTTATTAAAGCAGGGAATGAAATCATTCTTAATGGATATGACGAAGAAAAAAATATTAACGAATTACTAGAAAAATCAGAAAAATCTCTTTTTTGAGTGACGCAAGTGTTTATTAAAAATAAACTCGTTCATATTTCCGATATTTTAGAATCAAGATTTGAAGAATTTGCTGAAATTCATGAGAATCCAGACAGTGTAAAAGACCACAGACTCTATACTGGATTTAAATCTCTAGATAATACTCTTTGAGGTTTAAAATGATGAGATATGGTTATTTTAGCAGCTCGTCCTTCGATGTGAAAGACTGCTTTTTCGCTTAATTTAGCGCAAAATATAGGATTTAATGGAAAAAATGTAGCTATTTTTTCTCTTGAAATGAGTAAAGAACAGCTTACTGATCGTATGATTGCATCAAGTATTGGTATAAATAGTTGGAAACTAGCAAAAGGGGAGTTAGAAGATGAAGAGTTTGCAAAACTCTGAGAAGCTATGGAAAAACTGAGTGCTGCCAATATTTATATAGATGATTCAGCTTGATGAAATCTACTGGATTTAAAATCAAAATCTAGAAGACTCAAAATGGAAGCAGGACTTGATCTTATCGTTATTGATTATCTACAACTCATGAGTAATGGAAATAGTCTCAATAGAGTTCAAGAAATATCAGAAATTTCAAGATGAATAAAATCTTTAGCAAGAGAATTAAATGTTCCTATTATAGCACTGAGTCAATTATCACGTGCGGTAGAATCAAGAACTGATAAAAAACCAATTCTTTCAGATTTGAGAGAGTCATGATCTATAGAACAAGATGCTGATATTGTAATGATGCTGTATAGGGAAGAGTATTATGATGAATTTACCGATAGAAAATGAGTTACTGATGTCGCTATAAGAAAAAACAGAAATGGTCCAGTTGGAACTATAGAGCTCATGTTTGATAGAACCAATCAAAGATTTCTTGAAATGGAGACAAATTTAAAAGAAGATTATTAAAAAAAAATAAAACCTCATGAAACATATATTAAAATATTCTCTTGATGATGAAAAACTGATACAAAAACTATCTGAGGCATTTCATATAAAAGTAGATAAAATACATGACTTACTTACTCTAAAAGTTAATTTATTAGTATTTTGATATCCAAGTAATATAACAGAATCTGAAAAAATAGAACTTAATAAATTATTCCAAAAAGAAGAAAAATTAAGAAGATGATGTGATGAAAATATTACACCAAAAGAGTTAACTCAAAAAAGATGGAGTGATATCTATAAGGCATTATGAGACATACAAAAAAAATAGTAATTTTTTACTATTTTTTTTGTATGTAGGGAATAAAACATCTTATAAACTACATTACATAATGTATGTTATGTAATGTAGTTTATAAGAAAAACCGATATCATAAAAAGCTGATTAAATTCAGCTTTTTATTTGTAAAAAATTATTGTTCAAATTTTTTATATTGATTTAAAATTTCATTTTTAAATTCATTTCATTTTACTTCAAAGTTTTTCCATAGACTATAACTCGGACTTGCGGTTGAGAGTAAACAAATTTTTCACTTAGCAGTGTGTTTGAATGCAAACTCTACCGCTTTTTGCATAGAATCGGTTTCTAGTATATTATATTTCCCTATTTTAAGCCATTTTTTAATATTTTCTCAACTTTCTGGAAATAAAACTATATTTTTAATATTGGATTGTTCAATTATTTTAACTAAATTTTCAAAGTGATATCATCTATCGGTTCATCATAAAAAAATTGTTTCTCATTCATTTTGAAATGTTTTTATGGCTTCAATAGTACTTTCTGGTGTCGTTGATATTGCATCATCTATAAAACTAATTCCAGCGAAAGTTCATATATTTTGAAGTCTATGTTCTAGTCCTGAAAAATTATTTATCGTTTGAATAAAAAATTCGTATGGAATTCAAATAATTTGGCAAACTCATAAAACTCATGCAAAATTATCTAAATTATGATCTCATGGAATCTTTGGTTCTAAGATAATTCAAGTTTTTTCAGAGTTTATAAAATACTCATTTTTATCATGGCTTATATAAGCTCATTCTGAACCAAAAGTTAAAAATTTGCGATTTAAGAGGTTTTTTTCAATTTTTGGATATAAATTATATCAAATTAAAATGTTTTCTGCATTTTTGAGTACGTTTTTTTTCGCATTTGAATAATTTTCAAAATTTAAATGCCAATCAAGATGATCTTCAAAAATATTTCATAAAACTGAAATATAACTGTGATGATTTTCTAAATCTTCTAACATATAACTTGAAAGTTCATACACAACAAAATCATAATTATCATGCATTATATCGATTTCATCAAAAACAGGTTTTCCAATATTCCCAACTATTTTTACATTATGTCATGCATTTTTTAAAAGTTCATAAATGAGTGTTGTTGTCGTTGATTTTCATTTTGTTTGCGTAATAGAAATGATCTTTCCGGCATAAAATTCATAAAATAATTTTGTTTGTGTTAAGATTTTTTCTTTATATGGTAATAAACCATTTGTATACGGACTTACTCAAGGAGATTTAAAAATATAGTCATATCTATCTAATTGCTCCAGATAGTTTTTTCAAGCAATAATTTGTCAGTTGAAATTTTCAACCTGTAAGTTAATATTTTTATCTAATATAGTAATACTTCCATCCAAAATACCATTTTTTTGTAAAAATCTCAAAGTAGAAGCACCTTCTTTTCAAAATCATAATATAGCGATATTTTTGTGAATTAAATTAATTTTCATGTATTTTTATAATTAATTTTATAGGAATAATAATATGTGTTGCCATTATACTCTTTTTTACAAAAAATAAAAGGGATTACTTCCCTTTTTTATCTAAAAAATATTTATTGGTGAAATAATAGATGATAGAAATAATAATAATTAAGATAATAGTTCCTATAACTGCCTCCTGAGAATACTCTGCAATAAGTTCTTTATTTTCTCATGCAATATATCAAATGGTAAGTAAAATCGTATTCCAAATTCAAGCTCAAACTCCAGTAAAAATAATAAATTTTAAAAAATTCATTTTAAATACTCAAGCTGGAATACTGATAAGTTGTCTTACTGCTGGGATAAATCTACCGTTAAAAGTGGTAATACTTCCATGTTTTTGAAAAAATACTTCTGCTTGATCATAATGCGAAGCGCTGAGAAATATATATTTTCCATATTTATGAATGAGGGTTCTTATGAGTGGGCCACCAAGTTTTTTTCATAAAAAATAGTTAATCACAGATCAGCAAAGTGCTCAGAGAGTTCCTGCTAAAAAAGCAAGATAAATATTCATTTGTCCTAAACTCGATAAATATCATGCGGGTATCATTGCTACTTCTGATGGGAATGGTATAAAACTTGATTCAACTGTCATCATAATAAAAATTCCAGTATACCCCCAATCTCACACTTTCTCTACTACAAATGATGCAATTTCTCAAAACATATCTGATTTTTAAATTTTAAAGTATTTTTATTATATAAATTTTTAATAAAAGTCTAATTTATAAAATATTTTTTATTTTTTGACTTTTAATAGCGAATGAAATATAATTTTTCCACTTTATTCATTAAAAGATTTTATATGAAAAAAACAAAAATACTCGCACTATGACTTCTTATCGCTTTTTTATGTCCAATACTTAGCTTTGCAGATTATGGAATATATTATGGTACTACTCAAAGTTATGCCACCAAAACTTTTTCCAAATTTGACATGATGATTATTCAACCCTATAATTTTCAGTTGTATAAAAACTATACTGGAAAAAAAGTATGTTATTTAACGGTTTGAGAATTTGATGGAACTCAAGAAGAGTTAGAATCTCTTTGACTTTCTCAAGCTAAAATTTGAGTGAATACAGAGTGGAATAGTATTATTATGAATATGTCAGACTTAAATTGGCAAAATTACTTACTTACAAAATCAAATGAGCTCAAGCAAATGGGATGTCATGGAATGTTTTTAGACACTATTTGGAATGATGAACAAGAAGCTGGATGAATAGAAATCGTAAAAAAACTCAGAAATAATTGGTCAAGCGCTGTTATTATTCCGAATAATCCTCATAATATAAAAGAAGCTATTGTCGAATATGTTGATGGTGCTATGTTTGAGAATTTTTGGGATTATGGAACTCTTGAAAATTCATCAGATGGATTATGGTATAAAAATTTAGCTCAAGAATACAAAGATCTTTATACTTCAAAATGAAAACCTGTATATGCTCTGAGTTATGGAAATCCATACCAAAATACAACTCTTAAAAAATGGGGACAAAAAGTAGTATCTTTAGCGAGTAATTATAACTTTCAAGTAGTATTTAGTGATTACAATCTTACAAAAATATTTGCTTATAAACAATGAACAACTCTTACTCAATTTAAATAATAAAAAAGAACCAAAAGGTTCTTTTTTATTATGCGAAATATGCATCAAATTCTTCTTTATTGATTTCTTCTTTTGAGAGTAAATCTTCTGAAATCTTTATGTGTAAATCTTTATTTTTTGTAATAAGTTCACGAGCTGTCTTATAAGCATTTGAAAGAATTTCTTTTACTTTTTTATCAATTAAATTTTGAGTATCATCTCCAAAAGGTTTAGCAGCTCATTCTGCTCAGAGATAATTTCCACTTATAGTGTCACTCGAAAAATTTTCTGCTCCAATTTCTTCATCCATACCAAATCTTGTAACCATATCACGAGCTATTTTAGTGGCTCTTTCGATATCATTAGAAGCTCAAGTGGTAATATTTTCTTTTCAGAAAAATACTTCTTCTGCTACTCTTCATCAATAAAGGGTTGCTAATTCATCTAAATATTTTGCTTTTGATACGAGAAGTCTATCTCTTTCTGGTAAAAACCAAGTTACTCATAATGCACCTCATCTTGAAATAATAGATACTTTATGAACTGGGTCAGTGTTAGGAAGTAATTTTCCAACTAAAGCATGTCCAACTTCATGATATGCAGTAATTTTTTTCTCTTCTGGAGTCATTACTTGAGATTTTTTTGTAAGTCACATTACGATTTTTTCAAAAGCTTCTGTAATGATTGCTTGTGTAATTTCTTTTAAATTTTTTCTAGCTGTTATAATAGCAGCTTCATTGATAAGATTTCCAAGATCAGCTCAGCTAAATCAAACTGTTTGTGAAGCAAGGACTTTGTAATCTACATCTTTTGCAAGTGGTTTATTTTTTGAATGAACGTGTAATATTTTTTCTCTATCTTCAAGGTTTGGGAGATTTATAGTTACTTTTCTATCAAATCTTCCTGGTCTGAGTAATGCTTTATCAAGTACGTCAGCTCTGTTAGTCGCAGCCATAATAATTACATTCGTATCTTGATCAAAACCATCCATTTCTGTCAGAATCTGATTGAGAGTTTGTTCTCTTTCATCGTGTCAACCTCAAAGTCCAGGTCATCTTTTTTTCCCAATCGCATCGATTTCATCTATAAAAATGATACTCGGTGCTATTTTTTTTGCTTGTTCAAAAAGGTCTCTTACTCTCGAAGCTCATACTCATACAAACATTTCTACAAATTCACTTCAAGAAATACTTAAAAACGGTACATTACTTTCCCCTGCTACAGCTCTTGCAATCAGAGTTTTCCCCGTTCCTGGAGGTCCTACGAGAAGAACTCATTTTGGTATTTTTGCCCCAATATCTTTATATTTTTTTGGATTTTTTAAGAAATCGACGATTTCCATAAGTTCTACTTTTTCTTCTTCTGCTCACGCAACATCGCTAAATAGTACTTTATCTTTTTCTTTGTCATAAATTCTTGCTCTTGATTTCCCAAAACTCATCGCGTTATTTGCCATTCATCCCATTCTTCCTATGATGAGAAAAGCGATAACAATAAATAAAATAAAAAGTATAATAGTTGGTAGCATTTCAGACCAAAATTGTTGGCTGGTAAGATCTTTTACTTCTACTTTTGTTTGAATAGTTTCTCAAGAACTCGTAGTTTCTAAAAGTCCTAAATCTTTGAGCGAATCATTTGGTGGAAGGATTACTTTATTTCTCGCAATTTTTTCTACTCACGCTTCTATAACTTTCCCACTAAGAGTAGCTACCGCTTTATTTCCATCAATTAAAATATCGCTATATATTCAAGAATTATAAGATTGTATGAATGTATTAAGAGAAATATTTTCATCGATATAAAATTGTCATTTATAGAGATTTGGTGCTAAATAGGCAATCAATAGAGATGCTATAATTACCCAAATAAGTGCTTTTGTTCCAGAGTTTTTTGGTGGAGTTACTTTGAGGTTCATAAAATTATCTTTTTTTTGCTTTTTTTCTTTTTTATTCGACATTTGTTTTCTTTAAAATAATTAAAATACGCTTGGTGATTTTAATGATAGAACTTGAATTTGCAAGTTTATTTTCCACAAAAAAAGGAAGAAAAGTCTTCCTTTTTAATGTAATTAAATCATGAGTAAAAGTTCTTCTTTTTCTTCCGTTGTAAAGTATGCTATGAACTTTAGAAAATTATCTTTCTCATCAGATGATAAAATCTCTGAATATAATATTCTCTGCCTTACTCATGGCTCTATAATTATTTTATTTTTTCACATTTTATAAGTGTTAGGAATAAATATGAAAAAATAATTAAAAAGTTGTAAAGTTATTATAATACACTTTTTTAAAAAAGTCCAAAAAATCGTATAAAAAAATTTGTAATCCAATTATTTCCGCTATAATGAAGATTATTTTATTTAATAATTTTTCAATATATGGTAAGAATTCCTAGAAAAAATCAAGAACTCATTGATGAGTACAAAAAAGCAGAAGAAAATAATGAAAAAGTTGATAAAACCAAAGAAAAATCTACTGGAAAAACTATATGTACCGCAAAAGATTCTTCTGTAAAAATTAAATAATCACATATGAAACAATATATAAAATTTTATATTTTATGATGTGTCTTTATTTTTCTTATCACTTTTTTTCATTGATTTGAAAAGCTATCAAACTACTTTTATGATAATCTCATAGTTTTCAATCTTAAAAACCAAACGGTATCTGAGGATATAGTTATTATTTGAGTGGATACAAAAACGATTTGATATTTTTGAGATATGTGAAATTGGACCAGAGGAATATACGCGGGACTTTTAGAAAATATTTCAGCGCAAAAACCCAAAGTGATTGCTTTTGATTATTTTTTTTCTCATAAAAGTATTCCTGATAATTTTGATTGGGATACATTTCAAGACATAACTCTTTTCTCCACTGGAAATATTGATATGATGTATAGAGTATACCAAGATAAAATTTATGACCAAAACTATATTTCTCCCATTGATAATTATTTTTGAGAATCCATAAAAAAGACTGGAAATGTTGTTCTTCCCTACTCGTATAAAACCGATACACAATGAATATTATTACCAGAGTACGATATTTTTCCACTCGATAGTATCGCAAAAAATGCAGCTCTCTGATATGTAAACATATCTCCTTGAAGTGATGGAGTTATTAGATATAGAGAACAAAACATAAATAATTCTGATTCTTTTCCTCTTGTTATAGCAGAAAAATATATGTGAGGGAATATATCTCTTCCTGAAAAATATTATATAAATTATTTTTCTCGTCCGTATCAAAACTACACCGCTATTTCTTTTCATAATGCGTATAACGATTTATTTTACGATTATAATTGAAATAAGATTGATCTAAAAGATAAAATCGTGCTTATTTGAGAATATCATGAAAGTCTTTGAGATACGTATAAAACGCCTGTATCAAAAGATGCTCTCTCTCCTGGGGTAGAAATAATTGCCAATGAGGTTCAATCAATTATTCAAAATCGTTGAATACTTTCTGTTTCACCCCATGTACAAATAGTGTTTTTGTTATGTATTTACACATTTCTCTTTTTTATTCTTTTTTATACGAAAAAAGTATCTTTTATTATCGTGCAATCGATAGTATATTTATTTGCGAGTTTTATCTTTGTATTTGAACTTTTTAAAAAAGATATTTATTTTGATTTGAAAAATATAATTTTCACTCTTTTGATTTGTTATTTTATCGTATTTTGATTGAAAATTTATAAAATATATAGAGAAAAACAAAAAATAAAATCCGCATTTTCTCGTTACATGGACAAGAAAATAGTAGAAAATATTTTAAATAATGAACAAAACACCTCTACTCAAAAAATGGTGAGTATATTATTTTTAGACATCGAATGATTTACGGATATGTCAGAAAAAATTCCTCCAAAAGAACTTCTAAAAACTACTAATAAGATTTTTTCAACCTTCAATGATATTATTTTAAAAAATAATGGAACGATTGATAAATATATTTGAGATAGTATTATGGTATTTTGGGATGAAGATCATGCTTCAAATCATGCCTTTTTAGCATGTAAAACAGCTATAGAATTACAAAAATCACTCAAAAAAATAAATGTTTTTTTATCTAAAAAAATAAATATTCGTATTGGTATAAACTCCTGAGAAGTGATAATTGGAAGTATTGGAGATGAAAACTTTTCAGATTATACGATACTGTGAGATGATGTAAATCTTGCGTCTCGACTCGAGTGAATAAATAAATACTATGCGACAAAAATCATCCTCTCTGAAAATACTTATTTGCAAGTAAAAAACGATTTTAAAATACGAGAATTAGATAATATAAAAGTAAAAGGAAAAGAAAAAGGAATAAAAATTTACGAACTTTTTCATACAGAAAAAAATCTCTGAGATCATTTTTTTTCTCAGCACCAAAAAGCACTCAATTTTTATTATCAAAAGAAATTTGATGTAGCACTCAAAATATTTGAAAAAAATTACTCTATTTACCAGGATGAAGTTTCAAAAATTTTTATTCAAAGAATTCATCAATATAAAAAAGATCCGTCTTCTTATAATATTGATATGATTTTTGAGTTTCATTCTAAATAATTTGATTTTTAAAAATACTTTATATAATAAGCTTACTTTTTTAAGGAGTTAGCTTAATTCGAAGAGTGCTTGGTTTCCGAAGCCAAGAGACGTAGGTTCAATTCCTACACTCCTTGCCAAATATACTTCCAATAAATAGTTCTTAAATAAAAAAGAACTGTTTTTTTATAAATACTATTATATGAGATCAAAAGATTATTTAAAAAATTCACTTCCCAAAACTCAGATAAAATCAACCGTAAAATTTAATGGAAATTTTGAAGAAGAATTAGATAAAACTATAGAAATTTTATGAGATTTTTTAGATAAAAATCTTGAAACATTGTTTGATCTGGATTATGTTGATATCGGAAATAAAACCATAAAAATTAAAGTGAATGATCAAAAATTATTTATTGAAAAAATGATAACGATAGTTGTTGATTATAATGCAGTTGATGAAAAATATGGAAATATTAGAGTTGAAATTACCGTAAATGAAGTTTCCAGAAAACCAAAATTTTATCTCGTAGGAAAACTCCATCTCCTTCAAAGAGAAGAAATATGTAAAAAAACGCTCCCTCTCCTCATAAAAGCAATCGAAGAAATTACAGAACAATAAAAAACAAAATCAAAAGATTTTGTTTTTTATTGTTCATACTCCTTTTTTAAGATATTATTTATTGAAAATAGAATCTATTAAATCGTATGATCTAAGTTTTTGGAGTTGAAGTTTTGTTGCGGTAGCTACATTGGTTAATAAGCTATTTGTTTCTGCATTTAAAGCATATGCGTCCACTTTTCATTCAAAATCAGACTCTTTTGTAATGGATTCTAAGATTTTCTTTTTTTCTTGTGAATTTTTTCCGATAAGAGATTTTAGTTTTGTTTCTGCTTTTTGGAGAAGTTTTTTATATTCATCTCTCGATATTTTTTCTGCTCATTTTTCCAAGTAGGCTTCTAAACTGGCACTATCATAGTATCAAAAATAGCTTTGATCCTCATCTTTTTTAGATTTTAAAGTTTGTAAAATACTTTCTTTATTTTCTATATTTATGTAGGTTGGATTAGCTAGAGGAAGTTTTTCAGTTTCTGAAAATTCAGCGATTAATGAAATGGTTATATTTTTATATTCATTTTTAGAAAAATCTTTTACTAAATCTGCTGTATTAAAAGTATATTCTGTTTTTCCTGGAGTAAATTTTACTATTTTATAATTATATTCTTTTTCAACAGTATCTATAGCTGTATCAGCTTCCATACTTACTGCTTTTGCATAATACATAGGATTTCCCTCTTCTACAAGAAAATAAATTTTGGTAGCTTTTTGTTTTATCTCATCTGGAATCACAATATCAGAAGTAGTAATTTTTTTTGTATAGTAATGAGTAGTGTTATATTCATTATCAGAAGTTATAGTATTATTTCTGATAATAACATCATATTTTTGTAAAAGAGTTTCGGTAAGCTCAGTTGAAACTTCTTGAATAGTTACAGGAGCTGAAATAGGCATAATTTTTACATTTGCGTCAGCGAATGTATTACTTGCAAGTAAAGCACTTGATGCAAGAGTAAAAGCGATTATCTTTTTCATATTTTTTAAAATTAACGTATAAAATATTTGCGTGATTGCATAGTCTATAACTGAGTGTTCTAAAAAAAGTGACAAAAATTTTTCTTGTAATATTATGAGTTTCTTTATAATATTACAAATATGAATTTATTTTTTAAAAGAAATATATGAAAAAAATAAGTGTTTTTATAATAATATTTTTTTTATTATTTGGGAATATTTTTGCGCAAAATGCTGTTTTAGAAGTGGAAAAAACTCAAATAGTAATGTGAGAAAATTTTTTAGTCGTAGTAACTTTAGATAATATTTGAGAATTCGTAGAACTGAAATGATCTGAGAATTTTAAAAAAATATCTGAGTCAAAATCAACTTCTAGTATGAGTCAAATGACTATTATAAATGGTGAAATGAAGCAAGAAAATAAAACTATAGATGAAATATTCTTTACTCTCTCCCCTCTTTCTGCCTGAGAATTTCAACTTTGACCAGCTGTTTTTCAAACTTCGAGCGGAACTGTTTCTTCTAATGCGGTAAAGATACAAGTAACCGGAGATATGATAAAAAATGAATCCCTTCCCGAAAGTAACAAAGGGTTTTTATTTACTTTTTTATGAAATCCAATCATTATAATATTTTTTCTCTTTTTTCTTTGACTTTTGTGATATTGGTATAGCTTATTCCAAAATAATAAAAAGATTTTTGCTCAAAAAATACCTAATACTCCTAAAAAAGAAATTATTTTTCCACTTCAAGATGATAGTAGTTTTGAAGCAAAAATGTATGATATTTTTATCAAATATTTAGAAGAAACATTTTATGGAAAAGATTTTTATTATAAAACTCTTTCTGAAATTGCTAGTGAAATAGATAAAAAAGAGTATCCTGAAATACATAGCATTATAGAATTACTACAAAAAGTAAAATATTCTCCTGATAAATCGCAAAAAGAACTGCTTTTAGAAAAATTACAGCAAATAATAAAACCTCACTAAAAGTGAGGTTTTATTGTATTTCTTTACTTTGTTTATACATTTCTTTTGCTATTTTTTGTTCCCTATTATGATCAACTATTATAGGAAAATAATCAGATAAATGATGTGTGATGGGATCGTGTATTTCAAAGACTTCATATTTTTCTAATCCTTTGATGTATTTTTTTATAAATAGAGTTTCTTTATCAAATTTTTGCGATTGGAGTATAGGATTAAAAATTCTTATGGGTTTTGGATCAGCTCAAACAGAGGCAGACCATTGCCAATTTCAAAAATTGACATTTTCATCATAATCAAGCAAATGTTTTTTAAAAAACTTTTCTCCTAATCTCCAATCAATATGCAAATCTTTGGTTAAAAAAGAAGCCGTAATCATGCGTCATCTTCCGTGCATCCGATTGGTAGTAAGAAGTTGTTTTATACAAGCATCAACTATCGGATACCCAGTTTCTCCAGCGATAAATTTTTGAAAATATATATTATTTTCATCTGTTTCCCAGGAAATATTTCTTTTAGTAGCTTGAAATTCTATTTCTTTACATTCTGGAAAATAATAATCTATGTGTTGCCAAAACTCTCTCCAAGCCAGTTCACTCAGAAAACTTTCTATATGTGCGCTTTTGTTGTATATTTGGCGAATAGAAAAGATTCAAAAACGAATATACGCAGAAAGTTTTGAAGTTCCATCTCTATCAAGATCATTTCTGAGTTCATCATAATGTTCGTTTGGAAGAGAGGCAAATCTTTTTTGTCCAAATTCAAAAGTAAAAAATGGATGTGCTGGAAGAGCTATAAAATCTTTTGGTTCAAAATTTTCCTCTGTAGAGATAGCTTTAAAAGCTTTTGGAGAAAGTTCTTGAGTGTCTTTATCTTTTTTTTGCCAAAGTTTAAAGTATGGAGTAAATACCTTTCTTTGCTCAATATCTTCTGGTTCTACTAAGAGATAATCAGGAACTTGTATAAATTCTTTCCCCATTGAGTGCAATATTTCTCTCAGTGACAAATCTCTTTTTTTTGCTCCATAATGGGAATAACTTTTATTGACATATACAGTATCAATAGAGTATTTTTCTACAAGAAACGGAATGATTTTTTCTGGAAAATCATAAAAAACTCTCAGTTTCTGTTGAGATAATTTTTCAATATCTTCTGAAAGTTTCTCCAGCATTTCTCTCAAAAATCAAAACTTTTTATCTTGAGTTCCTCAAAAGTCTCAGATAATATTTTTATCCAAAATAAAAATAGGCAATATTTCATCACTTTCTTCTATCGCTTTTATAAGTCATCTATTGTCATAGACTCTGAGATCTTGACGGAAAATAAAGAGGGATTTTTTCATGGTGGGAGTAAAAATATTTAAATGGTGTTTTATAGCTTATTTTATATCATCTTTTCAAGTTCATCTATTCCCCAAACTTCTCAACAAAATCAATCAATTTTTGTTTTAATTTTTCAAAAATAGAATTTCTTTGTAATAAATTTGGTGATTTTTCTAAAGCTCAAATCAGTTCTTCTCTAAGTGGTAATTTTTCTGTATAAATATAAGAAGTTATTATTTTTTCAAATTTAGATTTATCAAGTCATTCTTCAGAACATATTTTTTCAAATTCTTTGTATTTTTCTCTTAATAAAAATTTTTCAAACTCTCAAGCAACTTCATCTTCATTTGTGATATTTATAAGGTTTTCTTCTATAAATCTCTCAATAAGTTCTTTTTTACTTCTCAAACTCACTTCTCATGAAACCATATCAAGAATAGCTTTTTTTCTTTTTTCATAATCTCCGCTATCTTCTTTTTTAGAAAGTTTAGCTAAAAGTGATAAAATATAATCAATAGTTATATCATCCCTTTGTATAAGTTCAAGTTCAAAATCAACATTTTCTAGAATAGATACTTTCTCCTTAGAATGGTCTTTTTTCACTTTATCATAAATATCAAGATATTTTGATTTATAGTCTTCAAATTCTTGTTTATCTATATTTAAAGATTCAAATTTGAACTCTGAAAAACTCTCTAAGATATTTTTAAGTCTCAAAAGTTCTCTAAATGATTTTACAAATTCAAATTGGTCATTTTCTGATTCCAAATTATCTACATCAGAAACTCATGGAACAATATCTTTTAAATCTTTTAATGCTTTATTAAAATATTCTATGTATTTTTCAAGTGGTTCCATTAAAATTATTTCATTGGCATCTTTGTTTGAAAAAAGTGCAATTGCTTCATCAACTTGTGGTTTTAAGTTTCTAAAACAAACTATATTTCATTGAGATTTTCTATCGTCTAAGATTCTATTAGTTCTTGAAAATGCTTGAATAAGTCAATGATATTTTAAGTTTTTATCAACATACAAAGTATTTAGAGTTTTAGAATCAAATCCAGTCAAAAACATATTTACAACAAGCAAAATATCTATTTCTCTTGCTTTTACTCTTTTTGCAATATCATTGTAATAATTATAAAACTCTTTTGTATCTTTTGTTGTATAAGCTGTATTAAAAGTCTTGTTATAATCTCAAATAAATGATTCTAAAGCATCTCTTGAATGAGAATTTATGTTTGTAGGTTCAAAACTTACTTCATCATATAATCCATTTGCTTCTTTATCATCTTCATTTACTCAATATGAAAATATTGTAGCAATATTTAGATTTTTATTTTTCTTTTTAAATAATTCATAATATTTTATCAAAACATCAACTGAACTCACACAAAACATAGATGTAAAATCTCTATTATGAGTTTTTGTATTATGAATATTTAAAATATAATCAACTACTTTTTCCAGTCTTTCTGGTGCTTCATAAACTTCTCTTGTATCAATATCTTCTACTTTTTCATCAGATTTTAAGTCAAAATCTGATTTTGTTTTAAAAGTATTTATATATTCAATAGAAAATTTTAATACATTTTCATCTTTTATCGCATCAGTGATAACATATTTATGTAAACATTCATCAAAAAGGTCTTTTGTAGTTTTATTGTTATTATTATTTTCAGCAAAAATAGGAGTTCAAGTAAATCAAATCATTTGATGATTTGTAAAGAATTTCTTGATTTTATCATGAGTTTCTCAAAACTGGCTTCTATGACATTCATCAAAAATAAATACTATTTTTTTATCACTTACTTCGTTCATCAATTTAGTATGTTTTTCTTTTGAAATGGCAGTATTTAATTTTTGAATAGTTGTGACAATAAGTGGAGTATTTGGGTCTGAAAATTGTTTTACAAGGCTTTTTGTATTATCAGTTCCGTCAATAGAACCTTCTGAAAATGAGTTAAATTCTTTTGTAGTTTGAAAATCTAAATCTTTTCTATCTACAACAAAAACTACTTTATCAACATTTGGCATTTTTGTAAGTATTTGACTTACTTTAAAAGAAGTCAGAGTTTTTCAACTTCAAGTTGTGTGCCAGATATATCAGTTTTTAGATGAGTTTTTTACTCTTGAAACAATATTTTCACAAGCATAATATTGGTAAGGCCTCAAAACCATCAAGATTTTTTCTGTTTCATTTAGAACTATATATTTTGTAATCATCTTACTGAGATGACAAGGCTCTAAAAACACTTTTGTAAAGTCTTCAAGATTTGAAATAATATCATTATCTTCTTTTGCCCAATAAAATGTTTGTTTAAAAGTTTGTTTTCTATTATTTGCTAAAAATTTAGTATTTACTCAATTAGAAACAACAAATATTTGAATGTATTGAAAAAGTCCATATCCAGTCCAAAAGCTATGTTTATGATATCTACCGATTTGATTAAATGCTTCTTTTAATTCAAGTCATCTTCTTTTTAATTCAATAGCAACAAGAGGAAGTCAATTCACAAGCAAAGTTACATCATAACGATTTTTATAGCTTCATTCCATTGTGATTTGATGAGTTACCTGATACTCATTTTGACACCAATTATCCATATCTATAAACTCGATGTATTTTATATCTCAATTATCAAGCTCTAAAGGCATTTTATCTCTTAGAATTTTTGCTCTTTCAAATACATTTCATTTATTGAGATGATTTAAAACTCTATCAAATTCTTGTTTTGATAAAGTCTTTCAATCTAGGCTTTTATAATTATGTGTTTCTATTTGAGTTTTTAGATTTTTAATCAAATCTTCTTCGTCTTTTATAGTTACATAATCATATTCTAGATTTTCTAATTGTTTAATTAGATTTTCTTCTAATTGTGCTTCAGTTTGGATGTTGTTCATAGTTTTGGAAAATTAAAATGGTAAATCATCTATAGTTTCTTCAATATTTACATTATTTGAGTTTGCAATTTTTTCTGCTCTTTCTAATAATTCATCATAAGTAAATATTTTAGGTTCTTTTAAATTTTTTCTATACATATCAAAAACTTTTTTTTGATTTTCATCCATATCCGACAATCTTCAAACTATTAAATAAGTACTAGGAAAAATTACCTTTTTTCAAATAGGAATAAGAGGAGAATCTCATATTTGTTCTAAAACTCTTTTATAATTCTGAATTTGTGTAACATATTCAAAAAACTCTGAATTCCATTTAGGATTATTATGAGAGTCTAATCATACATTAAAAAGTTTTTTATCAACTAACTTAAGTTCAACAATATTCAAAACCGTTGTTTCGGTTACTATATCAAAATTATGTTCTGGTCAGCCTTGTGTTTGTTCCTGAACTCTTTTTATTTTATCTAAAGTTTTGTCAATTCCATTATATTGCACCGAATCAAGAGATAATCATAAAATCCAAGAATTATCTTTTAAAAAACTTTCTATGGTTTTCTCTGTTTGAGAAGTTCAATATTTAGTTTTTAAATCATTGATTAAAGTTTGATTATTTTCTACTATTCATTTAAATAAACGAAATTGTTCTTTTCTATCAATTAAATTTTGTAAATCTTGTCATGATATTTTTCATTTAGAAGAAAGTAGTTTTATTAATAAATCTTGGCACACATCAGGAGCTTCATCAAACCATTCTGAAATATTATCAATTGTAATATTCTTTGAAATAACTGAATAACTATTTTTAAATTCTCATAAGTCAATAATATCATTAAAAGAGTTTAAAAATCATATCATTTTCCAAAATTCTTTATATCAATCTTCAGACCTATCAAATTTAATTATTTTAAATTCATTATTTCTTTCAACTGTTTTATCTTGTAAATTTTCATTTGTTTTTCTAAAAGTTAATCTAGGAGTATATTTTCATTCATTTCAAATATGAAAATTAACATCACAAATAGTATATGATTTTTTATTTGTAGAAATTGAAAGAATAAATCATTTAAAAGATTTTCATTCAGAATCTTGTAAAATACAGTCAAAAGTATTTTTAATGATTTTTAGTTTTGATAAATCATCGTCTATTAAATTAAAATAATTCTCCATTTTTAGATAATTAAGAATAAATACCCCAATCTCTTTTATAAAACCAATTTATTGGAGTCCATGTAACATAATTTCAAGGATTAAAAGTTTCTTCAGTAATTTCTATATTAATTAATTGTTCAGGAATAATAGAAAGATTATGTTTATTATCTGGACTATCTAAATCATATAAATGAAATCTATCAGGATTAACTTTTAAATTTCTTCTTGAAGGTCAAAAGTCAAATGGAATACAATGTCTTTCAATTATTCATTTCTCATAAGTGTTTACTTTTACTTTTACAATTTTTTTATTATTAATTGCTTGTAAAAAAATTTCTTTTTTATCCATAATATTAAAATTAAAATTAAAAATTAAACAAACATCCCTTGCAACAAACCTTTTTTAAACTCTTCCATTTTTTCAAGTTCATCACTTACTTTTTCAATTTTTTCATCAATTCCAGATAAAAAATCTGCGATTTTTTCTTGTTCTTTTAAAGTTGGAAGATTAATAGGCATTTTTTGGAACATTGGTAATCTTAAAGATTTAACAGTTGAACCAACGGCTTGAGATAAAAAATAGTTTTGATTTTGAATTATATAATAATATAAAAATCTTCAGTTTAAATTTTCAAAGTTCATAATTGCATATGACCTTTGGTGTAAATCAAATTTTCCTATAAAATATTTTGGCATAAATCTTTGTCATTCTCATGGTACGATTATAGCTTCACAGTCAAATAAGTAAATATTACTTGTTCTTATATCTTCAGACCTATCAAAAAAAGTATATTCTCAATCTAAATTTGAATCTTCTCTATTTGAACTTCAAGTAGTTATTTTTGATAATTTTCCTAAACTCTTCTCCTCCCACTCTCCAAACTCTTCTCAATTTTCATCTTTAAATCTAATTTCTTGGTTAAAAATTTTTTGCATAACTCATTTTTTGTAATCTTCAATATTTTTCTTTTTTTCTTTTATTTTTTCTATTTTTTCATCAACTGATGATAGGAATTGACTAATTTTTTGTTGTTCTGGAAGTGATGGGAGATTAAGATTAAAATTTCACATTTGTTCTAAATTCAAGTTTGGTTGAGCTCAAACTGAGATGTTCAATAAAATATATTTTCTCATTTGAACTGATTTTAAAATTGATAAAACATAATCATGTGAAATATTATTTTTCAATCTTATAATTGAAAGAGCTTGATTTGTATTTGATGGTAAATTTTCTTTTTTAACTATAGTACATTTTCAGATTGTAGCTCAAGCAATTGCAAATAATAAATCATTTTCTTCTAATATAGATCTTTTTAGTTCTTTGTTATGAATTTCATCAGATATAAACAAACACTTACTATTATCAATAATATTATCATTTAAACATTCTATTTTTATAAACTTTATTCAAGTTTTAGAAAAATAACTTGGAGTAGTTCACTTTGTAATAACTTGCGAAACTTCTCAAAGTTTCTTTTCTTCCCACTCTCAAGAAAATTCTTTAAATCTTATTTTTGGTATTTTTAGTTTTGTTGTCATAATTTTTTTATTTAGTAGTTCAAGTTTCGGTAATACTAATATTTTTTAGTTTTTCTTGTATCCTTTCTGCTTTATTTTCTATTTTTTCTACTCTATAATCTATATAATTATTTATTCAATCTTCCACTCATTTATTGACTTTTTCTTTATTTCAAGTTGTTATATATTCCCAAGTATTACTCACACATTTTTTTGAAAAATCAAATTCAAAGAAAATACAATTTTTTGGATAATACCAAAATACAAATTGAATAACTGAAATAATTAAAAATAAAATTACTCATATTCATACAAGTATCCAAATGAAAGGAATTCATTTATTATTATATTTTCTTCACATTTAATTTTTAGTTAAAAAATATTACAGTTTTGCTTTTTGTTATCATAAAAAATTTTTATATTAAAAATTGTCAAGTGTATTTTTATAAAGAAAATTGATAAAATATTTGCATTTTATTCAATTATGAATAAACTTGGTTTACCAATATCCACGAGGGGAAACCCAATAGGTGGATTTTTTTATGTTTCAAATTCTAATTCCCAATTTTCAAAAAATCACATTTTTTCTTTATCTATAGTACTATATTCATTAAATAAATCCTTTAAATCATCTAACCGACTAAAGTTTTTGTTTATTTTTTGTAATAAATAATTCAAAACTAAAGTAGTATTATAATAATTTGGGATTACCTCGTCTGTTTCATCAATATATCTTTGTAATTTATTTCATATAGTTTTATCATCTTTTGATAACTTAATAATATATTCTCTATTCCATAATCTTGCTTGATGTGCTGAAATATTTCTTATAGTTCTTATTAATTGAATCCAATTATTTAAATCAATAAAATCAATTCAATAAACTCTAGAAATATCTTTTTGAATATTTCATTTTAAAGTTCTATAAATATTAGAAACTTCTCAAATAGTTAATTCTTCAAATAACATCCAACTTGGCAAATATTCTCATTCATATTTTTCAAAATAATTTTTTACAAATATTGAAGATGAATTAGTTTGTTTTTCTTTTATTAAAAGCAGTAATCAATCATATATATTTAAAAAATTTTCGCTTTTTAAATAAAATAAATCTCTATTTAAATACCAAAAAGCTCAATAATCTTTATATAAAGTATAATTAATATTTGATTTCAAAGATATTTCTATTTTTTCAATAGCATCAAGAGTTAAAAGTCTTAATTTTCTATCAAAACTATACAAATCAACAACTTGTTTAAATGTAGTTCATTCTTTAAATATATTTGTTTCTTTGTCTTGAAAAAATTTAAAATATCAAGTAAGTCTAAAATATCAAATATGTAATAAATCATGTTTTGCTTTTTCTTCGTCCTCAATAATAAGTCATCTTTTTTCTTTTAATAACTTTATTTTTTCATCAATATTTAATATAGGTTTTGAAAATTTTATCTTTTCTGACATATCTGACATATTTATTTGATATTTTTAAATTTTATATAAAATATTTTTTGAGTTTAGTCTGGTTCGTCCTAATTTCTCGTGTTTGCTTTTGTAATTTTACGGTGCTAAACTCTTTTTTTATTCCCTAAACAGGACTTTTTATCCCTAATTCTTCACAAAAACTTTTAATTTTTTCATCTATTTCTTTACTTTCTTCTTCTATTTTCAAAAGTCTTTCAGCAACTACATCTAAATCAATTTGTTCTTCTTCCTCAAAAGTATCAACATAACGAGGAATATTTAAGTTGTAATCATTTTCTTTTATTTCCTCTAAACTTGCTTTGTGAGAATATTTTTCAATTTCTTCTCTTTTTTTATAAGTTGTAATTATTTTCTCAATATCTTCTTCTCTCAGTCTATTTTGATTCTTATTTTTCTCAAAATCATTTGATGCATCAATAAATAAAACATCATCTGGATTAGCTCTACATTTTTTGAAAACTAAAATACAAGTCGGTATTGAAGTACCAAAAAATATATTTGCAGGTAATCAAATAACAGCATCTAAATAATTTCTATTTTCTATTAAATATCTTCTAATATGTCATTCACTTGCTCATCTAAAAAGCACTCAATGAGGCACAACAACTGCCATAGTTCCATTATCATCTAAGTGATAAATCATATGCTGAATAAAAGCAAAATCTGCTTTTGTAGCTGGTGCTAATTTTCCATAAATTCAAAATCTATCATCAGTTAATTTTAGGTCATTTGCTTTCCAATGAGCTGAAAAAGGAGGATTTGCAACTATTGCTTCAAACTTTTTTCACATGTGTTCTGGATGTTCTAAAGTATCTCAGTTTTTTATATCAAATCTTCTATAATTCACATCGTGCAAAATCATGTTCATACGAGCAAGATTGTAAGTCGTATTATTTAATTCTTGACCATAAAATGCTCCTACTTCATCAACTTTTTTTGCAACTCTTAAAAGTAGCGAACCACTTCAACAAGTAGGGTCATAAACATTTCTTAGTTTTTTCTTATTTGATGTAACGAGTTTTGCTAGTATCTTTGAAACTTCTTGAGGAGTGTAAAATTCTCATGCTTTTTTACCAGCTCAACTTGCAAATTGTCAGATTAAATATTCATAAGCATCTCATAGCACATCTATTTGACTATCTTCTAGTTTGAAATCAATTTTATTAAGATATCACATAATTTTTGCTATAAGCTCATTTTTGAGAGCAACAGTTTTACCAAGTTTTTGACTGGTTAAATCCATATCAGCAAACAAATTATCAAAATCATCTTCACTATCAGTTCACATAGTTGATGATTCAATATTTTTTAGTATTTTTGTTAAATCTTCAAGTATAAAATTATCACTTTCATTTTGAGAAGTTGAATTTCATTTTTTAGCGATATAAGAAAAAAGTTCTTGTGGATATAAAAAATACCCTAAATCATCTATTGCTTCAATTTTTAGGGCTTTTAAAATCTCTAAAGTTTCATTATTACTTCAAAGTAAATCTTCATAAGATTTATTTATTCATCATTCATGTAATAATTTATCAGCTTTTAAAGTTACTTTTTCAGATAAATATTTATAAAATATAAAACCTAAAATATAGTCTCTAAACTCATCTGCATCCATTTTTCATCTTAAAGTATCAGCTATACTCCAAAGTTGTTTTTCAAGTAATTGTTTTTGTGCTTCTGTCATAAAATTTTAAAAATAATTTTTAATATATAACAACTATAATAGTTTTTCAAAAATTGCAAAATTTTTATACACTAAAAATACCACAATGTATTTTTAGTGTATAAAAATTATTGTACTTCTCACTATCTCTTGCAATAATCAAAAAAACAATATATTTATACATGTTTACTTTTTAATTATTTTTCTTATGAAAGTACTAAATATATTTCGTTTTGAGACTTTAAAAGAAAATATCGTAAGAATAAGTAAGAGATTTC
>JANJUN010000041.1 GCA_024710565.1 Candidatus Altimarinota bacterium | reverse complement strand
TGTACTAATAAAAAAGAGAGAAAAATAATTTTTCTCTCTTTTTTATTTTCTAATAATTATTTTAATTTCAAATCATTTTCATTCTTCAGAGTTGATTTCTAATTCCCAACCAAGAGAAGTAACTATTTTTTCAATAATACTGAGTCCAACTCAAATTCCTCTATCGTCAATATTTCCTGTTTTTTCTTGACGTCATTGATAAAATTTTTCTTTGATATAGGGAAGTTCTGTTTTCGGAACTCATTTTCAGTTATCGCTAAAACGTATAAAATTTACTCAAAATTCTATTTTTAAAGTAGTTCATACTCAGGCGTATTTTATAAAATTAGAAATAATATTTTGTACAATTTGAATAAAACTATCTTTATCGGTAAGTATTTTTTTATCGAGTCACGAAGTGATGATTTTTTGCTTGGTATTTTTTAATTTTTGTCTGAATTGTTTTACTACTTGTTCTGTAATAAATCTTACATCTTCATTTTTTATATGTAAATCGATTTTTTTACTTTCAAATTTCTCAAATTCCATAATCGTATTTACGAGTTTTACGAGACGTTGCATTTCATCAATGATGGAATTGAGAATTTTGTCATCCAACTTAATAACACCATCTTTAATTCACTCAATATAACATTGAATTGCGGTAATCGGAGTCTTGAGTTCGTGAGATATATCAGCTAAAAGTTTATTTCTAATATTTTCTCAGATATTAAGTTTGATATTGAGTCCGTTGATAGCATTTACGAGGAGTCATATTTCATCTTTTTTTGAATAATTGATGATTCGAAAATCTTTTCCAAGCTTGAGTTCTTTGATAAGGGAGGTTGTTTTTTCAATAGGAGAGATAATCTTTTTTGAAAATATAAATAAAAAAATAATCAAAATAAAAATAGCAAAAATATTCGTGATAAAAATAGCTTTTATGAGACGATTAAAGAATATATATTCCGGACTTTTTTCATCCTTTACATCTTCAAGAATTTTTTGTAAATAATTTTGAGGAATAATTTCTTCAATATATTTAATACTTACTCATGCTTTTGAAAGATAATTTACTAAAATATCAATATTTTCTTTCGTATCGAGTTTTATTTTCCCTTCATTTTTTTCTAAAAGCTCAAAGAATTGAATCTCAATATCATTAAAAATATTATCTACTTCATCGAGAGCTTGTTTCTCAATAATTTTATCTATATAATCTCTCGTAATCTCATCTTTTGTTTTTAGATTTTCTCATAAATAGAGTTTAAGAAAAATACTATAGAAAAAATAAAATGATACTATATTGATAATAGCAATAAAAAAAATACTTCATAAGAGGGAGAAAATAATTTTTCTAGAAAGTGTCATATAAGTAAAAAAGAAAAAAGATAAAAAATATGGTGAAAGTTTTATTTATTTAATCTGTATCATTGTCATCTAATAGTGAGAATAATATCTTTATTTTCAAGCTTTTTTCTGATATTTTTGATATGGGTATCAATAGTTCTATCAAAAGCATAGTTTTCATATCCAATAATATCTTTCATCAGAGTTTCTCTTTCTACCATATTTCCATCTTCTTCAATGATTTTTTTAAGAATTTCAAACTCATTTTTTGTAAACGGAATTTCTTTTCCATTTTTGATAACTTGAATTTTTTGAGTATCTATTTCGATATCTTCAAATTTTAAAAGATGATTTTCTTCTTTATAATTTTGGAGAGATCTTCTTAAAATACTATTTATTCTCGCAAGGAGTTCTCTTGGTGAAAATGGTTTTGAAACATAATCGTCCGCACCAATTTCGAGTCCGATAACTTTATCGAGTTCAGAATTTTTTGCGGTGAGCATGATTATAGGGATTTGCGAGGTTTTTCTTACTTCTTGACAAATCATAATCCCATCTTTTCCCGGAAGATTTACATCCAGTATAATAAGTTCATATTTTCAAGAAAGTATTTTTTCTACAGCGTAGGTTCAAGATCCTTCTATTTCTACATCGAAAGAAGAGTTTTCCAAATAGAGTTTGAGAGAATTTGAGATTCAAATATCATCTTCGATAATCAGAATTTTTTGCATAATTTTCTATTGATTTGTTAAACAAATACAATGTACTCACTTTTCATAAATTTTCAAATTTTAACTTGATTTGTTTTTGAAATTATACTACAATAACAACAACTAATGGCCATTAGTATTATTTATTTTTTTATGTATATAATTATGGGGAAAATACAAAATGCAAGAATAGATGCTCATGTCCATTCTCTTGATTTAGCACAAGATTTAGAAGGAATTTTACAAAATCATGCTACTGATGATGAGGTAGAAGATATAAAAGGAAGAGTTCAAAAACTTTTTGACGAATAAAAGTGAAAAAACCAGCAAAAAAACTTGATTTATTTTTAAAAACGATATAATTCTCCAGTATTTATTTTATTAATGTTTTAAAAATGACAATAACTCCTAAGAAGAAAACTTCGAAAACCAGAACAAAAAGAAGAACTACAAACTGGATAAAATTAAAAGCAAAAAAACTTTTAAATAGAGTTCAATTACAATTTAATCAAGCTGGGGAAGCTATTGGACTTTCTCATTTTGCTACTGTAGATGGTATGTATAATGGTAGAAAAGTTTATAAAGTGAAAACTAAAAATAAAAAAGTTACTAGAATTTAGTTTTACTTTCATTCAAAATCGGTCTTTGTAAAAAGACCGATTTTGATATTATCTCTTAATTATTACAAAAAGTATGTCTCATTATTCTCGTGCGAGAACTAGAAAATTTTTATATCAAATGTTGTATGCTGACACTTTCTCAAAAGTAGAAGATGAAAGTTTTAAAGAGGCATTTTTTTCTTGAGTATTTACTTCTGAATTAGATGAGGAATATTTAAAAATCATGCATACACTTATTTTGGATAATCAATCATTTCTTCTTTATACAGTAGGGAAGTATGCTCCAAAGTTTGAGGTAGAAAATATTGATCTCTCATCCCTCATTCCAATATTTATCTGAGTAACGGAGATGCTTTTATTGCCAGAGGAGATTCCAGCAAAGGTTTCTATCAATGAAGCAGTAGAGATTTCAAAAGTGTATGGAGATGATTCTGCAAGAAAAATGGTAAACGGAGTTTTAAATAAAGTTCTTGGAGATATTGATACGTTAAAAGCGGAATTACAAAACTTTAACACTGAAACATCCACAAAAATTATTTTTAAAAAATAAAAAATAAAAAATAAAGTATTTTAAAAAATACTTTATTTTTTGAAAAAAATGAATATAAATATACTACTAAGAGATAACAATTCAAAGATAAAAATATTTTTTATTACTTTGTTTTTTGCTTTTAGTGTTTTAAACTTTAGCGTATCATTATGGTTATAACAAAACAACTCTTTCAAAATGACTTATATATTACAAAAATAAAAAAATTATTAGAATTTTTATCCATTCATGCACACTCTTACAATAATTACCTTCTTGCTTTTGTTCATCGTTCTTTAGTAAATGAAAAACCAGATTTATCACCAGAACACAACGAAAGACTTGAGTTTTTATGAGATGCTGTACTAGAATTGGTGATTACAACCAAACTTTTTCAAGACTATCCCGATAAACCAGAAGGACAACTTACTGATTATAGAAGTTCTATAGTAAAGGGAAAACATTTAGCAGATGTGGCACGTACTTTATCTTTTCAGGATTATTTAATATTAGGAAAATGAGAAGAACTTTGAGGATGAAGAAATAATGACTATCTCTTAGCAAATTGTGTGGAGGCTTTTATCGGAGCTATATATCTTGATTGATGATATGAAGCGGCAAAAAATTTCATTTTAAAATATATTTATTCTAATTTAGAAAATATTATTGATAATGATTTACTCAAAGATTATAAATCCCTCTTACAAGAATATACCCAAAGAGTCTTTTTTATTACTCCAGAGTACAAGGTTTTGGAAGAAAGTGGGCTTGACCATGAAAAAAATTATCTTTCTTGAGTCTTTCTTGGAGAAACAATGATCGGGAGTGGAAATGGTTCAAGTAAAAAAAAGTCTCAAGAAGATGCAGCAAAAGATGCCTTTTTAAAGAAAGAACATTTTTCGCTTAAAAATATTAAAAAATAATTTTATACCTTCATTTATTTTTATGACAGAAATGATTTTTTCATTATATATTTTTTTACAAATTTTTTATCTCTTGGTTATATGAGATGTTATTCTCTCTTGGATATCTGTTTTTATGGGGAGGAGTATAAGACCGCAATTTATAAGCAGTTTATTAGATCCAGTATATATTTTTATTAAAAAACATATTCCAACTACTTTTGGTCCATTTGAATTTACACCGATTATTATTTTATTTATTATTTGGTTTCTTCAGATTATTTTACTTTCTTTTTTTCCAGAAATTTCGTGAATTGTACAATTATATAGTTTTGTATAAAAATATTATTTTTAAAAAAGTATTATGTTAAATAAACAGGTAGATTATAAATTATTTTTTGCGGTATTTTCTTTGATTATTTTTGGTATGATTATGATCAGCTCTGTATCGGTGTATGGAAGTTTTAGAGTGACCAATCTTCAAGTACAAAAAGGATTTATTGAAGAAGCATATAATTATTTTTATGTAGTAAGAAATATAAGTCATGTTTTTATAGGACTTATAGGACTTCTTTTTTTAGTAAAAATTCCTTATAATGTATTTGAAAAATATGCAAAACATATTTTATGAGCGAATCTACTGCTTATGATTTATGTACTGCTTTTTTGAGAAACTTTGAATGGAGCTACCTGATGGATTCAGCTTCCTGGAATACCATTTTTATTACAACCGGTTGAATTTTTGAAATTTAGTGTGGTTATTTTCTTGGCATATTATTTTAAAAAATATAAACAAAAAATAGATACCTTTCACGAATGATTTATTCCTTTCTTGATATTATTATTGGTTGTAGTGGGGATTTTATGACTCCAACCAGATTTTGGGTCTATTATGATTTTGTGACCAATCATGGTAATGATGTTTTTTCTGGCTGGAGCGAGAATGAAATATTTACTTTCATTTTTTGCTTTGTGAATGGTGTTATTTTTGTGAGTTTATAATATGTGAAAATATGATAAAACAGACCCAGAATCAAGAAATAAACTTTCATATATTACCGATAGAATTGATAATTTTATTACCGATGAGAAAGAATTGATCAAAAATAAAACT
>JANJUN010000038.1 GCA_024710565.1 Candidatus Altimarinota bacterium | reverse complement strand
TGAAAATTTCTGGTACTATAAAGAATATGTGAATATGAATATGAACGATGTAATTGATATGGTTTCAGTAATTTATAAATGGGTTGATCAATCTATAAGTTTTGAATGGATAATAAATCCAGCAAAAGTTTCACCAAGAGAATTGTATGAATATTACATAAAAGCACACAAACAAGGAATTAAAACAGTATATTATGTAAGAAGTATGAGTTTAGAAGTGAGTGAATGTGTAAGTTGTAGTGGGTAATTTTCTTTCTTTTGATATCAAAAGAAAGAAAAATATTTAGGGCTGATTGCGCCCTAAAAACCCCAAAATCGCAAGAGCGAGGATGGGGGTATTGACATAGAAAACTAAAAATAAAATTTGAGTTTTATCTTACTAAGCTAAGGACCGTGCTCAGTCATGAGTTTTGTGTCTTAAGCGGAAATAAATAAAAATTTTTTATAAACTAACAAAAAAATATGACACACGAAATGTTAGCAAACCCAATATTTAACCCATCTTGAAATGATGAAGTTGGGAATAGAACTATTATAAAATGAAATACTACTGGGTTGTTTCAATTAAATGCAACAAAATATTCTTGGGCAAAAAGTATGTATCAAGTAATGATTTGAAACTTTTGGGTTCCTGAAAAAGTTTCAGGACTTGGAGAAGATGCAGTTCAATTTAAAAATGCACTTAGTGACGATGAAAGAAGAGCTTATAAATGAATTTTATCATTTTTGATATTTCTTGACTCAATTCAAACGGTAAATCTTCCAAATTTTAATGATTATATCACAGCGCCAGAAGTAAATTTGATTTTATCAATTCAAGCTTACCAAGAAGCCATTCATTCTCAATCGTATGCTACTATTCTAGAAACGGTAGTTGATTCTAAAGACAGGGATGGAATATATTATTTTTGGAGAGAAGATAAACATTTACTCGAGAGAAATACATTTATTGGATGAATTTATCAAAAATTTATTGATAATCCAACGGATGAAAATTTCTTTGCCGGAATAATTGCCAACTTTTTACTCGAAAGCATTTATTTTTATAATGGATTTGCATTTTTTGATACATTGGCAGACCAAACAAAAATGGTGGCAACTGATAGAATGATAAATTATATCAGAAGAGATGAACTCACTCACGTGACTATTTTTGCTAATATCATAAAAGAAATTAAAAAAGAATTTCCAAGTATTTACAATGAAAAAATAATTACTGATATGATGGATGTGGCTGTTGATCAAGAAATAAAATGGTCAAAACATATTTTAGGAAAAAATATTATCGGTATGAGTCATATAAATATAGAAAATTATACAAAATGGCTAGCAAATAACAGACTAAGTATGCTTGGTATAAATCCTCTGTATCCGGATGTTATAAGTAATCCTTACAAACATCTTGATAGACTTCAAGATAATAATTCAGAAAAATGAAATTTCTTTGAATCAACCGTTACCAATTACTCACAATCAAGTTCTATGAACGGAAGTTGGGAATTTTAAAAAAAAGATGCGAAGCATCTTTTTTTTATTCAATTATTTCTATTTCCATTTCATCGCTCATGACATTGTTATTAGCAAAATCAAGAGTGAGTTTTACTTTATATGTTCAGGCTTTTTTAAAAGCATGACTTGGATTTGCTTCTGATGAGAAGGTTCCATCTCCAAAACTCCAATGATATCTGATGATTTGCCCCGTTGAATCAGTCGATAAGAAATCTATTTCTTGATTGACTGGAGCTTCTTTCATACTCGTTTTTATTTTTACTTGTGCCTCAAATGTTTTTAAAACGAGACTTTTAGAGGTAGAGTATTCTTTCCCACTTTTTGTAACTATGGTTAATTTTACGGTGTAGTTTCATTCTTTTAAATATCTGTGTCCTGGATTGATAGCATCTCTTTCCTCAACTATACCATCACCATAATCATAAATAAATTTTACGATATTATCATTTTGTACTTTACTCAGTGAAGCATCAAAGGCAACAAGAGCAGGAACATATTCACTATCAGATTTTATTTGTAGATCAACAATCGCTTCTTTTTCAACAAATTCAAAGTTTACTTTTTGAGTAAATTCAACGATATCTTCTTTATTTCTTCTGTGAATAAATTTATATTTTACACTCACTTCTTCAAATCATCAAAAATTGAATTGGTGTGTAAAAATCTTTCACTCTCCTTCATAACTTCCATCGCTTCCTACATCCCACTTAATCTCTTCTAGAGCATAGAGAGGATTATCAGCCCTTACATGTTTTGCATCTAATTCAATTTGACTAGGAATTCCAATATCATATATAAAATATTCTAATACTTTCGGATCATATTTTATATTATCTAATTTTTTTCCTCCCACATAAAAGTCGATATTATTGGTAAGTTTAATTTTTTTGGCTGTTTGTATTTTGGTTGTGAGTTGAGTAGATTTTCCATTTGAATTGGTTAAAATTACTTTTACGTCATAACTTCCGTACTCTTTAAAGGTATATTTTACGGTTGAAGACTCTTCTAATCTCAATACATCTCCAGGTTTTTTTATTTCTTGCCCATCAATAATCCAGGTAAAGTTTTCAATAAAACCATCTCCAAAACTATTTTCAATATTTGCTACTTTAAAGGTATATTCTAGATCATTATTAAAAGATACTTCGGGAATTATTTCTCCATCTATTTGAGCTTCTTCTCATCTGATAGTAAAAATTCTACTCATATATTGCGAAGTTGAGTTTTTTATTTTCATCCCAATGAGATCAGGTTCAAAATAAATTTTACTTGGTTGAAACATATACCCAACGTATGCTGGTTTTGTAAGGTCTTCTTGGAGATACCACTCAATTTCTCAGAGAGGCTTCAAGTCTTTTGCATCAAAACTAATTGTTTTTCCTCCATTTTCTAGTATTTTTTCTGTAATATCAATAGTATAAGAAACCGTAATCTCTGGATTTTCAGAAGCTGGTTTTGTGGTTAATTTATCAGGAAATCTCGAGTCTATTCATTCAAGAGTAAGTGATATTTTATAGTTTCATTTTTTTTCAAAAGTATGAATAACTTCAGGAGTTTGACTTTCTGCCTCTTTTCCATCTCAAAAATTCCAAATAAATTTTGTTATTTTAAATCCAATTCTTTGTTCTTCTCTTTGTAAATAGGTCACATCAAATTTTAAATCAATAGGTCAGATTATAGAAGAATAATCCTGAATAATAGCACCATTTTTCCCAATTTTTTCATCGTTGAGAAGATTATTGTCATAAATTTGAATCATTCCATATGAGAGTTCTAACCAATTTGGAAGTCATCTGATAGTTTTATCAAGATACATCCAAAGACTTGCTGTAGAAAACGTAATAATAAGGAGTAATGTTGATACGATAAATCATACCGTTCTTTTTCTTTTGAATTCTTTTTTGGTAAAAAGAGCCTTAAAAAGAGCAATTACTAAAACAATAGTTTCTATTACGATAACAATAGAAAAAATTACCGTAGTGAGTTTTAGTAAGAAGCTGTTGATGTCATTGAGATTGATTCCAAGACTAGCAAAAAAACTTACATCTTCAGGGGTTTTTGCATTAAATATTACAAATGTAAGAAATGCAGCACCGAGTATGAGCGCTATAAATAATATGGCTCATAAAAATCAAAATGCAGTTCCTGCTGAAATAGATTTTTTCTCAAGAGCTTTTTTGGCAACTTTTTGTTCCGATAACTTTGCTTTTACAAATAAAGTTTCTCCGTGAACTCATGGAATTGTTTTTGAAAGCACATCAATATTTTTTCCTCTGAGTTCATATATTCCACTTCCTTTTTGTTCTTCGGTAGTATTTTCTAAGTTTAATTTAGAAATAGTTTTTGCTTTGAGCAAAAGATTCATATAGGTTGGGAATTTGATGTATTTAGCATCTTTTAATACCGAATCTTTTTTGAAAGAAATTTTTACGTATTCTTGTCCAGGTTCAATCGCAAAAAAGTCATATTGATTTTTTAATAATATCTCCAAGAGATCTTCAATTGAGTTGATATTGATATCAATAATTACTTTATTTTCTCAAGAAGAGTGTTGAACTGATTTTTCTTCATCGATTTTTTTTAATATGTCAGGTCTGATTTCGGCATCGGTTAAAATAGTTCAAAGAACTCCTATATCTAATTCATTTTTTTCCGCTGGGGAAACAGGTATATTATTTTCCTGAGTACCTCAAAGAGATGCAGGAGAGATATTTCCCAGAATATCATTTTGAGATGATGGAGGAGTTTCTTTTGCTTCCTCTTTTTTCACAGATGGAGTATCTGATTCAAGATTTGAAAAATCTATATCAAGTTTAGACGGATCAAAATTGTTTTGAGTCATAATAAAATTATTACCTATAAAATAATCGATATTATTATATCATATAGTCACGATTTTTTGCAAACTTTTTGTTTGACTTTATCAAAAAAAAGTTTCTGAATAGACTTCAGAAACTTTTTTATTTATACTCTTATTTTTTTCTTATTTCCATTTCAAGAGTTTCAAGATTCTTTTTGAGGTTGAACAAAAAGAGGATTTGAAGGAGTCGTTTGCTTGATACTCAGACTTTCCTCATCAGTGGTTACAATAAAAGCTTTTTCATTGAACTCCATTTGTTTGATTTCAATATCGGTTTTTACACTAAAAATGGCTTTGGTAGTTTTGTATTCTATTTCTCAGATGAGTTCTTCAAATTTATAAAATGCTTTTTCTTTATACACAATAAGTGGATTTTTTTGTGCGTATCATTCAAAGGCAACAGATTCTCTGAGTTTACTCATAGAGTCGATATGTCTCATCCATAATTCATCAATAGATTGCAACACCATTCTTCTTTCTAAATCATAGAAATCTTCTTCATTTTTAAAATTTGCTTTGATTTTTTCTATTTCTTCAGTTGCTATTTTTGCAATGTAAGAAGAAAGAGAATTTTCTTCGTGAGTTCATGATACATCATCTTTTTCAACAACATCATTGATTAAATCAATTCCAACAAATTCGTTTACTTTTTTTATAATATCATCTCTAGAAATATTTTTTATTATGAGAGCAGAAACAAATTTCTCAATTTGAGAAGAAACCATTTCCTTTACATCACTGTCAATATTTTCACTATTAAGGATTTTATTTCTTTTTCCATAAATGATTTCTCTGTGTTTATTCATAACATCATCGTATTCAAGTACGTGTTTTCTTGAATCAAAGTGATATCATTCTACTTGTTTTTGAACAGAGGTCACTCTCGAAGTGAGCATTCCGCTTTGAGCTAATGGTTCATCATCTGGAAGGGAAGCAAACATAGGAGAATTAAATACTCCAAAAAGTTTATCTCCACCAAATATTCTCATGATTTCATCATTTGGAGAAATAAGAAATTGAGTCATTCATGGATCTCATTGTCTTCAAGCTCTTCATCTTAATTGATTATCAATTCTTCTGGTTTCGTGCTTTTCAGTACCTAAAATCACGAGTCCTCAGATATCTCTCACTCATTCTCAGAGTTTGATATCCGTTCCTCTTCCGGCCATATTAGTCGCAATAGTTACAGCTCATTTTTGTCCAGCAAGAGCAACAATTTCAGCTTCTCTTTCGTGATGTTTCGCATTGAGAACATTATGAGGAACTCACTCAGCTTTGAGTCTATCAGAAAGGTATTCTGATTTTTCAACCGAAATAGTTCCGACTAAAACGGGTTGCCCTTTTTCGTGAAGATCTTTTATGAGTTTGATCGTGTAATCAAATTTTCCTTTTTCATTTTTAAAAAGGAGGTCTGGATTATCAATTCTCGCAATTGGTTTATTGGTTGGAATTACGAGTGTTTCCAGAGCGTATACTTTATAAAATTCTTCTTCTTCAGTTTTAGCAGTTCCTGTCATTCAAGCCAATTTCCAATACATTCTAAAATAATTTTGAAATGTAATGCTTGCAAGTGTTTTACTTTCTCTTTTGATTTCCACTCATTCTTTTGCTTCAATCGCTTGATGAAGTCATTCTGAATATCTTCTTCATGAAAGCACTCTTCCGGTATGTTCATCGATAATAAGAACTTCTCCATTTCCATCAACTAAATAATCTTTATCTCTTTTGTATACTGATCTCGCTTTCAGTGCATTTTCAATATGGTGGAGGTCATTATAATGTTCAGAAACATAAATATTATCTACTTTGAGTATTTTTTCAATTTTTGAAATACCGTCATCAGTTAATGTTGCTGTTTTTTGTTTTTCATCAATTTTATAATCTTGTCCTTCGATAAGTTCTTTTGAAATAAGAGCAAATTGCATGTATTTACTCGTTGGTTCATTGTCTGGCATTGAGATAATAAGAGGAGTTCTTGCTTCATCAATTAAAATAGAGTCTACTTCATCGATAATAGCAAAAAAAGGTTTGCTCATTACTTTATCTTCATTTCTCGTAACCATATTATCTCTGAGATAATCAAACCCCATTTCATTATTCGTAGCATATACGATATCGCAGTGGTAGTTGGTATATTTTTCGCTTGGATTTTGATTATGAGTAATTACTCAGACAGTCAGTCCAAGAGATTGATAGAGAACTCCCATTTCTTCAGAGTCTCTTTTTGCCAAGTAATCATTTACCGTAACGATATGAATAGGATTTCCAGTGAGCGCATTTAAATAAGCAGGAAGGGTAGCTACGAGAGTTTTTCATTCTCAGGTTTTCATTTCTGCTATTTGTCCGTCATGAATGGCCATTCAACCAATAAGTTGAACATCATAAGGAATCATATTCCAAAGAAGTTTTTTTCCTGATGGAAGCTCAAATTCTTGACCATTTATGAGTTTGGTAGCTTGTCTTAGATTTGCAAATGCAGGAATTATAATTTCTTTTAGGGTTTCTTTTATTTTTTTACTATCTTCAGGATTTTGAAAATGAAGTCCGCTAAAGAGAGCCTTTAATTCTTCGGTTTTATTTTTTACATCCTCAAGGGTAAAAGAAGCAAATTTTTCTTCTTCAGCATGAATTTTTTCTACTATTTGAGAGTAATATTTGATTTTTTTCTTATCTGGATCTCAAAAAATAGCTTTGATTATGTCGTCAATCATATATATTAGATAAAGAGTAAAGAGAAAAAAATGAAAGAAAAAGATATTTTTTCCATCATCCTTTTGAACTTGCTAATTATATGAAAATATTAAAAAATACAAACTTTTTGATTTTTAATTTGTTTTTACTACAATAACCATACATTTATTTTTAATATTATTTCTATGCTTTCTTATATCAAATGAGAAATTAAAAATTTAGAACTTACCTCTACTATCATATTAACTTCAAGTGGAGTTGGGTATGAAATTATTATCAATGAACTCATTTATGCACATATTTATGAAAAAGAAGAAATAGAACTTTTTATCTATCACAATATCAATGAAAATGGACAAACCCTTTTTTGATTTCTTAGTTTTGACGATAGAACTCTTTTTAAAGAACTTATAAAAATATCAGGAGTATGATGAAAGGTGGCTCAAAATATTATGTCTTTATGATCAAGTCGTCTCAAGGCTGCTATTTTGGAAGACGATAAAAAAACCATTGAATCCATAAAATGAGTAGGAAAAAAGATGGCGGAAAAGATAGTGCTGGAATTATCAGACAAAGAAATCATAAAAAGTTTTCTCTCTCAAAAAATGACGTCAGGAATTTCAGCAAAAAATACATTTTCTTTGGATACTTCTTTAAAACAAGAAATTCTCACTACGCTTACTATGATGTGATATCAATCAAAAAAAGTAGAAGAAATTTTATCAAATCTTCCTTCAAATTTACTCACCGCTCAGGACATCATTCCATATGTAGTAAAAAATATATAATTTTTTGACAATTTTCACGCCTTCTATATACTGCGAAAATAGTATTACTTTGCTAAAAAACACATAAAAAAGCATTGTTTTTAGAGTTGTTTTTTAGTTTTTATATTTTCCTTCTGTTTTTGAGATATATGAAAACACACCAAATATTTTCTAGCCATCAACTCCTTCCTGGAGAAAAATATGATTTTTTTCTTTTCGCTCCTCATGCGTGAGATTCTACGCAGTGGATCCCTTTTATACAAGAAACATTTGCTGGAAATTATTTTTCCTCTGAACTGTTACATAATTATATACGACATGAAGCAGACTTAGGAAGCAGAGAACTTTCTTTATGAATATTTGAGAAACTGACTCTCCAGAAACCCGAACTCAAGGTTTTGCTCATTATAGGGGAGGTTCCAAGAGCTTTTTGTGATCTCAATAGAATACCAGAGAGAGCTATTCCAGATATTGTAAAAAGAGAACTTTGGGAAACTATCAATAATAGTGCTATGCAAGAAATAGAAAATCTTCTTTCACAAGCACATTACTGACTTCATATTCATACTATGAACTCAAGAAATAATACTCAAAACTGGTGTTTAACTCGAGATATTTCAGAAAATGATGTGAAAAATTTTTTACAATGTGCCTACTCTGGATGCCACAGAAATGATAATATACTCACTCAGCATGTAAATGGAAATTATCATTCTTTTCAAGAATTAGATAATATTTTTATAAAAAATTGGAATGCAAAAAATATCCTGCTTGATAGAGATGTTGCATATAAATTTGAAACCCATTTTTCAGCTACCCATCTAGTAGAAAAAATCCCATCTTCACTCATAGAAGTAACCAAATGAAATCTTGCTACACAGGAAACAAAAGACAGTATTGACGGGAGTAAAATAGTTTTGGATGAAGAGAAACTACACCAATATCAACAACTTATTCTTGAGAGTATTTTAGAATTTTTCTCTTTTAAAAATAAAGAATGTTTGTAGACATTCTTTATTTTTTTGCGTAAAAGTAACACAATTCATTTCCATTGTAGAGTTTTCTTTTTTTAAAATTTTTTTGATTGATGATGCTGTCAAAATCAAGATAGGCAGTGATAATTCCTCCAGAAAGTTCTTTATTTTTGTCTAAAATCATATTGATATCTTTGTATAATCCTTTTAAGTCATCATCTTTGAGTCTGAGTCCATAGGGTGGATTAGAGAGAAGAGTTCCCGTCATTTTTTCTTTTTTATATTCTTTGAAATCTTTTTTTAGAAATGTAATACTATCATCTACTTTTGCATTTTTTGCATTTATACGAGCCTTTTCTAATACTTCTTCGTCAATATCTGATGCTATAACAGAGTATTTTTTAGGGAAAATTTTTTCTTTTGCTTCTTTTCTGAGTTCATCAAAATATCATTTTGGCAATAAATCCCAATTTTCAAAAGAAAAATATCTATAGAGTCCAGGAGCTATATTTCTTGCAAACATAACTGCTTCAATGGCAATAGTACCGCTTCCACAAAAAATATCGTAAAAATTTTCTGAATATTTCCAATTAGAAAGTATTACCAGCGCGGCAGCAAGAGATTCTTTTATCGGAGCTTCTCAGGTATCGGCTTTATATCCTCTTTTGTAGAGAGTTTCACCTGAAGTATTTAGTAAAATATAAGCAGTATTATCCATAAAAAATGTAAATACTTCAAAGATCGGTTTATCAGATTCTTCTGGCATTATTTTTCCAGATTTGTGAGTCATTTTATCAACGATAGCCTTTTTGGTAATTTTTTGAATTGCAGGAGTGCTTGATAAAATAGATTTTATAGAAGTTGCTTTTATAACTACTGGATAGTATCTATTGATGTATTTTTTCCAATCTATTTTATGAACCATATCATAGAGAGCATCAAAATTATCTATATTTTTTTCTTCATTTAAGACGATATATAATTTATTCCCCACTCTTGACCAGAGATTTATCTTTGCCATAAGTTCTCTTTCTCACTCAAAAAACACCAATCTATCTTTCACTTCTACGATATTTCATCATTGTTTTATAATTTCATTTTTTGCAATGGCTTCGAGTCAAGCACTACACGTAAGGAGGAATTTCATTTTTTCTTGTTTAAAAAGTAATTTTTATTATATTATTTTTCACATATTACTGAAAAAATACTTTTTTACAAAAACTTTATGAATATTGCTATTATGATGTCAGTCGGATGTCAAAATTTGTGAGATGAATTGATTTTAAAAAATGAAATACAAATACTCAGAGAAAAGTATGGTAGGGATACACAGTTCAAAATATTTACCTATGATTTATCCGATATTTTTTTTACTGATGAACATCTTGAATATCTTGAGTATTTTCCAATTGGAATTAAAAAACCAAAAAATATATTCAGAAATGCAAGAAATTATTACTATTTTATAAAGACAATAAAATGGGCAGATAGCGTAGTGATATGATGAGGAGGAATTTTTTTTGATAATGAAACCGGAAACTATTCAAATCCCCTTAACCAGTGGCTTTTTAGAACAGAAATCATAAAAATGCTGAAAAAAGAAATCATTATTTTTTGAGTGAGTATCGATATAAAATATGAAAAAAATATGAAACTCATCAAAAAGATTTTTTCAAAAGCAAAAGAGGTGTATGTCAGAGATAATGCGAGTTTTGAATTCCTGAAAGATTTAGAAATTAAATCAGAAATTATCCTAGATCCCGTTTTTTCAGATAATGGAAGCGTAGGACTTGAGAATTATGCAACAAATTTTTTACTCAAAAAAATAGAGGCAAATACTTTTTTTCTTTGAGATATAAAGGGGATTGATTTTTCAGGAAAAAGAGTCTGATTGGCTCTGAGGAGTTGATATTTAAACAATGAAAAAACTGTAATAAATGAAATTATTGATTTTATTTTAAATTCAGGATGAAAAATAGTTTTACTTCCTCATAGTTTTCACACCTGAGATGATAGCGCTAATGATTTTAAATTTTTGTCTCAGTTTATACAACCTTGAGTAGAAATAACTTCTACTATGAAAGAAACCTACCAGATTTATAAACAAAAAAAAATAGACTTTTGTCTATCTATGAGGTTGCACTCAATGATTTTGTCACAAGTATATTGAATTGACTTTATTGCCATTAAGTATGCAAAAAAATGAGATTTAATGTAAAAAAAATCTGAAAGCGAAGCTTTCAGATTTTTTTAGTTAAAAAATTGAAAAGTTATTAATCTCAATTGATGGCGATAATCACATTTTCTGTTGTCCAATCATTTGCTAACGTAGCACCAGCTGTTGTAGATACTCAAGTAGCAGTTCTAAAATAGGCCTCTTGAGCTACATCATAAGTCCAATCTGGAGCACTTAATGAAGTTACGGTAAGTCCATTTCAAACTTCCCATCTTCTATCTGATTTTCATCCATCTCTAGTTCCATCAGATTTAATTTTTCATTCTGCTTCAAAGGCAGTACTTAAAATATAAGCACCCTTTTTTATACCATTTCAATCTGGTCATGTAATATAAGAATAAATACAAGCAGGAGTATTAGCATTGTTTCATCTATTACAAGCTTGACCATTTTTAGGATCTCTAGGAACTTTAGGCATATATGTTTTTACAGATACTCAAGCAGATACAGAACCATCTACTAAGAAATAATTTGATGTAGGTGGATATTCGGCTCTATCTTGATATACTTGTTCTACAGCAGATTGTAATGCTTTAATATCATTGATTCTCGTAGTATCTCTCGCTTTTTGGATTTGAGAAGTATACACGGTAGTCGCACCAGTAGCAAGAATACCGATGATGGTAATTACTACTAAGAGCTCAATTAAGGTAAACCCTTTTTTATTTTGTAATTTCATATATTCATATGTTAAAAAATAAATTACATCAAAAATTGTATATTTTTTTAATTTTTTGTCAAATTTTATAATTCTTTTGACAAAAAAAG